>DASTWM010000439.1:0-25215 GCA_035765855.1 Roseiflexaceae bacterium
GAACAGCCGCGTTTCGCGGTTGCGCTGCTTCGTGAATGCTGTCATGGTGAATGAGGCGGTGCTACCATCAACAAAATTCATGTTGACCACCTGATGATCGACCACGTCGTTGTCGCAGGCGTATACGCAGCGCCCGTACGGCCCGTCGCGCAGCGCCGCCAGCACGCCCTCCTCGGAAATATCGGGCGTTAGCACCTCCAGCGGCCAGCGGCGATTGCCGCGCTCAAGGAAGCGCATGTAGATGCGCCTGGCCGAGTACGGGCAGTCCGGCTCGACCGGGCAGTCGAGGCAGCGGTCGGCGGCACCTGCGGGCCGTTCTTCCGCGCGGAAGTGCTTCAGGCTGCCGAACGACGAAACCTGCGTGCATTGCTTGCCCATGATGTAGCGAATCCAGTCGAGGTCATGGCACGATTTCGCCAGCAGCATGGGCGACGAAAGCGCCTCGTTGCGCCAGTTGCCGCGCACATAGGAGTGCGCCTGGTGCCAGTAGCCGACCGGCTCCAGATGCTGCAAGCTGGCGACCTCGCCAATGCGGCCCGATTCAACGATCGATTTGAGCATCTGCGTGTAGCGGGTGTAGCGCATCACATGGCAGACCGCCAGCGTCACGCCGTTAGCCTTGACGGCTTCCACAATCCGGCGGCAGCCTTCCTCGTCGGGTGCCATCGGCTTTTCCAGCAGGATGTGATAACCTTTGTTGGCGAACGCGACGGCTGGCTCGACGTGCATCGCGTCCTGCGTGGTGATGACGACCGCGTTGGCGAAGCGCGGCATGGCGGCAGCTTCGCGCCAGTCGGAAAACACGTACTCGTCCGACATGTCGTGCTCGTCCACCAGCCGGTCGCGCCACCACGCGCGCGGCTCGGCCACGCCGATGATGCGTACCGCGTCGGGGTGGTGCAGCGCGTAGCTGGCGTAATTCGTGCCGCGCACACCCGCGCCAACAACCATGAGTGAAATGGGAGGCATGCTTGTTCCTCTCTCTCTTGAAACGGAAGAATACGTTATCGCAGCACTTGTTCGCGTGGCGGCCTGGTCAGGAGCCGCGCCAGTCCCAGTTCGTTGGTCAGCAACAGCGCGGCGGCACCTAACAGCACCGTGTCGCTCCGTTGTGACAGCACCTCGATGTCGGTTGCCTGCGCCAGGTCAGGCAGCACGCGCTGGCCGACCTGCTCGCGGATGGCATCCTCCAGGATCTGCCCGAACGGCGCAATTTTCCCGGTGATGACGACCCGCTGAATACCCAGAATCGCGATCAGATTCGCGACAGCAATGCTCAGGTAACGTCCGGCATCCACGATAATCTGGCGCGTGGTGGGATCGTCGGCCAGAAACGCCTGAAGAACCGTTTCGAGCGTGACAGCTTCCGGCGTACCAGCAAAGCGGTGCAGCAACGACTCGGCATGATCGTGCATGGCAGCCTGCGCCTGTCGCACGATCGCCGGCGTGCTCGCCACCGATTCCAGGCAGCCAGCGTTGCCGCATGTACACGGCGGGCCATCTTCGACCACGACCACATGGCCGATCTCGCCCGCGCCGGGCATGTCGCCGTGGAGCAACTGGCCGTTGCGCACGACGCCCGCGCCAATGCCATGCCCAACTTTGATCACCACCAGCTCCGAGCTGTGCTGATGCTGCCCAAACATGTACTCGGCCAGCGCCACCATATGGCTATCGTTTGCGACGTAGATCGGCAGGTTGTAGCGGGCGTGCAAAATATCGCGCAACGGCAGGTCTTTCCACCCGAAACTGACGGCACGCCGCACGCTGCCGCTGGCCGCGTCAATCAGGCCGGGCGTGCTGACCCCGATGCCGAGCAACGGCATGCCGGCGCTGCGAACCAACTGATCCAGCGATTGGCAGAGTTGCGCCAGCACCATGTTGCCGTCCTGACCGGCAATGTCCTGCGTGATCTGCCGCCGGACAATTCCGCGTAGGTTGACGAGCGCGCAGTGAATTTCGGTATTAGTGATATCGACAGCGGCGATATGGCGCGCATCTTCCGCAATGCTCAGCAGCGTCGGCGTGCGCCCGATGCCGTTGGAGCCCAGGCCCACCTCCTCGACCAGCCCCTGCTCGATCAGATCGCCGACCACATCCGAAACGGTTGTGCGCGTCAGGCGCGTGCGGCGCGCCAAATCGGCGCGGCTGATCTCGTCCGCGTCGTAGATCGTGCGCAGCACAAGGCGGCTGTTATGTCCCTTGGTGTGCTGGCGTGTCGCTTTTTGATGAAGAGCGTCCATGTGGCAGTTTGTTTAGAGAGTTGACAATTGCGACTATAGCATAGGGTGCTTTGTTCCGTCAAGATGGAATTTTCCTTCGTTTAGCGCAGGAAAATGAGCAATAAAATACCCGCTTGACAGGTTCAGAAGGATGGTATATAGTCTTATTGCAAGTTTACTGAACTAATTATCTCCCGATCGTTACATTTTTCCTTTCTGTTTCGCATTGCGCTTGTACGAGCGCGCGGTTGACTCGGCATTTGTTGTGCAGAGCGCCAGAAGCACGCCCGGTATGTCATGGCCCATTGCGACATTCGTTTGGCGTCCATGCTGGTCCATGCAGAGCTTTGATACAGATTGACAGTATAAAAAAGCTTTGCTATACTCTGCGGCGTTTTCCACATGCCGTGCCGTATCCATGCGTAGCTGCCGAACTGGCGCAGGTCGCCACCGCTGTTGCACATGCTACGCTTTTCATAAACCGACTCAGCGACGGCACATGCAGCGCCTCAGAAACGTGGTCGTTTCTGGCTAATCCTTGAAACACACATGATGATGAGCAATGATGCTTGCCGATCGTATATCTCGATATTCCCTTTGGAATACGCGCGCCGATGTATGATGGTGCCATCCAGTAAGCGCGTGCCGGGCCGCCCCACAGGCACCGGCGCGATGCAGCCGATCTCACTTGAATGATCGCAGGCGGAGGATAGACACATGGATCAATCGGTTATGATCGAGGCGGCGCAGCGGCCACGCGCTGAATGGCGGCGGTGGGTCGGCGCGTTTGGCTCCAGCTTCATTGTGCGGCGCATCCTCAAGGCGCTGTTTACCATCTTCTTTGTCACGTCGCTGCTGTTCTTTCTCATCCGCCTGATGCCGTCCAACCCGCTCCAGATCTATATCGGCGAGTTGATGAGCCAGTACAGCATGAGCTATCAGGATGCGGCGAGCCAGGCCGCGTCGCTGTTTTCGATCGACTTCAACGCGCCGCTGTGGCAGCAATACCTCAACTACCTTGGCGATTTGCTGCGTGGCAATCTCGGCCTGTCGCTGCGCAGCACCGGCACGCCCGTCAGCCTGATCATCCGCCAGTTTCTGCCATGGACGCTGTTCAGCGTCGGCGTTGGCCTGTTGTTGAGCTTTATCGTCGGCATTGGGCTTGGCATGATCATGGCCTACCGCCGCGAAAGCTGGCTCGACAATATATTGTCGCTGTTTGCGTCGATTACGACCAGTATCACGCCATTTCTGATTGGCATCATGATGATTGTGTTTGTGGCTGTGCAATGGCGGCTGGTGAACTTCGCCGAGCTGCGCGGCGCGACCTCGCCCGGCATCAAACCCGGCTTCACCTGGACGTTTCTTGTCGATATTTTCCGCCATGCCGCGCTGCCGATCGCGACGTATATTATTACCACGGTTGGCTTCTGGATGCTCAGCATGCGTAACAGCACGCTGGCGACGCTGGGCGAAGATTATGTGCTGGTTGCGCGCGCGCGCGGCCTCAGCGACGGGCGGATCGCCACGGCCTATGTTGGGCGCAACGCCGCGCTGCCGCTCGTCACGCAGTTTACGCTCTCGCTGGCGACGCTGATCGGCGGCTCGGCGGTGATCGAGCGGCTGTTTTCCTACCAGGGGATCGGCTTGCAACTGATCAACTCGGTCATTCAGCGCGATTATTCGGTGATGCAGGGCATCTTTCTCATTCTGACGGTTTCCGTGGTGGTTGCCAACCTTGTCACTGACCTGTGCTACGGCCTGCTCGACCCGCGCATCCGCATTGGAAAGAGTGAATAACCATGGCTACACGCGAACTTACTGCCGACGTGCCGGTGCTTAGCGGCATCGCAAACATGTTTAGCAGTATTTGGGGCACTATTCGGCTACTGGCGCGCAACCGCGTCGGGCTGCTTGGTCTGATAGGGCTGCTGTTCTTCTTTCTGCTGACGTTTGTCGGCCCGTACATTGTGCCGCTGGACACCACCGTCAAGGTGTCCGAAATCTACGCGCCGCTCTCGTGGCAGCATCCGCTCGGCACCGACAGCCAGGGCAAGGACGTGTGGACGCAAATCATCCATGGCGGGCGCGAGTTAATCATTGTGTCAATCGTGGCCGCGCTGCTTTCGACGGTGATCGGCGCGGGGCTGGGCGCGCTGGCGGCAGTGGCGGGCGGCTGGATCGATTCGGCGCTCATGATGCTGACCGACATCTGGCTGACTATTCCGCAACTACCGTTGTTAATCGTGCTGGCGGCCTTTATTCGGGTCGATAACCCGGCGGCGCTGGTGCTGATCATCGGCCTGCTGAGCTGGCCGGGGCTGCTGCGGGCGGTGCGCTCGCAGGTGCTTGCGATCAAGCAGCGCGATTTTATCGAGGCGGCGCGGCTGCTGGACCTCAGCACTGGACACATTATTTTCCGCGAAGTGCTGCCGAACATGATGAGTTACATCACGATTAACTTCATTCTGGCGATCACCGCCGCCATGGGCTTCCAGGCGACGCTGGTGTTTCTGGGCGTGGTGCCGCTTTCTGGCACGAACTGGAGCGTGATGATCCGTCTGGCGGATACGCGCGGCGCGATCTTCTCGCGCGATAGTTTCTGGTACATCATGGCACCGGTGCTGGCCATTTCGCTGTTTCAACTGACGCTGGTGGCGCTGGAGCGCGGCTGCGCCGAGGTGTTCAACCCGCGCCTGCGGTCATAATTCATCCGCGAAGTCACGCGCAGGGACGCGAATAAGATACTGTTTTTCTGTCAATTCCTTCGTGTTTATTCGCGTCCTTCGCGGATCATAATCAATAAGTAGCAGAAATCATGCGACAACGTTTCTTTCGAGACAACCAGCTTCACACCGCGCCCGCCCGCTCCGACGTGCTGCTGTCGGTGCAAGACCTGGAAGTAACGTATCAGGCGCGCCGTGGGCTGGTGCAAGCCGTGCGCGGCGTGAGCTTCGAGTTGCGGCGCGGCGAAAGCATCAGCCTGGTGGGCGAAAGCGGCTGCGGCAAAACCACGCTCGGTCTGAGCCTGGTGCGCCTGCTGCCGAAACAGGCTGAGATCCGCAACGGCAGCATCGAGTACCAGCATGGCAATCTGTTTATCGACGTGGCCGCCGCCGATCCTGATAAGTTGCGGCATTTTCGCTGGTCAGAATGTGCCATGGTATTTCAGGGCGCGCAGAACGCGTTCAATCCGGTGCTGCGCGTGTGGGATCATTTCTGGGACACGATCAAAGCGCACACGCGCATGCCAAAAGCCAAGGCGCGCGAACGAGCGATGGAACTGCTCGGCCTGGTGCAACTTGAGCCGCGCCGCGTGATCGACGCCTACCCGCACGAACTGAGCGGCGGCATGCGCCAGCGCGTGCTGATCGCCATGAGCCTGCTGCTCGATCCGCAGATTCTGATTTTAGACGAGCCGACCACCGCGCTGGACGTGCTGACGCAGCGCACCGTGATCGACGTGCTGCGCCGCCTCAAGGAAGAACTTGGCTTCGCCATGATCTTCATTACGCACGATCTGGCCGTGGCCGCCGAGCTGGCCGACCGCGTTGCAACCATGTACGCCGGGCGGATCATCGAGATTGGGCCGGTGAACGACATTTTCTATCAGGCTGGACACCCGTACTCAGTCGGCCTGATCAACGCGGTGCCGACGGTCAGCGGCGCATTTGCCGATCTGATGTCGATCGAGGGCGCGCCGCCCGATCTGATCAGCCCGCCGAGCGGCTGCAAGTTCCACCCGCGCTGCGCCTACGCCACCGAGCGCAGCCGCACCGAGGAGCCGGAGTTGGTCCAGATTGGCGATGGGCATTTCGTTGCCTGCCATAACTGGGCAGCCGTGCGCGCCGACATGGCGAAGCGCCGCGCCAGCACCAACGGCCAGCACACCAACGGCCAACAGGAGGCGTCATGAGCGACCCGGTGCTGCAACTCGATCAGGTATCGCAGGTGTTTTCCTCGCATGGCAAGCCAATGCGCGCCGTCGATCGCGTGTCGTTCGCTATTCGTGAAGGCGAAACGGTGTGCCTGGTGGGCGAAAGCGGCTGCGGCAAGACGACAACTGGCAAGATCGCGGCGGGGCTGCGCCGCCCCACGAGCGGGCAAGTGCTGTTTCGCGGGCGCGACATCTGGAGCCTGAATCGGCGCGATTGGCAGGAATACCGTAGCGCCGTGCAGCTTGTTCATCAGGATCCGTATGCCTCGCTCAACCCGGCGCAAACCGTGGCACAAATCCTGAGCGCGCCGCTCCTGCGCCATGGGCTGGTGCGTAATCGCCGCCATGCCCGCGAGCGCGTCTATGAATTGCTCGATCGAGTCTCACTCTCGCCCGTTGAGGATTATTATGACAAGTTCCCGCATCAGTTGAGCGGCGGGCAGCGCCAGCGGCTCTCGATTGCGCGGGCGCTCACGGTGAATCCCAGCTTTATCGTGGCCGACGAGGCGGTTTCCATGGTGGACGTATCGACGCGCGTCAGCCTGCTGAAGACGCTGATCACATTGCGTGAGCAGCTCGGCGTCGGCTTTTTGTTTATCACCCACGACCTGGCGATTGCCAAGTTTTTCGCATGGCAGGGGCAGATCGGCGTGATGTATCTTGGCCGCATGGTGGAGTTCGGGCGCACGCCGCAGATCGTGAACCAGCCCGGCCACCCGTACACGCGGGCCTTGCTCAGCGCCGTGCCGGAGGCCGACCCTGACCTGACGCGCAACAAGGAACGGATCATGCTGGCAAGCCAGAACATTCCCAACCTGCTCAACTTGCCGCCCGCCTGCACCTTTCACCCGCGCTGTCCGCTGTTTGAAGCCGGGACGTGCGATGTGATCGAGCCAGCGCTGACGCAGTACGAAGCCGGACAATTGGTAGCATGCCACGTCACCACTGGCCGGGTTGTCGCGCGCGAGCAGGTTCCGGCATGACGCCCGAGCTAGGCCGCGCTGGATTCTCGATCGCCGTTTTTCTCGTCGTGACCGGCGGGGTGCTGCTGGTGATTCTGCCGCCCGATAGCGCCGAATTCATTGTGACGGCGCTGGCGGTTGCGACGGGCCTGCTGACGATTGTCATTATTGCCGTGCTCGCGCGACTTGGGCGTTGAGTGCATGCTAACGATATGCCTTCTGCATTATTTCTGGAAGGGAAAGGAGGAAGCCGCCGCACCACGTCCGTTGAAACATGTATCACGCATTATCACCCTTGCATGTAATCCGCTCGGTTCATTTTGTTGATGGAGGGGCATGTGAAATCAAGATTCTTCTTTGCGCTACTGACCACGATCGCGTTACTTTTATCCTCATGTGGCGGCAGCGCGCCCGAAACGCCCGCAACAGGCGGACAACCGACCGCCGAAAGCAGCGCCAGTTCGAACCAGGCAAGCCAGCCCACCGCTGAGACAAGTGCAGGTTCAAGTCAACCGACTGCCGCGACGAACTCAAGTGCAAGCCAGCCGACCGAAGCAGCTGCAGCCGGCGGAGCAACGCAGGCATCCACCGGCAAAGAGTTCCATGGCGCGTGGCCGTACCAGATGCCACCGAAAGGCCACTTCAACAGCTTCGTGACGGATTTCATGGACTTCGGCATTTACAACAACATGCTGGAAACACCTCTGGCGCAGTATAGTTGGGCCGACAGCAAGTTCATTCCATTCCTGGCGACGGAGTGGAACAACGAGTCGGGCGATTATTACACCGTGAAGCTGACCAGTGGCGTGAAGTGGAGCGATGGCAGCGACTTTAGCTCCGACGACGTGCTCACGACCTTCTATCTTCTCAAGGTCATGAGTAACTCGGTGTGGCGCTACATCGACAATGTCGAGGCACCAGACAAGACCACCGTGCGCTTCCACTTCAGCAATCCGACCAGCGTTGCGCCGCGCTTTATTCTGGAAACCCGTATCCGTCCGAATTCGATTTACAAGGATTTTGCCGCCAAGGCCAAGCCCATTCTCGACAAGGCCAGCGACTCGCCCGAGATCAAGGCGCTGCGCGACGAACTGACCAAGTTCCGCCCGAAGGATTTTGTCAGCAGCGGCCCGGTCAAGCTCGACCCGAACAGCATCACCTCCTCGCGCCTGACGCTGGTGAAGAACCCCGGCGGGTATGCCGCCGATACGCTGGCCTTCGACAGCATTGTGCTGTTCGCGGGCGAGACGCCCGACATTACGCCGGTCGTGCTGAGCAAGGACGTTGACTACGCGACGCATGGCTTCCCGGTCGCCACCGAAAAGTCGTTCACCGATAACGGCATTCGAATCATCCGCCCGCCGACGGTCAGCGGCCCGGCGCTGTTCTTCAACTACAAGAACAAGCAACTGGCGAATGTCGCCGTGCGGCAGGCGATCGCCTACGCCGTCAAGCGCGATGAAAATGGCACCGTTTCGCTCGGCGACTCAGGCAAGGCGGTGAAGTACGAGACCGGCTTTTCCGACAACCTCGCGCCCACATGGCTGAGCGCGGACGAACTGGCGAAGCTGGAGCCGTACAACTACGACACAGGTAAGGCCGAGCAACTGCTGACCGGAGCAGGCTACAAGAAGGGCGACGACGGCGTGTGGGCCGGTCCCGACGGGCGGCTGGAATTTGAACTGACTGCGCCCGCCGAATTCGCTGACTGGTCGGCAGCGGCGGAGAATCTCGCGCAGCAACTGACGGACTTCGGCATCAAGACCACCTTCCGCGGCGTGCAGTTCCAGCAGCACCTTGAGGATGTGCAGAACGGCAACTTCACGCTGGCGATCCGCGCATGGGGCGCGGGCAACCCGCACCCGTTCTTCTCGTACGAGGCCGACCTGCTCACGTTCAATCAGCCGATCTCGCCCGGCCCTGGCATGAGCTTCCCGTTCACCCAGACGATCGACAACCAGCAGGTGGACCTTAACGCCATGATCACCGCGACAGCTTCCGGCATGGACGAGGCCAAGCAGAAGCCCGCCGTGGCCGCCATGGCGATGGCCTTCAACAAGCTGCTGCCGATCATTCCGCTGTGGGAGCGCTACGGCAACAACGCCGCGCTTGAAGGAACGCGCGTCGCCCAATACCCACCTGACAGCGACCCGATCTGGAAGAACGCCTTGTACGCCGACAATCCCGTGGTCATTCTCCTGATGCAAGGCAAACTTAAGCCAGCTTCCTAGCGCATCAACGCAACAATCGAGATCATTTTTTGAAGGGGCGGTTCAAACCGCCCCTTTCGCATGGAAACAGGTTGGTAATAGAACGGTTCGGGTGTTCGTATATGCTCAATGTATCATTCATTCTTTCGTAACATGTCATTCTGCCTAGTGGAGTTTTTGTTCCATGGACACGTTATTATCGATAACCACCTCTGCCCCTGTGTACCCTGAACCCGCAGATGTCGCCCCACTCATCATTGAACTCCTGCAACACGCCCTGGTCGCGCCATCTGTCGCTCACGCGGTGGTTCCGATACTTACATGTTTGACCGAGCGTACCACGGCCGTTGGAGCGGCGTACTTTCAGGCAAGCGGCACGGTTTTTACTGCGCGTGCCAGCAGCGGCGTCATGCCAACCGGACCGGCCATGGATCGCATTTTAGTCCATGGGTTGCCTTTTGAAACTCCGCTGCTGCAACTGCTGCACACGCGCACCGATGCTTGCTTTTTTGACGACACGCAGCATGACTCAGCTACGCTCGGTTTCCCGGAACTGGGCGTGGCAAGCCTTGCCGCCGCCCCGGTCCATACGCCAGATGGAGCCTTTCTTGGCGCATTTCTGATGCACACCTTCGCCATGCACGAGTGGACGCGAGATGAGCGCCACCTGTTCGCAGCCGTATCTGAGGTCATGGCGAATGTAACAGCGCGCCTGGTGGCCGAGGAGCGCACCGCGCAAGCCCATGAAGATGCCATGCGCGCGCTTGGTTTGGCGCTGGAAGCCCGCGACGCGGAAACGAAAGGCCACACCGACCGGGTAAGCGATCTCGCCGTCCGCATGGCAACCGCGCTCGAGCTGCCGCCGAATCAGATCACCGCTATCCGCTGGGGCGCATATCTTCATGATATTGGCAAAATCGGCACGCCCGACGCGATTCTGCACAAGCCGGGCGCGCTCGACCCGCACGAGATCGACATCATCCGCCAACATCCATGCATCGGCGCTGCATTTGCGGAGCAACTGACATTTCTCCCGCCAACGGCCAATGATGTGATCTACCTTCACCATGAGCGCTGGGATGGGCGCGGGTATCCGTTGGGCCTCAGCAGCACAGCCATCCCGCTGGCGGCACGCATCTTTGCCATCTGCGATGTGTACGATGCTTTGACCCACGCACGGCCCTACAAGCATGCCTGGACGACCGAGCAGGCGCTGAATGAGATTGAGCGGCAGGCAGGCGCGCACTTCGATCCAGAATTGGCAGCGCTTTTTGTCAGGATCGTCATGGAGCAACAAACGGCATTCATAAAATAGATCATGAGCAATCGCGCTCAAGTTCCATGGAAAACAAACCGCCCGAACCAATAAAAGCTCGGGCGGTAGGTACCACGATGGCGAATTGTGGCGATTGCGTTAATCGTAGCGCAGTGCTTCAACAGGATCGCGCCGGGATGCGCTGCGGGCTGGCGCGATCCCGAAGAACAGCCCGACCGCGACCGCAAACCCGACGGCAAGCGCCGCCGCACCGACGCTCGGCGTCGCCGTGAGCAGGCCCGTCATGGTGACGACGACCGCGATCAGCACACCAAGCGTCAGGCCAATCAGGCCGCCCGCCAGGCTGATCACCAGCGCCTCGATCATGAACTGCATCATGATGTCGCCTTCACGCGCGCCAATCGCCTTGCGCAGGCCGATCTCGCGCCGTCGCCTGCGCCGACTTCAGATTCGCCTGCGCCCGTTGAAGATTACTCGGCGGAACTGGCGAGCGGCAAACGGTAGGCCATGACAAGCTCAGCACCTTCTGGCTGAAAATCATCTTCCGGCACGCGCGCGAATCCCATGCGCTCGTACAGGCGAATGGCGGCATGCAGGCTGGCCGAGGTGTGCAGGCCCAGCGCCGTGGCACCAGCCTGCCGCGCCCGCCGCACGCACTCCGCCGCCAGTGCGCGGCCCACGCCCTGCTCGCGCGCCGACGGCGCAACCGCCAGCATGCGCAATTCTGGCACGCTGGTGACCGCACCGCCGTCGCCGTAGGACTGTGTTTCAGCCGGAAACAGCATGACGCTGCCGACTATTTCACCATGCTGCTCGGCCACGATGCGCTCCGCTGGTTCTTCCGTCGCAAGCGCGCTGCGAATCGCGTCCCGCAGCCCGGCCCATGCCGTGGGTGTCATGATCTGCGTGTACTGCTCGTAGGCCGCCCAGGTCAGATCGCTGATGGCAGCGCGCTCGTCCAGTCGCGCATCGCGGATGAGCAACTCGCGCCCACTCATCGCGCGCTTTCCTCAGCAAAACGCGCTCGATCGTGCGGCGCGTTCCAGTCCATGATTGGACCTTTCGGCACGATCCGGGTGGGATTGAGTTGATCGTGCGTCATGTAATAGTGGCGCTTGATGTGATCGAAGTTCACTGTGTCGCCGAAACCGGGACGCTGGAACAGGTCGCGCGCGTAGTTCCACAGGTTCGGGTAATCGACCAGGCGGCGCAGGTTGCACTTGAAATGGCCGTAGTACACCGCGTCGAAGCGCGCCAGCGTGGTAAATAATCGGATGTCAGCCTCGGTCAGGCGATTGCCGGCCAGAAAGCGCTGCCGCGACAAGCGCTCCTCGACCCAATCGAGCCGCGCGAACAAGGCATCCACCGCTTCTTCATACGCGGCCTGAGTCGCGGCAAAGCCGGCCTTGTACACGCCGTTGTTGACATCTTCGTAAATCACGGCGTTCACCGCGTCGATCTCATCGCGTAACGCGTCCGGGTACAAATCCGGCGCGTCCGGGCGCTGAAACTTCTTGAACTGCGTCTCGAAGTCAATCGTGATGTCGGGATAATTATTGGTCACCAGGCGGCCAGTGACACGATCCCAGATGCATGGTACCGTGTAGCGCCCGGTGTAATCAGGGTCGGTGCGCAGGTACGCTTCCGAGAGAAACGCGAAGCCGTTGACCGGGTCGTGGCTGTAGCCCGGCCCGTCGCGGAACGCCCAGCCGCGCGCATCGCGGATCGGGTCGACCACCGACATGGAGATGACATCTTCCAGGCCAAGCAGCCGCCGCACAATAATCGCGCGGTGCGCCCATGGGCAGGCCAGCGAAACGTACAGATGGTAGCGCCCCGGCTCGGCGGGAAAAGCAGACGAACCATCGGCGGTGATGCGGTCACGAATCGAATATTGCTGGCGGACGAACGCGCCTTTGGCGTTGGTCTCGGATGGAAACTGCGCGGTAGCTGTCATGCACCCAATCCTTTCAAGGCAGCAGCAAAACGTGCTGCACCGTACAGCGATCCATTGTACTCCACGCGCCGAGCAACCGCAAAACCACACCGCCGCACCTGCGCGAACCCATGATTACGCGGTTGTCTGGATTGCGTCGCTATCCAAAATCGAGCGAATCGTGCGCGCTAAGGTGTCTGCCGAGAATGGCTTGGAAAGCACGGCCACACCTTCATCCACATGCTGGTGTGTGGTGCCAAGACTTTCCGCGTAGCCCGACACAAACAGCAGCTTGATTGACGAATCCCACTTCCCGAGATGTTCGGCCAAATCGCGGCCATGCATGTCGGGCATGATCACATCCGTAATCAGGAGCTGAATCGTGCCTGGGCTGTGAAGCATCGCCATGTTCAGCGCGTCGAGGCCATTCGCCGCCTCCAGCACCGTGTAGCCCTGCTGCCGCAGCATGCGGACAATAACGGTACGAACCTGCGCTTCATCTTCGGCAACCAGAATGGTTTCAGTGCCATGATGCTGTGCGTCGTCCGGCTTCTGCAACTGTTGAACGGCTTCAGCCTCGGACTGCGGCAGGTAAATCCTGACAGTTGTACCCTGGCCTGGTTCGCTGTACAACGCAATATGTCCGTTATGCTGCTTCACAATGCCGTAACACATCGCCAGCCCCAGCCCCGATCCTTGCTGTGGCCCTTTGGTTGTAAAGAATGGATCGAACGCCTGCGCCTGCACCTCAGGCGTCATGCCAATCCCGGTGTCGCTGATCGAGATCATGACATAGCGCCCCGGCAACAGCTCAATGCGCTGGCGAGCCCATGCGTCATCAAGCTCGACATTGGCCGTCTCGATGATCAACTGGCCGCCTTCATGCATGGCGTCGCGGGCGTTCAGCACAAGGTTTAGAACCACCTGTTCCAGTTGCCCAGGATCGGCGTGGACAATTCCCACCTCCGAACCCAGCGCAATTCTGACGGAGACATTTTCGGGCAACACGCGGCGAATCAGCGTTTCCATGGCATACAGCAGTTCATTGATGCTCAGATTCGACGGCTGAAGCTGCTGGCGGCGGGCAAACGCCAGCAACTGCGACGTGAGCCGCGCGGCGCGGCCCACCGCATGTTGAATTTGGGCAAGATCCTCCTGCACGGGCTCATCGGCAGGCATGCTCTCAGCCGCCAGCGCTGCAAATCCGTTGATAGCCGTTAATAAATTGTTGAAATCATGCGCGATGCCGCCCGCCAGCCGCCCGACACTTTCCATCCGCTGCGCCCGCATAAGCTGCGCCTCAAGCTGGTTGCGCTCGGTGCGATCTTCGGTGTGGATCATGATCAGATCTGGAGAGACAAAAACGTAGCTGATCAGCATATCTCTGGCTTGTTCATCGGTTTGCAGCTGATAGGATAGTTCGCGCTGGAAGGTGGCCCGTTCAGCAAAGCAGCGCTCGAAATCTGCCAGAATACCCTGCTCGATTGTAAACACCTCACTGGCACGCTTCCCAGCAATGTGTGCAATCCTGCCCTGTGTAACGGTTTCAGCCGCGTCATTATAGGTTTGAAGAACGAAATCGTTGCCAACCCGCTGCCATGTGTAGGTTGGGACAGGAATGCCTTTGTACTGCGCTCGCAAGCGCTCCTCGCTCGCTTGCAGCGCCGCAATTGCCGCCCGCCGGGTCAGCAAACTTTGCAGCACTGTGGTTCCCAGAACAAGCAAAAAGGCGCTCCACAAGACAATCGTGACGACATGCTGCTGTTGCTGCGCCTCGGTCGTGGCTTCAAGCTGCATATGCAGCATGTGCTCAATAGTGTCCGCCGACCGTTCCAGATTCGAGAACGCAATGCGCCGGTCGACGGCGTCAGCAGCCGTGGATCGGGCGGGATCCTGCAATGCGCGCGCCTCTAACCCGCGGAAGTTCACTAAACCGTCACGATACTGGAGCAGCAGGGCGCGCAGATCGGGATCAGTGGAGAAATCACTGATCGCGCGGGCAAATACATCGCGGCCATCGAGCCAGTCGTCAATGGTAAGCAGCGCGCGGTCGGCGTACGCCAGCGCATCCTGCGGCAGCGATGTTTGGTCGCCGGAAGCCACCTGTTCTGTTATCAGGTAGCTGCGATTGGTGTTGATGCGTACCTGCAACAGGTTATCAAGCGCAGCAGTTTGCGCTTTAAGCGTTTGCTGCCAGCGCTGATGGTTCCATTGAAGCAGTGCGATCGAGAGTGCGGCGACGACGACAAGCGCAACAAACGGCCATTGCTCCGTCCAGGCAGTTGGTTTCGGTGATGATGGCTTCATTGACCCGGCTGACAGTTATGTAAGGGTGTCGCATCCTGCGTCGGCAGTTCATCATGGGTGAAGCCAAAGCGCGCAAGGAGGCGCAGATGGGCATCGCTCCCAATAAAGTGCTCAAGTTGCTGATTCAATTCCTCAAGCAATGCACGATCTTCCTGACGTACGCCCAGCGCGCCGTACCCTTCGGCGGCATGCCCATTGAGCAATGGCATCTCGAACGGTGTCGCATGCTCGACATGCGCGGGATCGCGTGAGGCCAGCGCCGCAACAGAAATGGAAGTGAGCCCGAGCGCGTCCACGCGGCCCGACCGAACGGCGATCAATCCAGTCTGCGCGTCTGGAACAGGCAGGATGCGCCCCGGCGGTATGCCTTGCTCCTCGGCGATTCGAGCCTCAACTGCGCCATTGACGACAGCCAGACGCGCATCAGGATGCGCCTTGATGTCGGCATAGCTGTGCAAGTGTTTCGGGTTCCCTTTTGCGACCAGCAGCGCCTCGTCGACCCGAAAGGTCGGTTGGGTAAATGCGATCTGCCGCGCGCGGTCGCAGGTGATAAACATGCCAGTCGCGATGATGTCAAACCGGCCAGCCTTCAGATCAGGAATCAGCGAGCCCCATTCCGTTTGCACCCACTCGATATTCGTAATGCCCATGCGCCGCAGCACCTCGCGCGCCACCTCCGGTGATTCGCCGGTCACGCTTCCGGCCCGCGTGCGAAACGCGAATGGCGCTTCGGGCGCGTATCCCACCCGAATGCTGCCACTCTGGCGCGCGCGCTCCAGGGTGTCCTCTGGCCGATTGATCATCAGCACAAGCGCGATAAGCACGACGGCGATAAGCGCAAAAACAAACCCGATGCGGAACGATCGACGCATGCTGCATGCCTCCTGCAAACAGAGGAAAGAGCGAACGGATCGACAATATCCCGGCAGGTCACCCGCCTGGTGATAATGCATGAACCGTACCCTCGCAAAGCATGCGCATGGATGGTTTGTCGAGTAACTGATGGAGTGCTGTGACGACAAAGCGTGGTCGCGCGCCCCGGTGCATGAAAACAACGGCTCTACAGCCTTGCTTTCAACCAGGTTTGTTCTACCTATGATAGCACATCTCGGCAATGCGCACGAAAACCGAGCGATACGATTGGCATTGCTCGGTGGTGCCAGGCTTCATGGTAATGATTGAGCGAGAATGCGCGTGAACGTACAAATAGAAAAACAGGTGCGCTAGCAGCCATTTTTCATGAAACGGCAGCGATTGAACAGAATATTTTCAGCCTGCGCGATGACTTTGCGCGGCACCTCAAGCTGCCATGCCCACAGATTCGGCCAGTGCATGCCTTCCTGGCGCAGGTGCGTCTGGGCGTTGAACACCGACGCATTCAGGATCAACCCGGCATTCCACGCGACAAACAGCAGCGCGGGAACGAGCAGCCAGCCGCGCCCGCGCGCCGGAACCATGTCGATCAGCAGCGCCAGCCCGACGATGAAGAACGGTGTACACTCGATCAGGCGGCGGAAGCCAAATGCGCCACTGAGATGCCATGTCGTGCCGAATGCGCCATTGACATACACCTGCGCCGCAAACGCCAGCACGAACACCGCACACAGCATCCGGTTGCGCCGCCACAGCAGCGGCAGGCCCAGCAATGCACATGCAAGCACCGGGCTCCAAATCAGCGCGCCATGCGCAAACGGCGGAAATCCAGCAGTCGGATCGTCGATCACATGGCACCATGAACTCGGTCGCGGATCGTAATCGACGAGCGTATCAATCAGGTGCGGGCTGCACAAATTGAGTTTGCCGGAAACTTCGCTTGCCGGGCGCGGCGAGCCATTCAGAATCTGGTAGACTGCAATCTGCGGTGTCAGCGTGAGCAGAAACACAGCCAGGAAGAATACATGCCGGCCAAACAGCGCCGCCCATGGGCGCAGCGCCGCGCGGGCGCGCAGCAGCCTTCCGTACTGCACCAGCGCCTCGACGGCGGGGATGAGCAGCATCAGGCCGAGCTGTTCGCGGGTCATGGTCAGCAAGCCGCCGATCATGCCCAGCGCCAGCCATGCGCGCCAGGATCGACGATAGACACGTGCTGCTTGATGCCCGATGCCTGGTAATGCCTCGTTGTTCTTTATTCTCGTTCGCTCCCAAATGGTAATAAACAGCGCCACGAGGAAAAAGCCGGTCGCGTGGGCAAACGGCATTTGCACGAACATGTACCAGACCAATGGCGTGGCCAGCCAGATCGTCGCGCTGGCCAGCGTGGCGGCGAACACTGAGACATAGCGGCGCGCCAGTTGGTATGAGAGCAGCAACCCGAGCAGCCCGTACACCGCCGACGCGTAACAGACGGCGTAGATATACGGCCATGAGAAGCCATCGGCGGGAATACCTGCGCCGAACAGGTTGGCGACATGCACCAACCCATCGGCCAGCAGAAAGAACGGCGACCACATGATCGCCGAGCCAATGGGCGCGATGTTGCCGTACAGGCCGGTCTTGGAACGGATGCGATTCGGCTGTAGGAGGCTGCCGTCGATGCCGGACTGCGGATTCAGTTCGTTGAAGCGGGCGTAATCGTTCGCAAAATTGAGGTCGCCGTCGAAGCGCAGCGAGCGCAGGTATACGTAGTATTGCACTTCGTCGGTGGCGGCAACGCGCGGATTCGCCAGTGGCAGCATGAGCGCGAACAGAACGATGAGCAGCAGCATGCCACGGTCAAGCCAGCATGAACCACGAAGGACACGAAGGACACGAAGATGATCAATAGACATCCCAAAATTGCGCTTTTGCGATCTCTCCAAAATATCACTCATTTTCTTCGTGTTCTTCGTGGCTTAATTCGATTTTTGCCCCACGACCAGCAACATCGAGCGCGAGGACGGAAAGGCGCTGGTGAGAAGCCATAGCCCGGCTTTGGCCGCCACGCGCAACGGGTGACGCAGCACGCGGCCCGGCTCGATTCCTACCCGCTCCCATGCATCGGCGTAGCGGGCGTGCGCCACCACGAGGCCGCTTTGCTCCACCAGCCAGCGCAGCTCCTGCATGGTGTACAGGCGGCTGTGATTGTAATAGCGCTGCGGCCCTTGCAACTGCATGGCGCGCTGAAACTCCTTAAATGGCTCGAATGGCCGCCCAAGGACGATATCAGCCAGCGTTTTCATGCGGCTTTTGAAGTAAAATTGGTTGGGTGTGGACAGCACCAGCCGCCCGCCCGGACGCAACACGCGAGCCATCTCCTGAATGGCGGGCAGCGGCGAGCCAGCCAGGTGCTCGATCACCTCAGAAAACACGACCGCATCAAAGCTCGCGTCTTCGAATGGCAGCGGCTGCTCGTCGAGGTTACAGAAGCGCACGTCCACATCGAGCGAGCGCCACAGGTCGGCACGCTGCTCAGGAAAAAGATCCACACCCGCGACGGTGTAGCCGGCCTGGCGCAAAATCGTGGTGAATTGCCCCGGCGTCGTGCCGACCTCTAATACATGGGCTGGCGCGGGCGGTAGCGCCTGGAGCAGCGTACGAAAGCGGTGGCGGTGAAGCCGAAAATATTCTGGCTTGCCGTCCGCCGCAATGGTACGACCGTAGGATTCAACAATATCAGATGTTGTCATGAACATTTATTATTCACACTTTTACGTTTTACTGGCCTATCCTACCACATTTCCTCACCACATCTGCTGCCAGCGCGAGGATGCGCCCGGCCCGCGCGGTGTAGGTGTGCTGCTGCACCAGCGCATGCCCGTCATGTGCTCGTTCGGGGCGCCGTGGATCGGCGAGTGCAGTCTGGAGCGCGCGCGCCATGGCGGCAGTGTCGCCACGGTGGAAATAATAGCCAACTGTGTCCGGCACGATTTCGCGCAGCGCGGGAATGTCGGGAAGCACCACCGCCCGCTCGGAGGCCAGATATTCAAATAATTTCAATGGCGAGGCGGTCACGTCAGTAACGGTGTCGGGGATCATTAACACATCAGCGGCCTGAAGGTAGCGCGTCACTTCATCGTGCGGGCGCTGGCTGGTCCATGTTATCGCGTCATTGACATGCAACTGCGTCGCCTCGGTCTGCAACTGCGCGATCTCGGCTGGCCGCCCGCCAACAAACACAAGGCGCGCGGCGGGCATGGTTGTTCGCGCGGTGGCAAAGGCAGCCAGCAGCCGATCCAGGCCGCGGTAGGCAAACGTCATGCCAGCGTACACAATCAGCGGCACATCAGCCGGAATGCCAAGCTGCGCCCGCGCCGCCGTCCGATCGCCCGGCATAATCGCGCTATCGTCGAACGCGTCTGGAATGACCGCGACGTCCTCTGGCTTGCGCCACCTGAGCCGCGCCAGTAATTGTCGAAAATCATCGGTGAGCGACGACACCGCCGCCGAATGCGTCAGCGCCGCCCGGTCGAGCAGATGGAGCAATGGCTGCGCCCAGCGCTCTTTGGCGCGCGACGGATTCCAGCTTTCCAGATCGTGCGCCTCGTAGATCACCGGCAGGCCGAGCAGCGGCCCCCAGACAGCGGCCCACCACGCCGCGCACAACGTTTCGCGCACATAGACGACGTGTACAGGTCGCCCGCGTGCCCGCTCCCATGCGACCACCATGGCCGTCATGGCCGCGAATACTGAACGTTCGGCGTAATACCACAACGTCGAGCGGTACAGCCGCGACAGCTTGCCGATGGCCGGGCGCGGCACATGCAGCGCGCCAACCTCTGCAAAGCGTGACGGCTCGCGCAACCAGCGCGGCACAATCGCCAGTGTGTCTGGCGCTTGCTGGCGCAGCGCCCGCAGCGTGCTCCATGTTTGAATTGCATTGGCCGAACGCAGCATCAGGCTCGTCGGATAGGCGATGTAGGCGAGGCGGACATGCGCCTGTGCTGGCGACGGTGAAAAGGCCAGGGAAGGATTGCTCCCTCCACTGGCCTCATCCGTTCCGTTCCAGATGTTATCTGGTTCAGTCATACGTCAGCGCGCGATAAACGGCAACGACAACGACGGAAACGTATAGCCGGACTGGAGTGTTGTCTTGAGCTTCAGCGCGGCGACCGAAGGATTGCCCGCGCCGTCAAGGAAGCGAACATAAGTGTAATAGTCGCCCGTCTTGTCGGCTGCCGTCCCATAGTTCAGGCCACTGAACAGACTCCACTTCAATGAGAAGTTTGGATCGGTGTGTGAAACGCGCACAGGGTACCAGTTCAGATTTGGGTCTTCGGCACCAACATCCGTGCGGCTATTTGCGATCCACACCCCCCAGTACGAGTTGTCGTTGCTCCTATCATTATCGATGTCGTAGAGATTGTCCGTCACTCTGATGTTGGAGAACGTCAACGTTTGCAACACGCTGTTGGTGCCATCGCCCGCTACCGTCCCGCCCTGCTGAAGCACTGGCAATCCAGCTGTGTTATTGACCGTCGGCGATGGATCCGTGTCGCCCGTGTCATAGGTGATGACCTTGGTGATGTTCAGCGTGTTACCGGCGTTGTCAGTCACCACAATGCTGATATTCTTCGGGCCAACAGTCGGGTCGCCCGGCAGCGGAATCGCGTTCGAGAAGCCACCTTCTGGCACGGCAGCGGTGAAGGCACCCGCAACCACAGTCTTCAAGCCGCTGCAATCACCGCTGTTGTTCACGCCCAGGAAGAACTGGCGCACGCGCGTATAGTTCGGATCGCCATCTGTTGCGCCACCATTTTCGACTGAAGAGTCGTTGGTGGACAACGGCGTGTAAACGGTTGCCAGGCTGGCTATGTTCGGGTTTGAAGCCATGACGCTGGCCTGCACCGCGCGATCGATTGTGATCGAGGCCGTCCTGGTACCTGACTGCACCGTTTTTCCGTCACTCACCTGGGTATACAGCGTCAGCGGTGTACATGATGTTGTACCCGCATCCGCTGGCACATTAGCCTGGAAGGTTGTGCCATTAGCCAGATCGATCCATGCATCAGCATCAGTCGGCGCTGCGCCCCAATGGTAGCGTACCTGAGTCGGCTTACCGTTGACATTAGTCAGGCTCACATTAACCGTCGTCTTGTTGGAAAATTGCGCATTGCCCTCGATCTGCGGCGTCCCATCGATAACCGGAGCTATTGTAGAGGATCCCGATTTGAACAGCACATACGTCAGGGAAGGATTACCGCCGCTGAAGCGCTCAACCGCAACATGACCGTAGGTCGCATCTGAAATCGTTGCTGTAATAGCCGGGTTCGCAAGTGTCACCCCGAAAGCCACGCGCTGCGGCCCCTGCCAGTCGCTGTTCACTGGCTTGTAGGCATAATACAAGTCCCACTTGCTCGACAGGTCGCTCGACCAGCCGATGTGGATATTGCCTGCTGGATCCGCGTTGATCGCCACCACGCCGAACGCCTGACCGCCCGCAAGCCGCGACGACGGCCATGAGCCGTCAGGTTGCCGCTCGGCGTAGTAGATGCCACCGGAGGCGCTGCGCCATGCGGCATAGAACTTGCCGTTGCCGCCGATAGATACGGTTGCGTCAGCCAGAAAGCCGCCACTGCTGGCAATCACCTTCGAGTCAAACGAACTACCATTCCATATGCCAACGACAATCTGGCCTTTATTCGAGGCGTAGCCAGCAATGACCTGTCCATTTGGGCCAGCCGCCACGCTCACACGGCGGTACGGTGCATCGCCGTACACCGCGACGCCACCGGACCAACTATCACCATTATCGCGAGAAACGCGATAGATCGCCTTCCCGCCTTCGCTCCAGATAAGGAAAATGGCTCCACTCGACGACACGGCCATGTCGGGGGCCGTGCGACCGGAACCGCCGCCAACAACCTTTTTCCGGCCACTCCACGATCCGTTAGCCGGTTTGCTGCTTATGTAGCTCGTATTTGAGTCGCGATCAACCCATGAGACATACGTAACCCCGCCCGGCCCAACAGCTACGGTCGAGGTGCGGTAATCGGCCTGACCGCTCGCGTCACCAATATTGGTGCCGTTCGGCACCGCGCCGTCAGAATCCTTTTTCTGCCACACGCGCACCGAGCCACCACTGTTATAATCGCCCGGCGTTGAAGTCATGTACACCTGATTGCCACTTCCGGCAATATCAGGGAGCTTGGTATTTGTTGAGTCCGGCGCTGTAGTGTTTGCCACCACCGCAATGGCGGCAGGCATGGCGTGCGCAGCCGACTGCGGCAGGGATGCAGCTATCAGCACCATGCTAAACGTGAGAGCCACGAACAAACGTGAAAACATAGATCCTCCAGCGATCTGCTTGTTATCTGGTGGTATTACTTTCTACCATCATGCGCTGCTTCAGCCCCATGGCTGCAACAGGCCTCCATTCCTTCCGCTACGGCGCGGCCACTGTGACATCATCAAAGCGAATGTAGCCCAACTCCAGGGTATACAAGCCGGCTTGCCCGCTGGAGAGAGTCGAGTCGGTCGCCTGGGCAACCACTTTGCCGTCCACCGTCGCCTGGATCGCCGTGCCACGCACCGTAAGCGCCGCCGTGTGCCACTGGTGCTGGGTATAACCGGGGCCGTCGCTCGTCACAAGTGGCGTCGCCACGCCATCCACAACCTTTTCCAGGACCAGTTTGGGCGTATCAGGATAGCTATCGGCATTCATGCGGAAGCGATAAAAGCTGTTGCCCTGCCGGCGCGCTACCAGCCCAAAGGTCGCGTTGTTCTCATCGTACACCTTGGCGGAAACCGTATAGTTGGCCCACTGCGGGTCGCCCGTGAACGCCATGGTCGGGCTGGTGTTCGGTGCCTTGTCCAGGCCCGTTCGGTCCTGCAACAGCTGCCCATTCTCCACCACCCAGTTTGCTTTATCGGCGGGAACTTGCGCAGTATCCACAAATTCCCAGCGCGCCAGCGTCCCTTCAGACGTAAACGTATCGCCCAGCAGACGCGTGCCAGATGGCTTTGATGCGTCAGCAGGCGGCGCAGGAACAGTCGGCGTCGGCGGAAAATCAGGCATCTTAAGCACAGGATCCTGATCATTTGCACTGGTGCTGCCGCGGCTCAAAAAGACGAGTGACACAACAAGCAGCACAGCAGCGACGCCTGTAATGTACCCAATTGGCAAGCGAAAACGCTTCATGAACACACTCCTCCTTGTGTTGACGAGAGGTTCCTTTTCTCATCATCCTCTAATGAACTTAATATACTCACGATGCATACCAAAAGGTGTCGCTGACAAACCGGAAGGTCATCACACATCATGCGCTCTGCGTGAAAATCGCGCGGGTATGCGTTGGAGAGCCGACGTAAGAACCCGAGGAATCCACACGAAGAAGCATGAGTCGCACAGTGGCGATGAGTTGTCTGGGGAGACGACCTGTACGTGCATTCTCATAAAAATGCACAGCAATTTGCGGCTACGCACCCGCATGTCTGCCCGTACATACGAAACGTGCCGGTGATAACACTCTGACTTGTCAGAAAGGGACAAAACCTCCTTCGCACACATTCGTGGAAAGCTAATACTAGTACTTACATGCTATTTTGTCAATTATGTTTCGATGAGAGAAATCTTTATCTACGTTGCGGACGTGTGAGTTGGCATGCGCTCAGATCAACAATCGCTCCTGGTACAGCCGCAACAGGTCCATGCCAATCGCTTCCGAACTGAACTGCGCCGCCATGGCCGGACCACGCGCGCTCATCTCCGCCCACAATCCATGATCGGTGAACAACTGCGCCAGCGCCGCCGCGATTGCGCTGCTGCTGCGCGGCTCGACCGCCAGACCGCAGCCATGCTCGCTGGCGTAGTCGCTCACGCCGGTCGTGCGCGTGACCACCACCGGCGTGCCGACCGCCGCCGCCTCGACCGCGACGCGGTTGAACGATTCGGCCACCGACGGCACGACCACCGCATCGGCAGCCGCCAGGTATTCACGAATCTCGGCCCGCTCGACCTGCCCGGCAAAGCGCACCTGCTGCGCCATATCGAGATCGGCAGCGCGCTGCTGCAAATACGCGCCGTAATCACCGAAGCGCGGCGTCACGCGACTCGGCCCGATGATCAGCGCCTGCGCCTCCATGCCGACGTAACTCAGTTCCGCCAGCGCCTCCACCAGATAATCGACACCTTTGAATGGATGCAAGCGGCTGAGGCTGACCACAATCGGCTTGCTGGCGTCGAGCTGGTAACGCGCGGCGATGGCCATTCGCGCAGCCGCACGGAACTGCGCAAGGTCAGTTCCAGCAGGCGGGTAGCTGTCGTTGGTGATGTTGTAGGGAATGGCTACGATTTTGTCAGGCGAAGCGCCGAGCCGGACCGCCAGCGTTTGAAGCTGGCGCGAACATGCCCGCAGCACATGCGCGCGGCGAAACACCAGCGGCAAGAGCGTCCGCACGCTTTTGAAACGCCCGTAGCCGTAATCGAACTCCGGCTCGGCCATGATGTCAGCGCCTGGCAGCGTGACGGCCAGCGGCGGCGACGAGCGGCGCGGCAGCAGCGCAGCAACCAGCCCAAGCGGGAAAGCCGTTTCGATATGCACCATGTCATAGCTATGCCGCTGGAGCAGGCGGCGATAATGCACGAGCGCCCCAGCGAAGTAGGGATAATGGAGCAGTGTGCTAAGCGCGCGGTTGGCAAGTTTGAGCGGCAGCCCGGCGCTGACCGGCAGCCGATGCACCGTGATGCCATCCAGCGTTTCAGTGGTCGGGTGGCGCAGCCCGGCGGTTAGCGTCACAATCTCGGTTTCAACGCCATGCGCGCGCCAGACCGCGATCACCTCGGTGTGGGTGCCGTTCGCGATCGCGGCTGCATCGTAGCGCGGCAAAAAGTACAGCAGCTTCACTTCACACGCTTCCACAATTCCATTTCACGGCCATAGCGGGTTTGAATGGTGATGAGTTGATACGGGCCGCGCAACACGGCTTCGCCGCCAAAATAATCGTCCCAGATGCGCGGAATATAGGTCGGCTTGCGCACATTCAGCACATACGCCGGGTCGCGCTTCTCATGGCCGGCCGTGCCTTCACCGGCGTTCGCCACCGTCACGCGCGCGATGTGCTTGTCGTTCAGGCCGAGCAGGTCAATTGTCTCATGATCAGAATAGTACGCAATCGCGCCCGCGCCCATTGCAGCGACGCTCTCGCCCGGCGCGGCATGATCATGAAACCACCAGCCAAGCTCGCGCCACACCCACACGCTCTCGTCATCACCCTGCACAATTAAATCAATCGCGTTGTACGGCTGGCCAAGCGCGCGATACACGGCGTCAAGCACGGCGCTGCGCTCCAGCGCGTAGCCGCTGTACACCAACAACAGCAGGGCCAGTCCGGCAGGCGCAAGCCGACCAGACAGCGGACGCTCGCGCATGGCACGGTACAACCATGCTAACCCATCGGCCAGCAGGATGGCGAGCCACGGCACCAGCGGCACGAAGAAGCGCTCGCCGG
>DASTWM010000440.1:0-15760 GCA_035765855.1 Roseiflexaceae bacterium
CGCCGCTGTCGCCGGAAACAATGGCGGAACTCGACGCCATGCTGCCGCCGCACTGGAGCCACAACAACCCGGTCGATATTCTGGGCGACGCCGGTCCGGAGCGTTACGCCAAAGCTGCCGAGATTGTCGCGCGCGACCCGCAGAGCGACGGGCTGCTGGTGGTGCTGACGCCGCAGGCCATGACCGATCCGACTGCGACCGCCGAGCAACTCAAGCCCTACGCGCACAGCCCTGGCAAGCCGATTCTGGCGAGCTGGATGGGCGGGCCAGAGGTCGCGGCGGGCGAAGCGATCCTACAACATGCCGGTATCCCCAACTTCGCCTATCCAGATGACGCCGCGCGCACATTTCAGTACATGTGGCACTACAGCGAAAATCTGCGCAGCCTGTATGAGACGCCGACGCTGCCCACCGACGATCACGCGCCGCAACGCCAGCATGTCGAGCAGCTTATCCAGGTGGCGCGCAACGCTGGCCGCACGATCCTGAACGAAGTTGAGTCGAAGCAGATGCTGGCTGCCTACGGCATCCCGACGGTAGAAACGCGCGTCGCGACAACGGAAAACGAAGCGGTGCTGCTGGCCGGGCAAATTGGCTTCCCGGTGGTGCTCAAGCTGTATTCGCAGACGATCACGCACAAGACCGACGTGGGCGGCGTGCAACTCAACCTCGGCACCGAGCGCGCAGTTCGGCGGGCCTTCAACGCCATCACGGATGCCGTGCGCGCGCGTGCCGGCATCGAGCATTTTCAGGGCGTCACAGTGCAGCCCATGGTTAGCACCAATGGCTATGAGCTTATTCTCGGCAGCAGCCTTGACCCGCAGTTCGGGCCGGTGTTGCTGTTCGGCGCGGGCGGGCAACTGGTCGAGGTCATGCGCGACCGCGCGCTGGCATTGCCGCCGCTCAACACGACGCTGGCCCGCCGCCTGATGGAGCAGACCCGCATGTACACGGCGCTGAAAGGCGTGCGTGGTCGCGCGCCGGTCGATCTCGCCGCGCTGGAACAACTGATCGTGCGCTTCAGCGAACTGGTTGCCGAGCAGCCCTGGATCAAGGAGATCGACATCAACCCGCTGCTGGTGTCGAGCGAAGGCATGACGGCGCTCGACGCGCGTGTGATTTTGCACGACCCGGACGCCGCGCTCGACAAACTGCCGAAACTCGCCATTCGCCCGTATCCGACGCAGTACGTCGCGCCATGGACGCTCAAGAACGGCATGCCGATCACCATTCGGCCCATTCGTCCCGAAGACGAGCCACTGATGGTTGACTTCCACGAAACGCTGTCGGCGCAGAGCGTGTACCTGCGCTACTTCCGCCCGCTGGCGCTCGATTGGCGCGTGACGCACGAGCGGCTGACGCGGATTTGTTTCAACGATTACGACCGCGAGATTGCGCTCGTTGCGGATCAGCGCGATCCGGCGACCGGCAAGCATTACATTCTGGCAGTCGGGCGGCTGTCGAAGGATCGCGACGCGCACAACGGCGAGTTCGCGCTGCTGATTAGCGATGCATGTCAGAAGCAGGGTCTGGGGACCGAACTACTGCGGCGGCTGCTCGACGTTGGCCGCGCGGAGCAGCTCGAACAACTCGTCGGTTACATCTTGCCGGAGAACCAGCCCATGCTGGCAATCTGCCGCCGACTCGGCTTCACGATCACGCATGACGGCCAGATGCTGCGCGCCGTGAAGAATCTCGAAAAGGCATCGTAATATCAAGCTGAACGCGGCCTCCCGAGTAGCGTGTATCTGCTCAGGAGGCCGCGCTGTATTTACGCCGATAATGCTTCAACCCGCCACAATGGCTGTCTTCCCAACAAATTCGCCGTAGCGTTGCGCAACCTCTGCGAAAGCGTGGCGTTGCGCGTCGTTCAATGGCATAAACGGGCTGAACGCGATCTCAACCGTATCGCGCTTGAACGTGCGCTTCCATGTGCCTGCCACGCGCCCGCCAATCACCATGATCGGGCTGAACATGCCGTTGCCGCCCGGATTGACGCGCGCCATTTCTGTGGCGTCAATCGCCGCCGCGCGGTCTTTATAGCCAACCAGATATTCGTCAAACGGCGGCAGCAAAAAGGCGTTGCACGCGTTCTGGTGCGCATTCGGCACGTCCGGGGCGAAGTAATATTCCTGGCTGCCGATGACTTCATGCCCAAGTTGCGGAGCGGCAGCCTCAATTCCGGCTCTGGCATCGCGGGCAGTCAGCCCTGACCACCACATAAAATCTTGCAGCGTTGCCGGGCCATGGCCGGTAAAGTAGCGCTTTGCGAGGGCTGCTAACGCTTCGTCGCGCGGCAGGGATTTTGCCGACGGCGCCCATTCGTCGAGCAGCGCAAAGGTGGGCTGCTTGCCCGCGCGCGCGCCAAAGCAGAGCAGCCGTTCATGCGCGAGCCGCCCGAGAATATGCAGGCCGCGCTGCCCATCTGTGGCAATATTCGCCTGCTCCAGCAAATCGTACATTTCAGTTCGCGGAATCTGCTTGCCGCCTTGCAGCGCCTTCGCGAGCACATCGGCGCTGCGCGAGATGGTTGCGTCGTCCAGGCCAAGACCTGCGAGGCGGCTGGCGCTTCGCGCGATAACGCGCGGCGTGAGCAACTCAAGCATCCAGCGCACATCAGCCGGGGCCACGAAGTGAATCGTGCCGCGCATCGGCCATGTGCGAACAATAGCCTTGTCGGCGATGGCCTGCTCGATGGTTTGCTCGGTTGCGCATTGGGTGCGCAGCCCCACGGCCCACAACGCGCCAAGATAATCCTGGGCCTGTACCGCACCCAGCCACGCCACAACCTCGCCGGGGCGCGCGAACGCTGGCTGGACAACATGCTGACTGGCGAGCCGCTGATGCGCGATATTCAAAACTGTCATGCCTGCTCCCACATAATGAGTGAAACTTTACATGCCTACTATAGCAGCAGTAAAGGCTATAATCGATCCGCTATATGGAAGCACTGTGTTGCGTATGATCATTACGCTTCTTTGGGCAGCATGGCCTTGATCGTGTCGAGCGAATCGGCTTCTGCGATCGGCTTGTCGGTGCGCCAGCGCAGGATGCGCGGGAAGCGCACGGCGATGCCGGACTTGTGGCGGTTGGAGCGCTGAATGCCTTCGAATCCAAGTTCAAACACCAGTTCCGGTGTGACGGTGCGCACCGGCCCGAATTTCTCGACGGTGTTGCGGCGGATGAAGGCATCGACCTTGCGGATTTCGGCGTCGGTCAGGCCGGAATAGGCTTTTGTGAACGGCACAAGCTGGCCGTCGTCCCACACGGCGAAGGTGTAGTCGGTGTACAGGCTGGCGCGCTTGCCGGAGCCGCGCTGGGCGTAGATCAGCACCGCATCAATCGTGTACGGATCGACCTTCCACTTCCACCAGTCGCCGCGCACCCGCCCGACGCGATATGCCGAGCTACGCCGCTTGAGCATGAGACCTTCCGCGTTGAGTTCACGGCTCTGCTCGCGCGTGGCGGCCAGTTCTTCCCATGAGGCCGCCTGCACAATGGGCGAAAGCAGGATTTTTTGCACCACAGAGGCGCGCAGGTCACGGAGATTATTATTTTTGGTTTTCTCTGTGTCTCTGTGGTTAAAACTGTTGATCACTTTTTCAAGTTCTGCGCGCCGCCAACTCAGCGGCTCCTGCCGCACATCGCGCCCGTCAAGCTCCAGCAGATCGTACGCCATGATCACGACTGGTATCTCGTTCAGCAGCTTCTTGCCGACTGTCTTGCGCCCGATCCGGCGCTGAAGCTGCGCGAATGGCAGCACGCCGCCGTCCTTCCATGGCAGAATCTCGCCGTCAATCACCGTGCCGGGCGGCAGCAGCGCGCCTGCTTCGGCCAGTTCAGGGTAGCGATCGGTCACTAATTCCTCGCCGCGCGACCAGATAAACACCTGCCCGTTGCGGTGGATGAGCTGCGAGCGAATGCCGTCCCATTTCCACTCGGCCTGCCATTCGTCAATCGGGCCGAGATCGGCAGGATCGCCTTCGAGTGGATGGGCCAGGCAGAACGGGTAGGGCTGACTTGTCTCGGCGTCCTGCGTATCGGGCGAGAGCAGCCGCTCGTAGAATGGCGCGGACGGCTCCCAGTCGCCCATGAGCCGGTGCGCGATCACGCCCGCCTCCACGCCGCTGACCTTCGCCAGCGCGCGCGTGACCAGCAACTGCGACACGCCCACGCGAAAGCCGCCGGTGATAAGCTTGTTCCAGATGAAGCGCTCAACGCGGTCGAGTTCCGTCCATGCGCGCAGCACGATCTCGCGCTGTGCGGCTTCATCCGCGCCGCGCAACGGCAGCAACTGCTCCTCGATCCAGTAGCGCAGCGAGTCTTCTGACGAATGACCGCCGACGAAAGACGAAGGATTCTGCATGAGACTTTCGTCCTTCGTCCTTCGTCCTTCGTCGTCGGGTAATAGCAGCGCGAGCGTCTCGGCGAAGTCGCCCACCGCGTCGTACGATTCGCTGAATAGCCACTCCGGTAGCCCGGCCACTTCCTCGACCCACTGGCGCAGCCGGGCGCTCGGCACGACCTGGCGCGGGCGGCGGCCAATCAGGAAATACAGCGCCCATGCCGCGTCGTCGGGCGGCGCGCTGGCGAAGTAGCGCGCCAGCGCGTCAACCTTTTCGTTGGTTTTGGTCGTCTCGTCGAGCGCGGTGTAGAGATCGGCGAATGCTTTCATGGCTATTTACGATAGATGATGGACGATGGTAAAACATAATGCGTAATTCACCGGGTCACCCCGCCCCCGCTCCTCAGTTCCTCAATTCCCCAGTTCCTCGCTCTCCGGCGCGGCGCTCAGTTCCTCGCGCTCGCCCTCGAAGTGAGTAGCGACGATTTGCGCCTGGTAGCCTTGCTCCTGTAACCAGCGTGTAAGTACGGCGGTGTAGCCGTGCGTCACCCAGATCTGCTCCGCGCCAGTCGCTTCGATCGCCGCCAGCAGCCCCAGCCAGTCGGCATGATCAGAGAGAATAAAGCCGCGATCCACGGCCCGCCTGCGCCGCGCCCCACGAATACGCATCCAACCGGACGCGAAGGCTGCCGAGATGCTGCCGAACTTGCGCATCCATGGCGTGCCATACGCAGACGGCGGCGCGATGATCATGGCCTGGCTCCAGTCGAATGTGCGCTCCACGTCGCCAGCGTAGCGCGTCGGCGGCAGCGCAATGCCTGTTTCGCGGTAGTCGGCGTTAAGGCGTTCGACCGCGCCATGTGTGAAAATTGGGCCGATGCTGGGATCGAGGCCAGCCAATAGCCGCTGCGCTTTGCCGAGCGCGTAGCCCATGAGCAGGCTGGCTTTGCCCGCCGCCTGATTGCCGCGCCACCATGCGTTGATCGTGGCGAACACATCCGCCTGCGCATCCCAGCGGTAGATCGGCAGCCCAAACGTCGCCTCGGTGATGAACGTGTGGCAGCGCACCGGCTCGAACGGCGCGCATGTGGCGTCCGGCTCGATCTTGTAATCGCCCGACACGACCCACACTTCGCCATGATGCTCGACGCGCACCTGCGCCGAACCGAGGATATGCCCGGCGGGATGCAGCGACACGCGGACGCCATTAATTTCAATCACCTCACCGTAGGCTACGGCCTGAATCTGCGCGTCCGGATCCATGCGCGTCCGCAGCACTCGCTCGCCTGCGCGCGTGGTCAGATAGGCGCGCGAGCCACGGCGGGCATGGTCGGCATGCGCGTGCGTGACGACGGCGCGCTCAACTGGCTGCCACGGATCGATGAAGAAATCGCCTGCCGGGCAGTAGAAACCACAATCGGTGAGTTGGAGCAGTCCGTTCATAACAGTGTGTTCATGGGCAAGTAGTGTACCATTGGAGATGATGGGGGCACCGACTCAGTATAACTCCCGCAGCCCAAAAACAGCCCAATTATGTTAGTGACTTTTATCACAATTATTGTTATACTGTTAGTTAGAGATGATCTGTATCAGACCGCTAGTATTAGCTACAATTGTCACTACTTACATATGGAGCTATAAGCAATGTCAATCATCTTCTTATGCATGCTGTTGTTTGTTATGGTAGGTGGTGCGATTTTTATTGTGGCACTTTGTGATCTGGGTGCTAGTGTTGTCGGATTGGTAGTACGTCAGAACCATCCATGGCGATTTGCAGGATTACTTCTCATCGGTAGTCTTATTCTTGGAATCATTGGGTATATGATGATAGGTTCTGTGCTCTCTTCTCCTCCTCAGCAATATTATGATGTTAGCGATCCTGAGATTCGTCCCTTTATTGGTGCAATTAATGCGGTGGATCGTCAGGCGTTAGGATTTACACCAATACTGCCGCATACACCAATATCTCTTGGAAGGACAGTAGGATCTAAAGCGACTTATGATGTCATGATGTACATTAACAACCCGACACAACGGACAATTGCTTTCAAACAGCAAGGCGACACGTATATCTGGCTGGGCGAACAAGAAACTCATAGGGGACCGGGAACGTATTCGACCGAAGGTGGACAAATGCAGGAAGAGATAGTGATTAATTACGAAACGGTATACCTATCAGGGTTTCCACTCAACACGGTTGCTGTTGAGTATAGCGGGCGAGACCCACGACTGTATAACAAGACGTATTTAACACTTCAAGATGTGCGTCCCATTCTCCAGGAGTGGGAGCAGGAGAAGATCATCGCAACGCCGGAAGTACCGTAAGACTACACCACCTTATAGGAAGAGCAAATAGACATTCTACATTTTGTCATTCCGAACGTAGTGAGGAATCTTTCTGGAGCGATTTCTCGCTGTGCTCGAAATGACATGAACGTTCAGAGTTTATGAGTTCTCTCTATTAGCAAGCAGGGAAGGCCCATGGAGGGACAACCAGAAAGTCATCCAACAGTCTGGACAGTCGGCCACTCGACCCGCCCTATCGCAGAGTTCATCGAGTTGCTCCAAAGCGCGGCGATTACGGTGCTTGGCGATGTGCGCCGCTTTCCCGGCTCGCGGCGCTATCCGCAGTATAACCAGCCGCCGCTGGAAGAGGCACTGGCCGCCGCTGATATACGTTATCTCGCATTCCCAAATCTCGGCGGTCGCCGCCAGCCGCGCCCCGATTCGCCCCATACCGCATGGCGCAATCCATCGTTCCGGGCCTACGCCGACTATATGGATACTGATGCATTTCGGCAGGGGATCGAGCAGGTGGTAGCGCTTGCAGCGACCGAGCGGATCGCGCTGATGTGTTCCGAAGCGGTCTGGTGGCGCTGTCACCGCGCGCTGATTGCGGATTATCTCAAAGCCCATGGGTACCCGATCATTCATCTGCTCTCGCCCACGAAGCATGAACCGCATCCGTATACGTCGGCGGCACAGATTGTCAATGGCGTGCTCACGTATACCGCGCCTGCCACATGAGTTCATTGTCTTTGGTTACTATTCTCCTCTCTCAAACACAACTGGATCGCCTTCGCGCACCGTGCCTTCGTCGATCACGCGGGCGTAAAGGCGGCTCCAGCCGGGGTGCAGTTTCTGCGAAATGCGCTTGAACTCCGCGCCGTTAAACGACGCGGCGATAGTGCAGCATGGCGCGGCGTAGCCGGTGATCTCGATTACGACATGTTCGCCAATGCGCAGCCGGTCGCCTGCCTGCAAAGCCTGCCAATCTAATCCACTGATCGTCAGATTTTCGCCAGTGCTGCCGGGCGCGATCGGCTGGCCTTCCGCCTGGAGCGCGGCGATGTGCTCGGCGGAATACAGCGAAACGGCGCGTGTCGGGCCACCATGAAAGCGCCGGTCGCGCTGCTTGTCGCCCGCAACGCCGTTCATGGTAATGTCGGCGTGCGGCACGGCATGCTTTGGCACGCCGCCTTTCGGATTAACGTTGACATGTTCGACCCGGCCAGATGGAGGAATCTGCATATGTCCTCATGCGGTGAATGATTATGAACCGTTGTTTGCTCTACCTCTATTATACCGACACAAGCGGCTCGACGCGCCGCTCATCATCGCGCTAGCTGTGAATCTGTCTTGACAATCGGCAGCAGCGCCCCTAAGATAAGCACAATCCGCTTCTGGATGCGACACATGATCACGGAGCCTGTGATGAACCAGAGCTTTGCCCGTTCGACCCTCCTGCGTCTCAGTCTGGCGCTCGTCATGCTGGTGGCGCTGCTGCCCTTCAGCGCGCTGGCGCAGACCTCGCTGCGCTACTTCGGCCCGACCGGTCATTATCTCGGTGGCGCATTCCGCTATTATTGGGAACAGCATGGCGGTCTCGCGATCTTCGGCTATCCGCTCACCGAGGAGTACGTTCGCAAATCGGATGGCCGCGTGGTGCAGTATTTCGAGCGGGCGCGCTTCGAGTTGCACAGTCAGGGCAACCAGCCGCTTGTGTTGCTGGGCCAGCTTGGCCGCGAGGTGACGGGCAATCGCAACTTTCCGGGTGTCGCGCCGTTTGCCAGCACCAGCACGCGCGCTTACTTTGCGCAGACCGGCCACAGCCTCGGCGGCGCGTTCAAGCGTTTTTGGGACGGCAACGGTGGCCTGGCGATTTTCGGCTATCCAACGAGCGAAGAATTCACCGAACAAACTGCTGATGGTCAGCTTCGCACGGTGCAATACTTCGAGCGCAATCGCTTTGAACTGCATCAAGATGGCGTGAAGCTGGGCCTGCTCGGGCGGCAACTTGTGCCGCAGCAACTGCTCGCGCCATGGCCGCCGAACGTTGCGCCGGGCGCGCCGCTGGCGGAAGATGGCACGCCCCGCCCGCCGGCGTTCCCGAATGCGCCGCAGCCGCAGCAGCCGGGTACGTCGTCCGGGCAGCTTTTTGTGCGTGGAAATCCTGGCGCGGTCACAACCGGTCAGGCGTTTCTGGTTGAAGGTGGCGGCTTTGTGCCGGGCGAGCGGGTCAGCATCTGGCTGACCGCGCCGGATAGCGGCGTGCTGGCGGTTGGCGACGTGAATGCTGACAGCGCTGGCTCGATCAACGGCGCGCGCGTGCAGGTGGTGACGGCTGGCTTCAGCGCGGGAACATGGCATATTACTGCGCAGGGCGTCCGCAGTGGGCGCGCGGCAGTGGGCGAGTTCCGCGTCAACCCAATCCTCGGCGATCCGGCGAAACTCGGTATCCGCATTCAGGAAGATTTGTCGGTGCGTGGCCCCGGCTCGATTGTGCCGCTGGCCGCGCCGCCCGGCATCGCGTTTACGTTCAACGCGCGCGGCTTCGACCCCAATGAGGAGGTTGGCGTGTGGCTGACCGAACCGAATGGCAGTGGTATCGAGGCGGTGGATATTCGCACGGTGCGGAAAGATGGCAACGGCGGCATCACCGTGGTGTTCGGCACAGCCAGGCAGAGCGAAGGTACATGGCTGATCACCGCGCAGGGCAAGCAGACCCGCCGCGCCGTCACCGCGCCGTTCAAGCTGACGCGTGATTACATCGCGCCGCTTGGCACGCCGCGCCCGGCGAGCGTTCGTGGCGCGGCCAGCCCGGTCGAAGGCGGCCAGCGCACGGTCTTCAGCCTGACGGCGACCGGCTTCCGCGCGAACGAAACCGTGCAGGAGTGGATTACTTCGCCGGATGGTGTGTACTACGTCGCGGGTACGGTGCAGGCCGACCGCAGCGGGCGCGTGGGCTATTCGCAGAGCCTGCGGGTGCAGTTCAGCGCCAGCAATCCGGCTGGCATCTACGGCTACCATTTCATCGGCACGGCCAGTGGCACGCAGGCTGACGTGTATCTGACGTACACCGGCGCGCCGTAGGGAGTTATATTGAAACCTGTCGGATGTGGCGTAAGCGACATGACGGTCATCGAAGCCACATCCGACAGGTTTCATGGTTATTTATACCCCCAGCGACCGCGCCAATTCCTGAATATCCTCCCACGTTTGCTCCGGCAGCGGCACGCCCTCTACCATGCGTCGCTCGCGCATCTGGCTTTCCGGCTCGCCCGGCAGCATCACGCCACTGGAATTGGGAGCCGCCGGAGCCGACGCAATCTGGCCGCTGAGCCGCTCGGCGGCTTCGGTGAACTGCGCCAGTGGCGCAAAGCTGGCGATGTTGAGCGCCATGATCAGTGTGCCGTTGACGCCGCGCTGTTCAGGCCGGTACGAGCCATCCGTCCCGGCCAGCCCGCGCCCGACCAATTCGACCAGCACGCTCAACCCGTAGCCCTTGTGGCCGCCGAACGGCAGCAATGCGCCGCCGTTATAAAAAGCGTCGGGATTCTGCGATGGCCGTCCCTCGGCATCAACAACCAGGCCGGGCGCGACTTGCTCGCCCCGCACGCGGGCCACCCGCAATTTTCCTTCGGCAACGCTTGACGTGGCAATGTCGAGCATGAGCGGCGCATGCCCCTCCGCGCCCGGCGCGGCCCATGCAAGTGGATTGGTGCCTAGCACGCGCCCGCTCCCACCGAACGGCGCGACCGCCGGAGCAGCGTTGCACATCGCCAGGCCGAGCATGCCCGCGTTCGCGATGTTTGTCACGTATTCGCCCAGCCGCCCGATATGATAGCCGTTCACCAGTGTGACCGCGCCGACGCCATGCTCATTTGCCAATTCGATAGCAGTTTGCGTTGCGAGCCGCGCGGCTGGCTGGCCCCAACCCCATGCGCCATCTACCGTCGCAGTCGCGCCATGTCGTGCGGCGACGGTTGCGCGGGCGGCGGGCTTGACCAGACCTTGACGCATGGAATTGACGTACTGCATCAGCCGAATAACACCATGCGAATCATGCCCTGCCAGATTCGCCTCGACTAATGACTCGCTCACGGCCTGCGCGCTATCCGACGGTGTGCCGACCGCTTCGAGAATCATCTGGGCTGTCTGGCGTAATGTTTGAACATCAACCGTTGGCATCGTAGCCTCCCTAAACCTATTCGACCCTGACAATAACTGCCATGACGAGCAGCTACATGCGCAGCGTAGCACTGTTCTGGTATACTGTAAACATGAAAACATCATCAGCACACCAGCGCTTGGTGCGCGTGCTGCGCCCCGGCACAGTCGAGTATATGGCGGCGTGGGAACTCCAGCGCGACCTTGCGCGGCGGCGCTCGTCGGGCGCAACTGGCGACACGCTGCTGCTGCTCCAGCACCCGCACACGTATACATTGGGGCGGGCGACCAAAGCAGGCCACCTGCTGGTCAACGAAGCGACATTGGCCGCGCAGGGCGTCACCGTGGTGGAGTCGGATCGCGGCGGCGACATCACCTATCACGGGCCGGGCCAGGTGGTCGGCTACCCGATCCTCAAGCTGTCGCAGCATGGCGGCGATCTGCTGCGCTACCTGCGCATGCTAGAGGAAACGATCATCGTCGTGCTGGCCGAGTACGGTATCGAGGGCGGGCGCGTGCCGGGCCGCACCGGCGTGTGGGTCGGCGACGAAAAGATTGCGGCGATTGGCGTGAAACTGACGGCTAGCGGCGTCACGCTGCACGGCTTCGCGCTGAACGTTGCGACCGACATGCGCTTCTTCCGCCAGATCATTCCATGCGGCATTTCCGATAAGGGCGTCACGTCGTTGCAAAAGCTGCTCGGCACGCCGCCCCCGCATGATGTGATCGTGGAGCAGGTCGCGCGCGCATTTGGTAACGTTTTTGACATCGAACCGATATTTGAGAAAACCAATGCTGATATGGTACACTACGCAGTGAAGGAGTGATGAGCGCCTGAAGGGAATCATTTTATCCTGCATTGTTCCACGTTCTCAGGAGGGTTTTCATGGATTTTCTTGGCGGCGCGCTGCCAAACGTGATGTTCATCGTTGGTATTCTGGCAGTCGGTTTAGGCCTGGGGATCGAACTCAAGCTAGTCCCATTGAACAAAGAGATTAATCGCGGCGGGCGGATTGGAGCATTCCTGGTTGGCCTGGTACTGATCGCGGTAAGTATTGTCATGTACCGCAATCCGGCGCTTGTTCCGCAGCAATCTGCCACGGCGACGGGTGCAACCGCTGTTTCGGCAACGACAACTGCGCCGATGGCTGCATCTCTGGCTGATGTAGTAAACAGTGCGCCGCCTGCGACACAGGCCGCGCTGCCAGCAGCACAGGATGTGGCAAACACCGCGCCGCCTGCGACACCGGAAGCCACGCCGACAGCAATTGCTACGGCAGCGCCAGGCATTAATGTTCCGGATCTGCATGGATTAGACGACAAAGGCGCGCAGCGCAAGCTTCAGGAAGTCGGGCTGCAAGCACATAAAGTCGACGCATGCAGCGGAACGGATCATGGCGATTCAAAAGCGAAGAAGGGACGTGTCCAATGCCAGAATCCTGCCGCTGGCGTGGCTGTTGGGTCTGGCACCACCGTTGAGTACGTGTTGGCGGGAAAATAGGTTCATGGAGCGATACACAGTCTGTCATGTTGACGGCTGATTGAAAGGTTTTAGTTATGGCTGAGCTCATTCCACTGACGCCAGCTACCCCTGCGCCGCCCGCATCCGCGCCGCCCGCGCCGCGCTCGCGGCGGCCAGAATGGCTGCGGGTGCGCGTGCCGTCGGGTGAGAATTATCAGGACGTGGTCGGATTGGTGCGTGAAAAGCGGCTGCACACGGTGTGTGAGGAGGCGCGCTGCCCAAATATTGGCGAGTGCTGGAATCATCGCACCGCGACGTTTCTGCTGCTGGGCGAGGTCTGTACGCGTGGCTGCCGCTATTGTGCGATTGCCAAAGGCAAGCCGCAGCCGCTCGATGAGAACGAGCCGGAGCGCATCGCGGAAGCAATCGAGCATCTGCAACTCAAGCATGCCGTGCTAACGGCGGTCAATCGTGACGACCAGCCGGATGGTGGCGCGCACATCTTCGCGGAGTCGATCCGCAAAATTCGCGAGCGGCTGCCGGAGTGCAAGGTCGAGGTGCTGATCCCCGATTTCGAGGGCAACTGGGACGCGCTCAAGATGGTCATGGATGCCCACCCTGACGTACTGAACCACAACATTGAAACGGTGCCGCGCTTGTTCCGCCGCTTCCGCCCCAAGGCGGGCTACCAGCAGTCGCTGAACCTGCTGGCCCATGCGCGCGAGATGGGTGGCAAGGGCGTGGTCACCAAGAGCGGCATCATGGTCGGCGCGGGCGAGACCAACGACGAGGTGCTGGCTGTCATGGACGACCTGCGCGCCGCCGATGTGGACGTGATAACGATCGGGCAGTACCTGGCGCCCACGGTCACGCACTGGCCGATCGACCGCTATGTGACTCCCGCCGAGTTCGCCATGTTCAAGGAAGAGGGCGTGCGGCGCGGCTTCAGGCACGTCGAAAGCGGGCCGCTGGTGCGCTCCAGCTACCATGCCCATGAGCATGTGCCGAAGTAAGCGTTGATTTACATAATGTTGTACCCAAAAGCGCGGCATTCACACGTCGCGCTTTTTGTTATCTCCATGAGCCGCTGCGATCATGCGCTGCCGACAATAGGTAAAAAGATATGTACAGGCTCAACCGCAACAATCGGAACTGACTCGCCATTCTTCGAGGTCCACTGCCAGCCGCCGTTGCACTGCGTTTCACCGAAGACCGAGGCTTGCAGCGTTGTGGTGCCGCTGTGAACTGCCGTCAAGGTGAATATGGTTGTGCTGCTGACTGGTGGGCCGACCTTTTGCGGAGAAACATAGGCAAGCACAGGCGAATCAGTATTTGTTTGACTGAGCGTGAGATCGTAGGCGAAAAAGCCGCATTCGTCATCAGTAGATATCAAGGTAACGGTCGCCGTCACCAGATCGCCGACCATGACGCGTGTGGCGGACGGCGTGATGATCACTGCTTCCGCCGCTGGCACAGGAAATGGCTGGGCATGCGCCACATGAACGCGCGCTGCTGGCAACAGTGAACACGCCACCATGATCAGCAAAAGCAGCGCTTGACAACCTGTGAATTGTCGTTGCATCCTGCCTCCTTTGCGCATGCCAGCCTGAAGCATCCTGGCATTACGAGCGCATTGATGAGACCCTATTATCATCTGCTACGGTGAACAGCAGGCTACAGCATGTCACGCCGCCTTCAGCTTTGGCAAGCTCGGATGCGTCAACCGTTTGTACCCTGATACCTGCCTGTTCCATGCGGCGGCGCGTGCGTGGAAATGCCGCCGGATAAATCACTGTGTCGCTGATCAGCACCGCGTTGCCGCCAAACGGCTCCGACGGATCGACCTCAATAGAGTGCATGTCGAACACAAGCGGGTCGACATACGCGGGATTAATCAACAGCATGTCGGGCGCAATCTGTGTCACCGCTGTTTTCAGGTGCAGGCAGCCGGTCACTGGCACGCCCGTCACCGTGTAACCGAACGGCGCGACCAATTCGCGCAATTGTGCAATGCCTTCCGCGCTGCTGCGGCTCGTCATGCCGACGAATAGCGACTTGCCGACGCGCAGCACATCGCCGCCGTCGATCGTCGCCGGAGCCTCGATGAAGCGCAGCTCGCGGTACGGCTCCAGCGCCATGGCGATCGAGGCTGTCTCTGGCTGCCGCGAGGTCGCGCCGGGCCGCGTGATCACCGCCACTTCGTCGAGCACGATCGCTGTATCTTCGACGAACACCGCGTCGGGCATGGTCGGTTCGGCGGGCAGGCGGCGCACCTCGCAGCCAAGCGCCGCCAGACATTGCACATATTCTTCGTGCTGCGCCTGGGCAGCCTCAAAACTGATTGGTTCGCGTTCGAGGTGCGTCAGCTCGCACTGCTCGATGCTGGGGCTAACGTCGCGGGTAATGGCGATGAGCATGATGGGTTCTTTCATTGATAATATTGTAATTCCAGATAACAGCATCCTTGGTACCATTTCAAGAACATGATGGTGTCTTGCCGAGCCAGATCAAGAACTCTGTGTCGAGGGGACCTGTTGTGAAGGAATTCCGAATCCATCGTTGGAAACCCCAATATTCTTGATAGTCTCTAATCCGGCTCCAACGCGCAGATAGTTTAGGGGGATGATAGGGTGCAAGATATTGGATAAAGATGTTGTCAAGCGGTACATGACAGAATTGATAAATGTGGCCAAATCCTGGCAAGCGTGCTTCACCAAAGGTAAACACATCCTTCAAAGTCACATTGACCCACTTTTGAGCTTGACCAACAAACATTTGATGTTGATGACGTTGGTATATCTCTGCGAGTTCCTGGCAAGTGCTTTGGTGCCACGTGTCAAACATATTTTGATTGAGGAGTTCTATAGAAGTTAGACTCTCAATTGCTTGTCGTAGTTGGCCATGGGCTTGATCATCGAGAATCGATGATTGCTCAGTAGAGCCGAATTAGGTAGCCCTCGTAACCAACGCGTGTTAATATAGATTTTGTCAAGGTCTATCAACTCCAGCACTAACAAATTTTTAGGAAGTGCGCGGTGCGGCCAACGACTTTTCCGGTGAAGGTGATGGTCTGGCCGACGGCGGCGGGACAGACGGTCAGACCCATCGGATGTTCCTCCTCTCACTGCGTGCGCTGCACCTTTTCGGGATGCGCGGGATGAAACACCAACATGGCAGCGGTACCTCTGCGGGTATCGAGATCATGTCGTCGCGTTACAGCTGTTTTCCCTCAAGTATCGTGAAGACCGAGGATGTCGGCAGCACGCGGGTCAATTGGAAACCTGCACGTTCGTACAATGCGCGATACTCAGCTTCGCTGCGTTCATGGCTCGGAGTGAATATCATCATATGCACATTGCCGAACTTACTGGTCGAGGGCTCGTTCCCTTCGGGAACCACCATATCGACCTGCAGCACTGTGCCATTTTCTCGCATGGCCTGGCGAATGGTGTGCAGCAGTTGGACTACCTGTTCATCCGTCATGCCGTGGAGGATTGCCTGCA
>DASTWM010000441.1:0-17681 GCA_035765855.1 Roseiflexaceae bacterium
ATGAACGATCATCAGCAATACTGTTCACGTAAGGCACACCACCATGGAAACGATTACATATATGCTGTTATTCATGGAATATTCCTCAGCTATGACACTCCGAACAGATTTCATACCGTAAAACCCGAGCTCGATAAAAAGATCACCTGGTACGAATCCCAAAGCGCTGAATAGAGCTTCCATGAAGAAAACCCACAAGAAACTTTTCTACGCAAACCTTTTCCATGAAACAACTCATACCACATTGAGCATAAAGGCTATTTTTCAAACCATTGTGTTTTTCAGCATATATACAATAAGAACTCATGCTAGTGAGAATAGGCTTCATGATACATCTTCATCGTCGTAACCACTAATATATACCCTAACTTGCATCAACTATAAAGTTACGGTAAGATGTATGCAGTTATTCACTCTATGAATACAGGAGAGGGCAAATGCCACAGGTACGGAAACTGACTGCGGAAGAAGTGCGCGAGATCGAGGGGCGGATTAAGGGTCAGCGGAAACTCATTGAAGAAGAGTATGATGCACTTTTGCAGGATTATCGGGTGGGCGATTACGGTGAAGCAGAGCTTGAATCAGATGAAAAACGCATTACCGTGCGTAATCGTCTGCGGGCCGCTGCTCAGCGGCGCGAGATCGGGCTTGAGTTTCGGCGCACGCGCGGCAACACGCTGCGATTCAAGGTCGTGCCGAGCGGCGAGGAGACAGATGGCGATGGCGAAGAGGAAGCAGATGAAGAGCGGGATCTTGAGCCAACGGTTGTATCTGAGCAATCACCAAAAAAACGCGGACGCCAAAAGAAGTCATAAATAGCACATACATGATGCGAGGCTGAGGAAAGCGTGGAACACAGACATTTTCTACACTTTCCTCAGCCTTTCTTTTGCTTCATCGTGTATCCGCATGATTCAGAAGCTAACGACAGCGCGCGGGCGAACGCGCTTGCGCATACACACGGTTAAATTCTTCAGTATATTGCTGTGCTACCTCAGAATCATCAATGATCACGAGGTTTTCATCGTTATAGCGTTCGGCACTGCTCGTAAAATTATACGATCCTGTGATAACCGTACGATCATCAATAATAATCACCTTGTGGTGCATGATATAGCAATTTCCGTCGGGGACAACTGTGATGTCGCCGCGCCGCAAGCGATTGAACTCCGAGCCGGTGCCATTCGCGTTCTGCGCCTCAAAGACGCCCTGCACTTGCAGCCCGGCTGCCCGTTTCCGCAGCATGGCGTCGGCAATCGGGTCGGACGTGAACGAAAAAGTCATGAAGCGAATACTCCGCTGCGCCTGATTGAGCCGGGCCAGGACATGTTGCGCAACGCCATCTTCCGGCGAAAAATACACGTCTATTGATGCCGCGCCGACCTGCACATGCTCGAAGCGCGTGAGCTGCGCCTTGGCGGAACCAAACGATCCACTGAACATCTGCTCGAACTCTGCCACATAATCGGCGCTCAGCTTGCCGCTGGCGAAGCGCTGGAAATTGTTGTTGTTACGATACGTGCCGTTGGCCGTCATGTTCCACGAACCCGTCCATGTAACGGCTTGATCGATCACCAGAAACTTGTTGTGCATGAACGGCTGGGTACGTTGGAACGTCATTGGAATGCCTGCCTGCTGCAAGCGGCCTGTTTCCGCAGCGACGTTGGCGTCCTGCAAATTCTCGCTATCGACGATCATGCGCACGTTGACGCCGCGCTGGCGCGCTTTGAGCAGCGCATCGGTGAGGCCTGGCAGATCGAAATCGAAGGCCGCCACATCAATGCTCGCCCTGGCAGCATGAAAATCCGCGATTACTGCCTCGACAAGCGGCGAATGGCCGCGCTGCCCGCGCACGTCGGGATAAACCAGGTTGGGCGTATTGAAGAATACGGTGACCGCGCTGCCGAAAGATTGCGGCGCGGCAACAGGCGCTTGCGTCGAGGCAAGCCCCAACGGAACGAGCCAGCGATCGAACGTGCCAATCTGGTATGCGTACACCAGAATAAGTAACCCAATGACAATCAGCACCGAACGGAGCGAGATTGGAGGAGCATGACGAGAACTTCGGCTGCCGGGCATGAACGATCCTTTTGGAATGTGCGCCGCGCGAAATGGCTAAGAAATGTGCGCGGCTAGGCTTCCTGCTCAGGCGGCCTGAGCTTGCTGGCGGTGCGTTCAGCTAAAAGCTGCTCGACCATGCCGGTCAGCGCATCAACTTGCGCATTTAGGCGGGCAATATCGTTGGCGGTTGGAATGTTGACAAAACCGGCATTCGCTTCCTGCTCTGGCTGGCGAACCAGCAGCCGCTGCATGCGTGCCGCCTCGCTGGCGTCGATCATGCCTTCATCCTGAAGCGTTTGAATGCGCTGCATGATCTCATCATCCACGGGCGACATGCCGCCAATTGCTGTCCATACCGAGCGGCTGAGACCTGCCAGGCGACCACTACCGGCCTGGATCATGTCGGTCAGCAGGTACGTTGGCAGCGCGCTTTTGCGCCCGCGCGCCTGCAGCACCACCTGCGCGAGGATGGACGCGGTGATGTCTTCGCTGCTCTCATTATCAATCACGCGCACTTCTTCGCCGCGCTGAATCAGTTCGCCGATGCCATCGAGCGTAATGTATTGCTTGCGATTGGTGTGATACAGCTTGCGATTGGCGTACTTTTTGATGAGATGCACTCCAGCCTCCTTGTTGCGAGCAACATGGATTATAGCACAATGGTTCGCACGTGTTCAGAACAAAAAAGCGAAGAATAAAGCACAAAACAGAGTCAGAGCCGCTCGTGTTCTTTACTCTTTGTTGTTATGAATCGTTCGGATCGCGCTTGATGACCACCAGGGTAATGTCATCGAACGGCGGGCGTTGCGCAGTAAAGGCTTGCAGCGCGGCGACAATCGCATGAACGATTTCGGCGGCGCTTCGGGTGCGGTGCCGCGCAACCACCTCGATCAGCCGCACCACGTCGAATGGCTCCTCGGCGTCATCAATTGCTTCGGTCACGCCGTCGGTGTAGCAGACCAGTACATCACCCGGATGCATCTCAACCTCGGCCTCGCCGATCGTCGCTTCGTCCAGCACGCCAAGCGCAATGCCAGGCGTGGTGAGCTGCGTCACGTCGCCATCGGCGGCGCGCATGAGCAATGGTGGATTGTGGCCGCCACAGGCATAGCGCAGCACGCCCCGCTCAGTATGGAGTACGCCGTAAAACAGTGTCACGAACATGGAACTGTCGGTGTCGCGGCTGATCCAGCGATTCGCGCGGCTCAACGCCACGCCCGGCGAGGAGCCATCGAGCGCGGCGGCCCGCACGAGGCTGCGCGACAAGGCCATGAACAGCGCGGCCGGCACGCCTTTGTCGCTCACGTCCGCGATGACGAAGCCGAACGGCGGTACGTCGAGATTGGCCGAGCCAACGCTGCGGGCAATCGGCAGCCGCCAGAAATCGTAGAAGTCGCCGCCCACCAGTCGCGCCGAGCGCCAATCAGCGGCGACGTCCCAGCCAGGAACGGCAGGCACATGCGCGGGCAGCAGCGCGGTCTGGATCTCGCGGGCGACGCGCAACTCCTCCTCCAGCCGCGATGCTTCGGCGGCCTCCTGCGCCAGAAGCGCGCTTTCCAGCGCGCCCGCCACCTGATTCGCCACGCCCGCGTACAGCGTGAGCGCCCGCGCGCTAAGGGCCGTCGCACCGTCATGCTCGGCCACCAGCATGCCCAGCACCGCCCCGCGCGACGTAAGTGGTTGCAGCAGGATCACTCCATCAACGATGGGATCAGGCGGCGACGGGAAAACAGCGGGCCGCGCGGTTTCGCGCAGTGTTACGGGCGCAAGGGTGCGGCGCGCCTCGGCCAGCGGCGGCGCTGCATCTTCCTCAATGCGCTTCCCAATCAGCGCAAGCCGCTGTTCATCGTTCAAACCGTACACTTCAAGCGGCACAAAGCCGCCCTGCGTGCGGTTCCATGCCAGGCAGTAACAGCGGTCGCAGCCGAGCAGCAGCGGCGGCAGGCGCACGATGGTCAGCAGCAGGTCGCTGAGCGACGACACCCGCGCCAGATTTTCGGCGACTTGCAGCAGCGCGTTGATCGTCCAGGCCTCTTCGCGTTGCGCGGTGAACGCGCGCGCGCTCTCAATTGCCACAGCGATCTGCCCGGCCAGCGTCTGCATGACAAACATATCAGCATCGGTGAAGCGATTCGGCAACTCACTTTGTACGTCGAGCACGCCCAAACTTTCGTTGCCGAAACGAAGCGGTACGGCCATTTCGGAGCGCGTGTTGCGATCGTCGCTGATATAGCGCGGGTCGGCGCGCACATCATTGACCAGAATCGGCTGCCCATCCTGCGCCGCCAGGCCAACTAAGCCACTGCCGGAACGCAGCGTCCAATCGTTGAATTGCTTTAAGTTAGCCAGGCTGGCGGTGCTGGCCCGGAACACAAGGCGGCCATGTGGCTCTTGCAAAAAGATATGCACCGGATGGTAGCCAAACCGTTCGCGGATGAGATGAACCACCGAAGGCAGGAGATTGTCAATTTCCAGAATTGCCGTGATGCGCTCGCTCACCTCGTGAATCGCGGCAAGCTGCACGGCGCGCAACTGGGCGCTGTCGTAGGTGCGCGCCTTGGAAATCGCCACGGCTGCCTGATCGGCAATCAATGAAAGCAGGCGCAGGTCGTCAGTCGAAAAGGTGCGCGGGCGGTAACTCTGGATCGAAATCGTGCCGATCACCTCGTCGCCGGTGAGCAGCGGCACGTAAATGCCGGAGCGCGGCGGGCGCTCGCTCTGATAGCGCGGGCGAGCGGGCAACTGGTTCATCTCAACCGCAAAATCTTCCACCAGCAGCGAATGGCCGGTAGCGCGCATCCAGCCGATGATGCCATCGCCGGCGGGCAGTTGCACGGTGAGCGGCGGCAGGCGCACGCGATCCTGCACGCGCACGACCAACGTGTAGGTATCGCCGCTGGGCGCGAATAAGCCCAGATGAAACGACGATGTATCGACGATTTTGGATGTTTCACGATAGATTAACTCGCATAACGCCTCAACATCCATTTCGGCGCGGTTAATCGCCCGGCTTGTCTGGTTCAGCAACCCAAGCTCGCGCACCGAACGGCGCTGCAACTGCACCCGCCGCGAAGCGCGCCGCACGCTGAGGCTGCCCGCCAGCAGCGCCGCGCATGCCAGCACAAAGTAGTCAAGGCCGAGCTGCCGGTAAATGGCCGCGCCAAGCCACGCCAGCGGCAATGGCGCAACCTCGGCACTGAGCATGGGCTGCCATGCCGAGCGCCACCATGTCGCCAGGCCGCTGCTGCCCCCTTGTAAATACTCGCGGATGGCGCGCGCCGATTGGATCACCAGCGCAAAACACACCGCTTGAAGCGCAAAGCGTTCAAAGCCATCCGCCGGTGCGCCAAGCACGGCATCCGCGAGCGCGGCACCCGAAAGAATGGCGATGGCACGCACGCCGCTGCGCAAGAATGGCCGCGCCACCAGCAGGTACAGCGTGCGCGCCCGCCCGTAGAATAATGGTGCTGCCGCGCCGAAGATCAAGCCGGACAGCGCCGCCACCAGCGCGCCGCTTTCTGGGCCGAACGCTGTGGCTGCCGTCAGCAGCACAACGCCAACCAGGCTGTGCGGGTCTGCGGGAGGAACACGAAAACCGGCGCTTTCGATCAACAGCGCCATAAAAAGAAAAAACACCAGAATTGGTGTTACGATAATGCCAGAAGCGCTGCTGAGGAGCCATAGCCAGCCGAGCGCTCCGACAATGAAACAATAGACAATTAACCGTAGCTCACGACTCACGGCGCGCCCTGCCCAAAGGCCGCCAGCGCATCCTCGCGCGTGCGGTGAATTGCGAACACCTGTGTAAAACCGGTAATTGAGAAGACCTCAAGCACCTGCGGCTGCAACGCGCACAATCGCAGCACACCATTGCGCGCCAGCACATCTTTACGCAACAACAGCAGCGCCCGCAGGCCGCTGCTGCTCATGAACGATACATCGCCCATGTCGAGCAGAATGTGCCGCACGCCATTGCCAATCGCCGTGCGGACCCGCTCCAGCTCCTGATCCGTGCCTGATGCATCCAGACGCCCGCTCAAACCAAACACCTGCGGTGCTTCACTCGAGCGGTTGATGTGCTTTGTCATGGTAAGCATATTGCCGTGTTGCTCGTCGAACTCGTAGCGCACCGTGTCCATGAGCTTGTTCATCAGGAACATGCCCAGGCCGCCCGCCTGCCGATCATCCAGCGAGGCATCCACATCTGGCGAAGGCACCGCATTGGGGTCAAACTGGCGACCCCAATCGTGGAGCGTAATGATCAACTCATCGACCGAAAGCTGCCAGGTGAGTTTAATTGCGCCCGGCGCGGCGGCATCGTAGGCATGCTCGATGATATTCGTCGCGGCCTCATCAATCGCAAGCTCCACCTGCCAGGCAGTATGTTCATCAAGACCGGCCTGCGCCGTTGCACCCGCAATAAACGCGCTGATATGGGCCAACGAATCAAGTGTTGCAGGCACTGTCAGCACTTCAGTGGCCTGGTTATCTGCTGCTTTTCGCGAATACACCAAATGCATGCTCATCCACGTACGCGCCGCACAACACCTAGAAACTGCCGATTGCCTCGGTCACATCAGGATATGTTTCAAACAACGCAGTAAAACCTGTTAAATCAAAAACCTCTTTGATGCGCGGCGGAAGGTTGGCAATGCGCACATCACCACCTTCAAGATCAGTAATTTTCCAATCGCGCGCGCGCTTGCGGGCCTCGATCAGCACGCGCAAACCGGGGCTTGCGAGGTATTCAAGCTCGGACATGTCCAACACAATGCGGTAGCGCCCCTGCTCGAACAGCGATTCAATCTGCTGCTTGAGTTGTGGCGCGGATGCGGCATCCAATCTTCCTTTAAGCGACAATAAATCAGCCCGATTGAAGCGTTTGTGCGCAATGTCCATACGCATAACCTCCTTGAACATCCACATTACCCGCCGTTATTTACGTCCAGCCTGACGGCCACTCGTCTTGCGAACGTCCGTTTGTGCAGGCCGTTGCGCCTGCTGCTGCCCGGCCGCCGGGGGCTGCGTGGTCATGGACGGTGCGTTCGGCGCGGCTTGAGCACTTCCTGAACTGCCCTGACGCCAGCCCCACCACATCACAGCCGCCCAGATGATAACGATGAGCGCGAACACAATGACGGGCATGAGCGTATGGCGCGCCATTTCCCATCCCATGGACACAATGGGCAGCAGAACCGCAAGAACAATGAGTACCTTCCACAACTGATTTGCGCGCCGCTCTGATGGACGAAAGCGATTGCGCAGCGCCGATGATCGTTGACCAAGTGAAGACCGCATGTATCCCTCCAGCCAGTTTGAAGATGTATCCAGGTTCACCATAATAATACCATATCCTGCGCAACCTGACGATAGACTAAAGGCTGAAAAGCACCGTATCCGTTCCGCGCGTCGGTCTGTGGTCGTATTGACGCCGGGTCATGCTGCGTGCTATCATGCTGTACACGTCGCGAATGACAGGGAACAAGGCCGTGTTCAATCAGCAGCCACAAGTGAATCACGCGTATCGTTTGCTCGGCACGCCGGGCGAGCGTCATGTGGAATGCCATTGGCACTGGGCCGGTCTGCTCCTGACGACCTGCGGCTTCATGGCGGCCTAGCCCGCCATATGTTTCTCCCCAACTTCTTCTTCACGCGTAATAAGCACAGACGCCGCGCAAAAACGTGGTATGCTCTATGCAGCTATAATGCCAGCAACTTTGCTGTACGCGCTTTTCGCCAGCTCTTGATTCTTTGTAAACCTGTCAGGTCATTACTGCTGCATGCATCCGCATCTGGCCTGCTGCTGGCCTGGCAGGTTTGGACGACCCGCTATTGAGGAGGCATAACATGCCTGAAAATATTCTGGTTTCGGTGGCCTGGCCCTACGCCAACGGCCCGTTCCATGTCGGCCATATCGCCGGTGCGTATCTGCCCGCCGATATTTTCGCCCGCTACCAGCGCTTAAAGGGCAACCGCGTGCTCATGGTGTCCGGCTCGGACTGCCACGGCACGCCGATCACGCTGCTGGCCGAACGCGAGGGCATTACGCCGCAAGAAGTCATTCTGCGCTATCACCCGGCGTTCCTGAAAACATTTGAGACGCTCGGCATCACGTTTGACCTGTTCACGCAAACGTATACCGAGAACCATTACGAGGTGACGACTGATATCTTTCTGCGGCTGCTGGAGCGCGGCTACCTGTACACGGAAACCATGACCGGCTCGTATTCCGAGACGCTGGGCCGCTTCCTGCCCGACCGCTTCGTGGAGGGCGTATGCCCGAACTGCGGCTTCACGCGCGCGCGCGGCGACCAGTGCGACAACTGCGGCCAGTTGCGCGATCCATGGGAACTGGGCGATCCGCACTCCACGCTGGATGGCGCGCCGGTCACGTTCCGCGAGACCGAGCATTTCTTCCTCGATCTGGCGAAGCTGGAGCCGGGCCTGCGCGATTGGCTCAACAGCGTGAACCGCGACTACTGGCGGCAAAACACGGTGGTGTTCACCGAAAACTGGCTGCGCGACGGCCTGCGCGGGCGGGCGATCACCCGCGATCTGGAGTGGGGCGTGCCGGTGCCGGTGGACGATCCGACGTTCGACGATAAGCGCATTTACGTCTGGTTCGACGCGGTGATTGGCTACTACTCGGCTTCAATTGAATGGGCCAGGCGCACCGGCCAGCCGGAGGCATGGCGCGATTGGTGGGTCTGCAACCCGGATGGCACGTCGCCCGCGCGCTCGTACTACTTTATTGGCAAGGACAACATTCCGTTCCACACGATCATCTGGCCGGCCATGCTGCTGGGCTACGGCGACCGCGTGCTGCCCTACGACGTGCCTGCCAATGAGTTTCTCAATTTGGAAGGCGACAAGATGAGCACCAGCCGCAACTGGGCGCTCTGGATGCCAGATCTGGAAACCCGCTACCAGCCCGACCAGTTGCGTTTCTACCTGGCCGCCAACGCGCCGGAAGGCCGCGACGCCAACTGGTCATGGAGCGATTTCGTGCGGCGCAACAACGACGAACTTGTGGCGACATGGGGCAATCTGGCGAATCGCGTGCTAAACATCGCGCACAAGAACTTTGGCGAGGTGCCGGAGCCGGGCGAGTTGCAGGAAAGCGACCGGCAGTTGCTGGCCGCAGCCGACGAGGCATTCGAGCGGATCGGAGCGCTGCTCGACGCGGTGAAGCTCAAGCAGGCGCTGAACGAGACGCTGGCGCTGGCCCAGCGCGCCAACCAGTACATCAGCGAACAGGAGCCATGGAAGCTGGTTAAGACCGAACGCGAGCGCGCCGCAGCGGTGATTTACACCGGCCTGCGGGTGGTGGACAGCCTCAAGACGCTGTTCAGCCCGTTTCTGCCATGGAGCAGCCAGCAATTGCACGAGTTGCTCGGCTACGACGGCGTGCTCGCGCCACAGCCGCGCATCGAGCAGGCCGAGGCGCCCGATGGCACGCCACGCGAAGTGCTGACTGGCGATTATGTCACGGCAGGCGGCTGGAAACCGAGCCAGCTTCCGGTCGGCCAGAAGCTCCAGGCACCGACGCCGCTGTTCCGCAAGCTGGACGACGTTGTGGCGGAGGAGGAACTGGCGCGGCTGCAGGAGAAAGCAGGCGTTTGACAAGGTGACAAGGTGACAGGGTGACAAGATGAATCAAAAGCTACAAATCATCTTGTCATCTTGTCATTGGGTCAGGAAAGTTCATGAGCGACATTATCAGAATCATTATCGGCCTGGTCATCGCCGGGCTGCTGCTTGCACAGGCGCGTCGCACGTCCACGCAGGTGCATCGCCGCCGGGCGTTCGAGCTTGCCGGGGGTGCGGTGCTGCTGCTGACCGGCTACAATAGTGCCGTGGCAGCCGGCATGGGCGTCGGGCCGCTCGCCTGGGCGCTGATGGCAGTCACGGCGGCGCTGTTCCTCGGCGCGCTTGCATCGCTTGTGCTGGCATGGCGCAGCGGCGAGGAACGGCAGCAGCACAGTAAGTTCCGGGACGCCATGCGCGAAAAGATCGAGGAGCGGGAGCGCTCGGTTGACGAACGACGAACGACGAACGACAAAGGACAATAGAACTGAGAACCGCGCAGCAGGAGCGCGCCGCTGTGTCTTCCCCTGCGTTTGCCCCGATTCTCCGCATTGACGCGCGTGCTATAATCGGGCCATTATCCACACGAGATTTCCGTTCAGCAGTACTTTTTGAGGAGTTCTCCATGCCGAACGACATTGATCAAACTGTTGACCAGGTACTCGGCGAAGGGCTTGAGCACGCCAGCGAAGCCGATATTCTGCAGCGCCTTGATGCCGAACTTCAGCAGCAGACATCTGGCAATGCCGCCGTGCTCGGCGCAGATGCGGCTGAGCCATGGATGCGCGGCGAGGCGGCGGGCGGCTCGGCGGCGCAGCGCTTCATTGCCTTCTACGCCGATGCGATTCACAAGGAAATCTGCGACCCGGAAAAGGGCCGATTGAAGGACGAATATCGCGGCACGATTGGCGGGCTAAATGTCGCCGACCAGGTCAAGTCGCTCGTGCCGTACATTCTGACGGCGCTCGGAATCGGCGCATCGTTCGTCAATCCGGCGGCGATTGGCGCGCTCGTCGCGTTGTGGCTGGTGCGCGTGGGCCTCGATCAGTGGTGCGCCGCGCCGCAGGCCAGCATGGCCGAAACGACGGCTAATACCGGCGCTGGCCCCGCGCCAATCGATCCGTCGCTCGCTACCAGTGCAGGCGCAGCCGAAGGGCGCGCGCGCGGCGCAAGCGATCCATCGTCCGACAACGACCTGCTCCACGATTTGCTTGATCAACCAACCGGAACTGGCTCCGCGCCCATGTCGGTTAATCCATCCGGCTCGACCGGCGTTGCCAACACCGAGCCGGCCCACGCCACCGATCCGAAGGTCCGCATTGATCCGGCCACCACATCCAGCAACCCGGACGTGCGCGGCGAAAGCTAATCTTTTAGCAACCGCCGATGCATGCCGATTGCCTGATTTATAATTCTGTAATCGGCGTTCATCGGCATGCATCGGCGGTTATACCACCATGCCATTACTTCAACCAATCACCGAGCGCGCCTTGTACATCCCTGGCGCGAATAATTTAGGCATCATCGCCACTGGCGACGGCGGCGCGATTGCGATCGACACCGGCATCGACAAAGACACCGGGCGGCTCATTCGTAAAGCGCTGGACGAGGCTGGGCTGCGATTGCGCGCGATCATCAACACGCACCACCATGCCGACCACATCGGCGGCAATGATTACCTCGTGCGCAACGTGCCGGGCGTGGAAATCTGCGCGCCGCCGCTGGAGGCCGCGCTGATCGAGCACCCTGAACTGGAACCGCTGTACCTCAACATGGGCGCTGCACCGTACAAGGCGCTGCAAAACAAATGGGTCATGGCCAAAGGCTCGCGCGTACAGCATCTGATTGAGGAAGCGCAGATCGAGATCTGCGGCGTGGCGCTCGATATTGTGCCGCTGGCGGGGCATAGCCTCAACCAGATTGGCGTGGTGTTCGACGGCGTGTGCTTCGCCGCCGATGGCTTTTTCGGCACAGCAATTCTGCAAAAGCATGGCATTCCCTACGCGCAGGATGTCTCGGGACAACTGCGCAGCCTGCGCGCGCTGGCCGAACGCGAGGAGCGCTTTTTCCTGCCCGGCCATGGCGAGCTGGCGACGCGCGAGCAATTGGCTGACGTGCTTCATGCCAATCTGGCTGCGGTCGAGCGCTCGACGGCGGCGGTACAGGCCGCGCTCCAGGAACCGTGCGACCTCGCAACCATCGGGCGGCGCGTGGCACAAACGCTTGGCCTTGTTTTTGCAGGCATCCCCCAGCATGCTGTGTTTACATCAGCAGTGTCGGCACATCTCAGCTATCTGGCAGCGCAGGGCGTGGCGCAGCCCGCCCTTGAGGATGGATCGTTGCTTTGGAAACTGGTGTAAACTTTAGTTTCTTGATTAAAAAACTCATGTATAATGGCACCGATGAATTCGGTCTAGTTTGAATGTATGGTGCCATGCATATAACGACAACAATTCGCGTTCGCTACGCTGAAACCGACGCCATGGGCGTTGTCCACCATGCGAGCTACATTGTGTGGCTGGAACAAGGCCGCACGGAACTGCTGCGCGCCAGCGGTACGAGCTACCGCGAGATCGAGGCGCGCGGCTTTTTTGCTGCCCTGACGGATTTACAGGTGCGCTACCACGCCGCCGCCCGCTACGACGATGAGGTTGTCATCAGCACAGCGCTTGTTGATGTGCGCAGCCGCCAGCTCGCCTTTACCTACACGCTTCGCCTGGCCAATACCGGGACGCTCCTTGTCACGGCTCGCAGCGAGCATGTCTTTGTTGCCCGCGCGACGGGTCGCCCGGCCCGCCTGCCCCATGACGTGCAGGAAGCCTTGCAGTCCTTGCATGCACCGCTTTCAACCCTGATCTAGTTCGTTGCTCAACGATTCCTGTTGACACGTTGCCACACCACAAGGAGGCCGCTCGTGACTCATTCACCACACGAAGCGACGGAGAGCAACACCGCACTGCTGCAATCGTTGCAACAGACTGATACACCGCAGAACCAAGCACACGCGCGCGCTACGCCAGGCGTCTGGCTGCAAAAAATTGCCATGGCGCTGGTTGGCTTGTTTCTGTTCATTCTGGCGCTGCAACTGCTGAAAACAGGCACTGGCCAGTACGGACGCCAGATCATGCAGGTGCTCAATATCGTCAACGCCACCAACGCGATGGGCTTCGGCTGGCTGCTGGCCTACATCTTTCTCAGTGGCTCGCCGGTTGCTGCCATCGCCGTTTCGTTCTTTGCCTCCGGCACGATTAACGCCCTGCAAGCCTTCACCATGATTACTGGCTCGCGGCTTGGCGCGTCGTTCATTGTCCTGTTCGTGGGCTTCATCTATTATCTGCGCGGGCAGCCACGCGCCGCAAGTGTTGCAATTGGTGTGCTGGCGCTGCTGACCACCGCCGCAATCTACCTGCCCGCGCTGGCAATTGGCTACTGGCTGCTGACCTCGGGCGCGCTGAGCGGCCTGCAAATGCAGAACGCCACGCCACTCTTCTCGTTCGTAGACGCAATCTATGGGCCGATTTTAGGGCTTATTAAAACATGGGGGCTGCCGGGCTGGCTGGTGCTGCTGGGTGGCGTTGGCACGCTGCTGCTGGCCTTCAATCTGCTCGACCGCGCGCTGCCAGAGATGCACGCGGAACGCAGCTCGTTCCAGCGCATCGGACGGCTGGTCTACCGGCCAATGGCCATGTTTCTGCTGGGCGCGGTGGTCACGTCCGTCACGATGTCGGTGTCGGTGTCGCTGTCGATACTGGTGCCGCTCTCTGCGCGCGGCCTGGTGCGGCGCGAAAACACGCTGCCCTACATCATGGGCGCGAACATCACCACATTTATCGACACGCTGATTGCCGCGCTGATTACCGGCGGCCCGGCGGCCTTCACGATTGTGCTGACCGAGATGCTGAGCGTGGCCGTGCTGTCGCTGATCGTGCTGTTATTGCTGTATCGCCCGTTCGAGCGCGCCATTCTGCGCACGCAAGAGGTTATTATTCGCACGAATCGCTCGCTTGGCGCATTTTTGTTTATCATGCTGTTGATTCCAGTGATATTGTTGCTTGTAAAATGATAGACGCTCCCAAGAGCGAACCAGGTGTTCGCCCTTGTAACGGTCCTGTGTTTCTCGCGATGTGATAAGTTATACATCATCACTATGAACATCATGATCTATGTTGGCCAGGCACCATCGCGTGCCGACGTTCTAGCTTTCAGCACGCCGCTTGTCCGCAGCGTCGCCACGCATGTCACGCTGGTAGTCGGAAAGAATGCTGGCGGCCAGCCCTTCCTCGACGATGCCGCCGCGCAACTTCAGGTGCCGGACCAGGTGCAGGTCGAGCTGTGCGCGCTGCCCGGCGGCGCGCAGAACGCCATCCTCGCCGCGGCACACGCCCATGCCTACGATCTGGTCATCTTTGGCCGGTTGCGGCCGCGCATCCGCCGCATGCTGTTTGGGCGACGAAGCCGGCGGATCGCTGCGAAGCTTGAGCCGTCAGTGCTGCGGGTGCAGGGCAGCGTGCGCCCGATCAAGCGCGCCCTGATCGCCAGCGGCGGCAACAACAACACGCTGCACAATGCGCATGCCGCAGCCCAACTGCTCGCGCCGTTGAAGGCCGAAGCTACGGTGCTGCATGTCGACTCGCAGCAGCCAATCACCTTTCAGCCCCCGCGACAGCGCGACCGCGACCGGGCGTTCATCGAGAGCGACACGCCCGAGGCTGGACATGTCCGCGATGCGGTTGCGTATCTGGAAGACAAACAGGTGACTGTCAAGCCAAAAATTCGCTACGGCCCGGTGATTGACGAGATTCTGGATGAGCTACGGACCGGGAAGTACGACCTGCTGATCATCGGCGCGCACCGCGTTGCCAGCGCGCTCGACCGCATTTTGCTTGAAGATATCAGCGGCGACTTGATGCACGTCAGCCCGGTGCCGGTATTAGTGGTGAAAAGCAAAAAGTAGATTGTGCATGCGCGGCTTGCCTGCATGGACCGCATGCGCAGTTAGCGATTGCGCCACGCCTGCAATACAGCCGCCATACTGGCACCTTCCGCGTCGAGCGGCAGCACGCGACATGGGGCGTACTCCGCCAGCGCGGCTAATGCTGGCACGGCCATGTTCAGCAGCGCCACTCCTTGCGACGCTGTTGCCAGCATGGGCAGGCACAATGCTCGCGCAAGCTCGTCCCAATCAGCAGCAGCGGGCGGCAGCGATTCTGGCATGCCTGCCACCACACTGAGATCGCACTGCTCGAACGGCATCCCGCGCCGGAGCAAATCCGCCGCGTCGAGGCTCAGCACCGCGCATGTGAACGTCTGGTCAGCCAGCACTTCCCGCGCCGCGTCAAAACCTGCCGCCACCGCCAGTCCAACAGCTTCACCATCCGCTTGCAGCGCCGCTGCTAACGCGCGCGCGGCTTCGTCGGCATGCGCGCCGCCGGTCAGTGCCACAACTGGAATGGTGCCAATCTGTTCCCATGGAACCGCAACAGCAGGCGCGGCGAATGGCGCAATCTCAGTTGCTGCAACATCCAGCATGCGCATCGGGCTGCCGCGCAGCAAGCCCATGTCGAGCGACCAGCCACGCGCTCCGTAGCCAATCTGAAGCGCGCCGTCAGCACGCACAAAACCTGGCACGCCGCGCCGCGTCGCCTCGGCCACGATTTGCAGCGCTGGCATCGGCAGTGCCTCCGCGCGCCGCCGCTTTTGCAAATCCCAGAGCTGCTCATCGAAATCGTATGTCTCATCGCCACGCTCATGGGCGTCGATTGCCGCAACCGCATGGCGCGCAAGCTCCACACCGATAGCAGGTGTCGGCGTCACAAAGCTGGCCGTGATAACGTACTGATCGCTATGCGCTACAGCGTCCAGATCGAGGTAGCCAATGACCATGCCGACTCGCTGCGCGCCATCTTTGAGCAGATCGCGCAGCAATGCGCTGTGGTCCCGCTCGGAACGCGCCTGGAGCAGCACGCCGGGCTGCGGGCTGTAGATGTTTGGGCCGTCAAACCCTAGCACGCGCACAAGCTGTATTGGCATGAATCACCACAACGGCACGAAGAACACAACGTATTGTCAAATGCTATACTCTGCACATGTAACAAATGAACAGTTGCCACGCCATGGATATTTTACACGAGCCGCTCATTCCCATTCTGCGCCATGTGCTCGCCGTCGCGGGGCTGCCGCGCAATGGCGTGGTGCTCGATCTCGCCAGCGGCGCGGGCCTCAAGCTGCCGCTGCTGCGCGACGCATGCGGCCCGCATGTTACGCTCCTCGCGCTCGACCACGACTACTCAGCGATGGCAGATTGTGCAAAGACCGACGACAGACGACGGACGACCGACGACCGACGAACGCAGAGCTTACACCATTCGCTCACCATGGCACCCTGTCATCTTGTCACAGGCGACGTTCATGCGCTGCCACTCGTTGACGATTGTATTGCGTCCGCATGCTGCATCGCGTCGTGGAGTTTATTCGCTGATCCAGTTGCGGTATTGCACGAACTACGCCGCGTGATCGAGCCGGGCGGGACAATGCTGATTGTGAGCGGCACGCAGGCGTGGGCAGAGGTCACGCGCTGGCCGCCCGCGCTGGCTGAACAGCTTCAATCTGCCCTTGCGCGCGCGCATGCTGATGGCAGGCCAGGATCTTCCACGCCAGAGGCAGGCGACGAGATCGTGAATCAATGCACAGCAGCAGGTCTGCATACGCCGCAGGTCCGCGCCTTTCTGCTCGATGCGCCAGATCCCGCGCAGGCCGAGCTTGTCGTGGTGCCATGGCGGGAACTTCGCGCTGGCGTTGCTCCGTATCTCGACGGTAGCACACTCCGCGCCGCTGAAAAAGTCGCTGCGACCGGCGATATCGAACTCTGCACGCTTGTGCTGGCGGCACAGGCTGTGGTATGAAATGTTCGCGGCAAGTGGAAAACATGCCGCCACGATTTAATCATATTATGCTTCTTGACAAGTGACCATTAGGTCACGTATAATATTGTCATGGAAGATGAATCTGTTTTTCGCGCTCTCGCCGATCCAAGCCGTCGGCGGCTGCTTGACCTCCTGTTTGAGCGCGACGGCCGCACGCTCAAAGAGCTGGAATCGGAGCTGCCCATGACGCGCTTCGGCGTGATGAAGCACCTGCGCGTGCTGGAGGAAGCTGGGCTAATCGCCACGCGCAAAGTGGGCCGTGAGAAACTGCACTACCTGAACCCGGTCCCCATCCAGCTCATCTCGGATCGCTGGATCAACAAATACGCGGCGGCGCGTGTGAGCGTGCTGGCCGATCTTAAAACAGCGCTTGAAGGAGGAAATGGTATGACCACAGACCCAAAGCCCCGGCTCGTGTACCAGATCATCATCAAGGCTCCGCAGGAGCGGGTGTGGGAGGCGATCACCACGCCGGAGTTCACTTCCCGCTACTACTATGGCAGTACGCTCAGGACCGATCTCACCGTCGGTTCGCCTTTCACCTATCACATGCCGAATGGCGCGCCCATCGTTGAGGGCGAGGTGGTTGCGTCCGAGCCGCCCAACCGATTGGTCCATACCTATCACTCACTCTGGCCGCCGATGAACGAGGATGCGCCAACAACTGTGACATGGGAGCTCGAAGCGATGCCGGGCGGTGTCACCAAAGTCACCGTCGTCCATGGCGACTTCCAGGGCGAGACCGCGACCTATACGGGTTTGCAGGGCGGCGGCTGGGCGTGGATTCTCAGCAACATGAAGACGCTGCTGGAAACCGGCGAGCCAATGCCGCAGGGGTACTGAATCTAATCCTTTTCAAGGAGCCACAAAGCCACGAAGACACGAAGATGTAACAGATTTGTGATACCTTCGAGGCTTTGAGTCTTCGTGGCGATCTTTCTGTGATCGAACTATGCGAGAGGTTTTCAACCCAAGACAGTATGAGGAGGTTTTTATGAGCCAGGCTGAAAAGAAGAGCACGCAGGGATTCACAGCCGAGGAAAAAGCCGCGATGAGAAATCGCGCCAAAGAGCTGAAGGCGGAAGAGCGCGCGAACAAAAACAGGGCGGA
>DASTWM010000442.1:0-6443 GCA_035765855.1 Roseiflexaceae bacterium
GGGCGCTTGCCCGATTCTCCGGCCGCGAACGCAGGCGACAGCACAAGGCCCGACGCGCCAACCGAGCTGTTGGTGGCGCGTTTGCAAGCGCATGACGAAGAGCGTCCGCTGCTGGCGGCGGGCATGGTCGAGCGCTTGGAAGCGCTGCGGACGGCGCGTGAGACATTGTACGCTGAAGTGGCCGACATGCATATGAACACAGCCGAGCGCAGTGTGGAAGAAATTGCGCAAGAGATACGCGCCATGCAGCCTGCTCATGGGCATGACAGATACGCGCAAAAAAGTTCGGCCACAGAGCGGTAATTTTTCTCGGTGTCCTCTGTGGCGCATATTCTTTGCTTGTTGCTATAGAATTGGATTCTGTTACACCCATGAACCAACCACTCACAATCACAACACCGACCGCGACCTACGACATCCTTGTTGGCGCGGGCCTGCTGGCAACGCTGCCGGAGCGGCTTCATGAGCTTGGGCTGCGTGGCGCGCTGTGGCTGATCAGCGACAACGTCGTGTACCCGCTGTACGGCGCAGCGCTCGAAGAACAACTACGTGGCGCGGGCTTCCGCATACAAAGCTATCAGGTACCATCCGGCGAAACGAGCAAAGATCTGCATGTCGCCGGGCAACTCTACGACTGGCTGCTGGGCGGCAGCGTCGAGCGGCGCGACACCGTGCTGGCGCTGGGCGGCGGCGTGGTTGGCGATCTGGCGGGCTTCGTGGCGGCCACGGTGCTGCGCGGCATCAACGTCGTGCAACTGCCGACAAATTTGCAGTCCATGGTGGACAGCGCGATCGGCGGCAAGACTGGCGTGAACCATGCGCGCGGCAAAAACCTGATCGGCGCGTTCCACCAGCCGCGCCTGGTTCTCAGCGACACCGACACGCTCGCGACCTTGCCGCCGCGCGAACTCAGCGCCGGCTGGGCCGAGGCGATCAAGCATGGCGTAATTCGCGATGCGGGGCTGTTCCAACTCCTCGAAGACGAAAGACGAAAGACGAAAGACGAAGGCGCCCTCCTTTCGTCCTCCGTCCTTCGTCCTTCGTCGGCGCAGCTTATTCGTCGTGCTGTCAAAGTAAAAGTAGATGTTGTCAACGCCGACGAGCGCGAGACGGGCGAGCGCATGCTGCTGAATTACGGCCACACGCTCGGCCATGCGATCGAGGCGGCGGCGGGCTACGGCACATTGCTGCACGGCGAGGCGGTGGCGATTGGCATGGACCTGGAGGCGCAGATCGCCCAGCGGCTCGCCATGGTGGACGCGGCGCTGGTGGAGCGCCAGCGGGCGCTGCTGCAAGCCTATGGCCTGCCAACCAACGTGCCGCCCACCATGAACGCTGATGATCTGCTGGCCCGCACATTGCGCGACAAAAAGGTGAGCGCCGGGCGCGTGCGCTGGGCGCTGCCGACTGCGATTGGCACGGCAATTATCCGCGATGATGTGCCGGAGGAAGTCGTGCGAGCAGTGGTCGAAGCGGCGCTCGTTGTGCATGAAGATCGGCGCGGGTAACGTTCGCGCAAAACCGCCGCATCCCCGGTTCTCGGAGAAAGGCGCACAGCAGATCTGTCCTTTGTGGATGGCGCTGCTGTTTTGTTTAACAGCGTATGAGTTTAGAAAGTAATTACTGTAAAAATTGACAATAGTGCCATTCCGGCGTATACTTTGGGTCAGATCCAAAGGAGAGTCGCATGGAAGGCAACATGTTCCCGCCTGGTTCGCCAGCGGCAGTAATTATTGACTATGTGCAGCGCAACGGCGAAGCGACCGTGCGTGAGCTTACGGATTTGCTGGGCGTCAGCGCCACGGCAGTTCGGGAGCATTTGACACATTTGCAAGCCAAAAAGCTGCTTGACACACGCCTGGTGCGCAAAGGCCCCGGTCGTCCACATCTTGTTTACTTCCTGACGCCGCAGGCCCAGAGCCTGTTCCCCAAAGCATACGACTCACTCATCACCATGCTGCTGCGCGAAATCATGAGCCGCGAAGGGCTGGAAGGCACGCAGCAATTGCTCGACGCCGTGAGCCAGCGCCTGGCGGCGGAGTACAGCGGTCAGATCACTGGCGCTGCGCTGGAGCAGCGGCTCGCCGAATTGCGGGTAGCGCTGGAGGCGCGTGGCATTCCTGCCAGGGTTCAGCCTTCCAGCGAAGGTTTGCAGCTATTCGCCTGTCCCTATCTGGATGTGGCGCAGGAGCACGCCAGCGTTTGCACGATGGAGCGCCGCATGCTCGAGCAATTGCTCGGCCAGTCACTGCAAATCGGTGACACCATCCGCGAAGGGCACAAAAGCTGCCATTTCAGCGTCGCGCCGCGCGTTGCAGAGGGCGACACAATTCCATTGGTGGAAAAACACAATCCTGATTGAACTATTTCGTTTGTTGGCTAACGCATTAACAAAAGACTCAGAGGAATTGCATGAGCAACGATCTTGTTATCAAAGACCTGCACGTTCGGATTGAGGAGAAGGAAATTCTCAAGGGCGTCAATTTGACGGTGAAGCCCGGCATGATTCACGCGATCATGGGACCGAACGGCAGCGGCAAATCGACGCTGGCCTACACGCTGGCGGGCCACCCCGCTTATGAAGTGACCGGCGGCGAGGCATGGTATAAGGGGCAGAACATTCTGGAGCTGGGCGCGGATGAGCGCTCGAAACTTGGCCTTTTCCTGGCCTTCCAGTATCCGGTCGCCATTCCGGGCGTCACGGTTGCGAACTTTTTGCGCTCGGCGATCAACGCCCACCGCGCTGAGGAAGGCACCGATCCCAAGCAGACGGCCATTCCCATGGCACAGTTCCGCAAGGAGCTTCGTGATCGCATGAGCACGCTGGAAGTAGACGATAGCTTTGCGCGGCGCTACCTGAACGAAGGCTTCAGCGGCGGCGAGAAGAAGCGCATTGAGATTTTGCAGATGGCGATGCTGAAGCCTTCCATGGCGATTATGGATGAGACCGACTCGGGGCTGGACATTGACGCGCTGCGGATTGTGTCCCATGGCGTGAATACGCTGGCGCAGGAGCAGCCGGACATGGGCGTGCTGGTGATTACGCACTACCAGCGCTTGCTGAACTACATCAAGCCGCATTTCGTCTCGGTCATGATGGAAGGCCGTATTGTGCGCGAGGGTGGCCCGGAGCTGGCGCTGGAACTTGAGGAGAAGGGCTACGATTGGATCAGGGAGGAAGTGTTTAGCAATGCAGGAGCGTAACGAACTTACACTGCTTCCAGCACTGTCCGAGCTGACTGACGAGCACATTGTCAACACTGCGCGCGCGGTGAATGAGCCGGGCTGGCTCCTTCTGAAGCGGCAGCAGGCATGGAAGCATTTCGCAGATAGTGTTCCGCCATTCTGGCGGCGCACCGATTTGACCAAGTTCAAGTCCGAGCAGGTGGCCGCGCCGGTGGGCGTGTTTGGCACCCAGCTTGAGCTTGACGAGACGCTGGCCGCACAGGGTGTAATCTTCATGCCGCTTGGCGCGGTGCTGCGCGACCAGGAGCCGCTCGTGCGGCAATATTTTGGCACGGCAGTTGATCCGCTCGCTCACAAGTTTACGGCGCTGCATGCGGCGCTGTGGCAGGATGGCGTGTTCTTGTATGTGCCAAAGCATGTTGCGCTTGAGAAACCGATCAGGGCGACGTTCACGTTCCCGGAAGGCGCGACATCCATCTTCCCTCACAATATCGTGATTGTGGAGGAAGGCGCGAGCGTGACATTCATCGAGGAGTACACCTCGGATGACATGGCAGGTCAGGCATTTGCCTCGCCCGCAACCGAGATCTTCATTGGTGATAATGCTTCGGTGCGCTATATCACGGCGCAGAACTGGGGCAAGGGCGTGTACACAGTCGGCTCGCAGATCGCCAAAGTTGGCAACAACAGTAATCTCGAATGGATTGCGCTGAACCTGGGCGGCAAGCTGCAACATCTCGAAGCCGAAACCTACCTGGAAGGCAATGGCTCGCGGGTCGATTGGCAGGCTTCCACGTTTGCTGAGGATGGCCAGACGCTGCTGACCGCGCCGTGGCTGCGGCATATCGGCGCGAATACCGAAGGCCACATGGACTTTAAGACGGTGGTCAACGGTGGCGGCTACACGACCTTCGACGGCATGATCAAGATCGAGAAGGGCAGCCGCGAGACTATTTCACGGTTGGAGGAGCATGCCATTCACCTGAGCGAGAAGGCGCGCAGCGATTCCATTCCCGGCCTGAGAATTGATACCAACGATGTTCAGCGGGCCGGTCATGCATCCACGAGCGGGCAGGTCGATGAAGAGATGCTCTTTTACATGCGTTCGCGTGGCATTCAGCGCGATGATGCCATGAAACTGATCGTGATGGGCTTTTTCGAGCCGGTGCTTGATCGTTTGTCGGCTGACATGCGCGAGCGGATGACGGGCATTATCGAAGGGAAAATATAGCATTGATGCTTGATGCTTGATATATGGCATGAATAGGTATTCAAGCATCAGGCATTATGTATCCTACCATGACAGCAACTCTCGACCAGTTTGATATTCTCTCGCTTCGGCGCGAGTTCCCAATTCTTCAGCAGGAGATCAATGGCGCGCCGCTGGCGTTTCTCGACAGCGCTGCCTCGTCGCAGAAGCCGGGCTGTGTGATCGATTGCCTGGAAGATTACTACCGGCGCTACAACGCTAACGTCCATCGCGGCGTGTACAAGCTGAGCGAGGAGGCGACCTTCGCATTCGAGCGGGCGCGCGGCAAAGTGGCGCGCTTCGTGAACGCCCGCAGCCCGAAAGAGATTATTTTCGTCCGCAACACCACCGAGGCGATTAATCTCGTTGCGCGCGCGTGGGGCGACGCGAACCTGAAGGCTGGCGACCGCATTCTGCTGTCGGTCATGGAGCATCACTCCAATCTCGTCCCCTGGCAAATGCTGGCGCAGCGCACCGGCGCGCAGCTTGACTTTCTGCAGATCGACGGCGACGGGCGGCTGATTTTGGATGATCTTGAGCGTCTGCTGACCGAGCAAACAAAAATGGTCGCGCTAACACATCAATCGAATGTGCTCGGCACGATCAATCCGGTGCAGAAGATTGCGGCGCGGGCGCATGCTGTGGGGGCGGTCATGCTGGTGGATGGCGCGCAGAGCGTGCCGCACATGCCGGTCGACGTGCAGGCGCTCGGCATCGATTTTCTGGCGTTTAGTGGACATAAGATGTGCGGTCCGACGGGGATTGGCGTGCTGTGGGGCCGCCGCGCGCTGCTGGAAGCCATGCCGCCGTTCCTGGGCGGTGGCTCCATGATCAAAATTGTCTCATTGCACGAGACGACCTACGCCGATCTTCCGGCGCGCTTTGAGGCTGGCACGCCAGCGATTGGCGAGGCGATTGCGCTGGGCGAAGCGTGCGATTTCCTTTCGGACGTTGGCATGCAGCGCATCCATGCGCACGAAATTGAGTTGACTGGCTATGCGCTTGAGCGGCTTGCTGGAGTCCAGGGACTAACGATCTATGGACCACAAGATACAAGCATGCGTGGCGGCGCGATCAGCTTCACACTGGACGGCGTGCATCCGCATGATGTGGCGGCGATCCTCGACGGCGAAGGCATTGCAGTGCGGGCGGGGCATCATTGCTGCCAGCCGCTCCACGCGCTGCTCGACATTCCGGCGACGACGCGCGCCTCGTTCTACCTGTACAACACGCCGGAAGAAGTCGAGCGGCTGGTGGCGGCGCTGGAAAAAGCGAGACAATTATTTTTGTAAGAACAAAGAACAGAAAGTAAAGAACAAAAACGGTTCTCGCTGGTCTTTCTTTGTTCATTTGTTCTTTGTTCAGGTGATGTATGGACGACATGTACCGTGAGCTCATTCTTGAGCATAACAAGCACCCGCACAACGTTGGCACGCTCGATCACCCGGATGTTTCGCATGAAGAGACAAACCCGTTGTGTGGCGACCGAATTAAGATAGATTTAGCTATCGAAAGTGGTATAATTACGGATGTGCGGTTCGTGGGTCGCGGGTGTGCCATCAGTCAGGCGTCGGCTTCGCTGCTGACCGATGAGCTCAAAGGCAAGTCGCTGGATGAAGTGCGCGCGCTGACCAACGATGACATGCTCGATCTTATCGGCATTCCGCTTGATAAAAATCCAGTACGTATCAAATGCGCGCTCCTGCCGCTCAAAACGTTGAAGTATGGTATTTATCAATATTTGGGCGAGCATGTAGAGGATGACGATTTTTAACCTGGCGTTCGCGTCTGGATTGAAAGAATACGGCCGCTCGATTTAGGAGGAAATAGACAATGGCAGTTCAAGCCACCAATTTACAGTTTGACTACTCAAAGTACGGCTTCCACGAGGCAGAGAACTATGTCTTCAAGTCAGGCAAAGGTCTCAACGAAGGCGTCGTGCGCGAGTTGTCGGGCATGAAGAACGAGCCGGCGTGGATGCTCAAGCGCCGCTTGCAGGCGTTGGAAA
>DASTWM010000443.1:0-3433 GCA_035765855.1 Roseiflexaceae bacterium
AGGTGATCTGGTTCGACTGGAGGATCGAGCAGCCCGCGTTCAAGAATTATCTCCAACGCTTCGCGGCCTACTACTACAACCGCGCGGCGGAATGGAATCGTGGCGTGGTCGTGCAGTACAAGCACGAGGCGTTCCCCGAAAAAGTCGCCGTGCTCGACATCGAGCGCGGGCAGCTCTCAGACATCCGCCCGCTCACATGGCAGACCGATACAGCGGTGGCGAAGAATTCATGGGGCTATGTTGAGAGCAGGGATTACAAGCAGGCGGGCGATCTGATCGGCGATCTGGTCGATATTGTCAGCAAGAACGGCATCCTACTGCTGAATATCGGCCCGCGCCCGGACGGCACTATCCCTGAAGGCGACGCGCAACTGCTGCGCGAGATCGGCAAGTGGCTCGCGGTCAACGGCGAGGCGATCTACAACACGCGCCCATGGACAATCTACGGCGAGGGGCCAACCCAGGTGGTTGGAGGTGAATTCAACGATACCAGTCGCCAGTCGTTCACGGCGGAGGATGTGCGCTTCACGACCAACGGCGACACGCTGTATGCGACGATCTTCGGCTGGCCCGAGGGCGAGTTGACGATCCGCGCGCTGGGCAAGAACGCCGGACATTATGATGGCTCAATCGGCAATGTCGAACTGATCGGCTCATCGGAGCCAGTGCAATGGACGCAGGACGACAGCGGCCTGCATATGACCATGCCGTCGAAGAAGTCCGGCGAGCATGCGTTTGTGTTGAAGATTACGCGGTAGATATTGCCCTCACCCCCGACCCCTCTCCCGTTTGGGAGAGGGGAGTCGCGGCAGCGGCGGGGTGAGGGAAAGTAAGTGGAAGCCATGACAGCACCGAACACATTACGCGGCATCACCTGGAATCACACGCGCGGCTACGTGCCGCTGGTCGCCACGGCGCAGCGCTTCAGCGAACTGCACCCCGGCGTGACAATCGAGTGGCGCACGCGCTCGCTTCAGGAGTTCGCCGATTATCCTATCGAGCGCCTCGCCGAGCAGTTCGACATGATCATCATCGACCACCCATTTGTCGGCTACGCGGCGGCGCACCCGGTCCTGCTGCCGCTCGACGAACACCTGCCCGCCGCCTTTCTCGACGACCAGGCTGCCAACAGCGTCGGCGTGTCGCATGCCAGCTACAGCTTCGGCGGCCACCAGTGGGCGCTGGCGGTTGACGCGGCGACGCCGGTCAGCGCGCACCGGCCCGACTTGCTGGAGCGCCATGGCGTGAAGGTTCCGCAGACATGGGATGATCTGCTGGCGCTGGCGCGGCGCGGCATGGTGGCCGTGCCAGCGATACCGATCGACAGCCTGATGAATTTCTACATGCTGTGCATTGGGCTGGGCGAAGAGCCGTTCGCAGATCAAACACATGTCGTCAGTGAGGCGATTGGTGTCGCGGCGCTGGAGCATGTGCGCGAGCTTGTCAGCCTGTGCGCGCCTGCATGCCTCGAACGCAACCCGATCGCGACCTATGAGGCGCTGGTCAGCGGCGATGATCTGGTCTACTGCCCGTTCGCGTACGGCTACTCGAACTACGCCCGCGCGGACTATACCGCCAAAACGCTGCGCTTCGGCGGGTTGGTGCAATTCAACGGGCGAGCGTTGCGCTCCACGCTCGGCGGGACGGGATTGGCGATCTCGACGAGTTGCCAGAACGTTGAACTGGCGGTCGCCTACGCGCAATTCGTCGCCAGCCCGGCAAGCCAGCGCGGCATGTACGTCACAAGCGGCGGGCAGCCCGGCTACCGCGCCGCCTGGCTAGACGAAAACGTGAACCAGATGTGTAATAACTTCTTCCGCGACACGCTGCCCACGCTGGATGATGCGTATCTGCGGCCCCGTTATGCAGGCTACATTCCGTTTCAGGATCATGCCGGGCCGGTGGTCCACCGCTACCTGCGCGCAGGCGGCGACCCGCGCGCGGCGCTCAGGGAACTCGACAAGCTTTATCATGAGAGCTTGGAGCGGAGAAACCAGCATGAGCACGTCTGACACGCTTCGCATCGCCATTCGCAAGTTCGGCCCATTCGAGCAGGCGATTCAGAAGCAGTACGCCAGCTTCCAGGCCGCGACTGGCTGCCCGCTGCGTCTGGAATACGAGTCAATTGACCTGAATCCGTTGTACGACACGCTGTTCACGCAGGCCGGGCTGAAGAACGGCGCATGGGACATCGCCTTTATCAACACCGACTGGGTCGCCGACTCGGTCGAGAGCGGCGCAATTGCCGACCTCGCGCCGTTCATGCGCGCCACGCCCATTCCCGATTACCCGCAGGGCTGGTCGCCAGCGATGACACGGCTGCAACAATTTGGGGAGTCGGTCTACGGCGTGCCGTACCATGACGGCCCAGAATGCTTTATCTATCGCACCGACCTGTTCGACGATCCGGCGGAGCAGGTCGCCTTCAATAAGCGCTACGGCTACCCGCTGGCCGCCCCGCAAACATGGACACAATTCGAGGACATCGCGCACTTCTTCACGCGACTGGAGCAGGATTTGTACGGCACGGTGTTCGCCGCGTTTCCCGACGGCCACAACACGGTGTACGATTTTTGCCTTCAACTATGGAGTCGCGGTGGCGATTTAACCGACGCGAACGGCATGATCACGCTCGACACGCCGCAGGCCGCCGCGGCGCTCGATTTCTACCGGCGGCTGGTGAATGACCGCACGGCAACGCCGCCCGACCTTCAGGAGATCGACTCGGTCAGGAGTGGGGAATTGTTTGCGGACGGCAAGATCGCCATGATGGTCAACTGGTTCGGTTTCGCGGCGGTATGCGAGCAGCCAGACTGCCCGGTGAAAGGCAAGGTCGCCGTTGCGCCGCTGCCATCCGGCGAGCAGGCCCGTAGCGCGACGCTGAACGTCTACTGGCTGCTCGTTATTGGCGCGGGCAGCCAGCACAAGGACGAGGCGTATGCGTTTCTGCGGCACGTCTGTACGCCCGAAATGGACAAACTGACGACGCTTGAGGGCGGGATTGGCTGCCGTCTTTCGACATGGAGCGACGCCGAGGTGAACCGGATCATTCCGTTCTATCACCGGCTGGCCGAACTGCACCAGTACGCTCGCGAGTTGCCGCGCTCACGCGAACTGCCGCGCCTGGTCCATGTGATTGATCATGCCGTGCAGCGCGCGATTAGCAGCGACGAGCCAACCGAGGCGATTTTGCGGCATGCGCAGGCTGAGGCGGCTGGCATCAGGCTTTAACAGAAGTTATGCGGTGCGCGTCCGCCCGGTGCGTGAACGCGCGGGCTACCATGAACGAAGCCCGCCGCAGCTGGCTGATCAGGTCGGGCAGGCGGCCTTCGTGCGCGTAGCCCGCGGCTTGAGCCGCCGGGCAGCATGAGGTGTTCAGCGCGCGTCCGCCCGGCGCGTGAACGCGCGGGCTACAAAGACAAAGGCCGCAATA
>DASTWM010000444.1:0-6919 GCA_035765855.1 Roseiflexaceae bacterium
ATGGCTGTGCGGCTCGGCCATGCGCGCCTCAAGTTCGGCGCGCTGCCATTTTTCGCGGTTGATTGTGCGGGCGCGGCCTGTTTCGGCCAGCCCATGCAGGTTATTATGCGACCCGACCAGGCTGTGAATGTACACGCCCGGCACGCCACGCAGCGCCAGCATGATCGCGTTGGCGGTGAGGAAGCGGAACAGCGGGTATGGGTCGGCATGCTGGTCCGGCTCGACCAGCGCGTCGAACAGCGTGATGTTCAATTCATACGGGCTTTGCGTTCCGTCGGGATTGGTCTTGTACGAGACGCGCCCGCCGCGCATGAGCGTCTGGTTCACCAGATCTTCAACTTCGGCATGGCTGAGGATGCCGGTCGCTGGCACCACGCCGATGCCGTCATGCGAGGCCAGAAAATTAAAGAAGGTGGTCGTATCGGACGGCGTGGCGAGCATGGCCGCCCAGCCCGCGAGGTGCGCCGCGCTGCCGCTGTAGAAGGCATTCAGCACCAGCGGCGCGAGCGGAAACTGATACACGAGTTGTGCTTCGTTCGCGCCGTCGCCAAAGTAGCTGATGTTGTCGGCATGCGGCACGTTGGTTTCGGTGATCAGCAGCACGCCCGGCGCGACGACGTCGAGCACGGCGCGGAACAACTGCACCGCATGATGGGTTTGCGGCAGGTGAATCGAGCGCGTGCCGACCTCTTTCCACAGGTAGCCAATCGCGTCGAGCCGAATAAGCGCTGCGCCATGCGCGACATAAAGTAACAGAACGTCAATAATCGCCAGCAGCACGTCCCGGTTGGCGAAGTTCAGGTCGATCTGGTCGGCGCTGAAGGTTGTCCAGACATGTTTGATGCCATGCGGCGTCTCGAACGGCGTCAGCAGCGGGTGCGTGCGCGGGCGCGTGACGCTGGACAGATCGGTGGCCGGATCGAGCGTGATGAAGCGCGCTTCCGCCTCTGGCTCGCCGCGCAGAAACGCCTGGAACCACGCGCTCGCCGCTGAAATGTGGTTGATCACCGCGTCGAACATCAGCCGGTAGTGCGCGCCCAGCCTCGCGATGTCGTCCCAGGTGCCGAGCGCCGGATCCACGGCGCTGTAATCCACCACCGAAAAGCCATCGTCCGAGGTGTACGGGTAGAACGGCAGGATATGAACATCGCTGACCACGCGCTCGAACGTTGTGTCGAGCACCTCGGCCAGAGTCTGCAGCGGCGGCTGTTCGGGCGCGCGCACCTGGTCGCCGTAGGTAATCAGGATAACGTCGTTCTCGGTCAGCCGCTCGGCGGGCGGCGGCGCGTGCTGCAACTCGGGATGCGCGGCGCGGAACGCATCCAGCCGTTGGTGCAAGCGCTCGCTCGCATCGGCGGCCTGCTCCGCGCCGTACAGAAAGGCGAGGTGGTCGCGGACGCGGTCAAACGCTGATGGTTCGGTCATGGCGTACCCCTATTTCAGACAGGGAGACAAGATGACAAGATGACAAAATGACAGAAAGTCTCCTCGGCTCCCTTGTTCCCCTGTTCCTCAGTTCCCTGGTTCCCCGCTCACCCTTCCAGCCCGCGCGCCCGGCGATATTCTGGAATCGAAGCCATTGGCGGGCGCTCATGGTCGCTGATCTGGCGCACCTCCAGGTGAAAGCCATCGTCCTCGGCGTGGCGGATGAGCTTCATGCTCTGGTTGATTGGCTCCAGCAGATGGACGCGCTGGCGCTGCTCCAGCCGCTGCATCACCACCTGAATGATCGCGAACGCCATTTTGGAAAGCGGCAAAAGCTCCTGATTGCGATGAATGCGCTGCTCCAGATCGACCTGTGCCAGCGCCTGAAGTCCGTAGTTTTCCAGCAGGTCGATCAGCAGCCCGGTCTCCACGCCGTAGCCGGTGAAGAACGGCACCTGCTCAATTGCAGAGCGGCGCACGGCGTACTCGCCCGCCAGCGGCTGAACCATGCCCGACAATTCGGGGAAGAACAGGTTGAACAGCGGGCGGGCGGTCAGTTCGGTCACGCGCCCGCCGCCCGCCGCCGCAACCGTGTCGCCATGGCGGATGGGCCGCCGGTAAAACCCTTTACAGTACATGAGTCGCGGTTCGCGCAGCAGCGGGCCGAGAATGCCATACACAAAGCGCGGGTGGAAATTGCGGATGTCGGTGTCGATCCAGGCGATGATGTCGCTTTTCAGCACATGCAGGCTCTTCCACAGCGCCTCGCCCTTGCCGGTAAACGCGCCGTACTGCGGCAAAATATTCTGGTGAATGTACACCGGAATGTTGTGGTCGCGGGCGATCTCGCGCGTGCGGTCGTCGGAACCGCTGTCGATCAGCACGATCTCGTCGAGCAGCGGCACGTCTTCCATGAGCGCCTGCCGGGTGGCGCGGATGATATCACCCACGGTTTCTTCTTCGTTCAGGGCGGGCAGCGCCAGGCTGATAGTCACGCCCTGCTGCTGCTTGAGCGCCAGCAGGCGGCGGATATCGTCGAATTCGGCGCTATTAAAGGTATTTTCGGCAAACCAGCGATCGACCATGTCGGACAGGTCGCGCTGGCGCTGCCAGACCTGCTGGGCATGCTCCTCGGCCTGTTCCATGCGGTGGCGCACCAGCACGACCGTCGAATTTGTGTAGCGCAGCACGCGCTCGGCCAGCACTCCGCTCGGCGCTTCCGGGTCGGTGCGCCGCCCGGACACGCCCAGCACGACGAGTTGATGGTTGGGCGCTTCGGCCAGGATGGCCTTCTCGGCGGAGATTGCCCGCTCCAGCCAGCGGCTCACGCGCGGCATGGTGCGCAGCGATTGCAGGCTTTCACGGGCCGCCACGTCATCGGCGCGGCGCGGGTCGCTGGCATACAGCACGGTGATCTCGGCGTCGGCAGTCTCGCTCAGTGCCAGCGCCATGTCGCATGCCAGCGGCGTGTGCGGGCCGCCGCGCACCGGCAGCAACACGCGCCGCCAGGATGTATTGCCGTGCAAGCGTACCACCGCAACATCGCATGGCGGGCGGCGCAGCACTTCTTCAATCGGCGGGCCGAACAGCCGCTCGGACGACGACGACTCTTCATGCCAGCCAAGCAGCAGCAGGCTCGCGTTGTGCTCGCTGGCGGCGGTATGCATTCCTGCGTTCAGCGCGTATGCTACCGTTACCAACGGGCGAATTGGCGCGTCGGTCGGGCCAGATGCCGCAATTGCCTGATCGAGTTCGGCCCGCACGCGGCGCGCTTCGGTCACGCCGTTGCTCAGCGGCTGGCCTTCCGGAACAACGATCACCTTGAGCAGCAGCACGCTGCCGTGGTGCGCCAACGCGATGGCGCTGGCAACATGGATGAGCCGCGCGGCGTCATCCGGCTCGATATACGGCAGCAGCACAACATAATTGGCATACTCATCGTGATGTTGCTCAACCGCCTGCGTTGATTGACTCATCATCCACCCTCCTCTACGAACATCCTGATACCATGAGATTGTTGAGCATCTGCGGTCGTGTCAGCGCGCAGCACGCGCAGCATGCGCGAACAACGGCTTGATGTCGCGCCGGTAAATCGCCTCCCAGGTGTAGTGGCGGCGCACCCGGCGGCGAAATGCGGCGCGCTGGTCGTGCTGGAGCGCCGCCGCGATGCGGGCGGCGATCTGTTCCGGCGATTCGTTCAGGCCGAACCGCAGGGCTGCGTCGCCCGCTGACTCGCGAAACGGGGCGATGTCGCTACAAAAAATGGGGATGCCGATTAATCCGGCTTCCAGCACGGGAATGCCGAAACCTTCGTAGCGACTGGGAAAAAGCAGACCGTCGGACAAACGAAATAAATCGGATAACAGCGCGTCGGAAACGGGGCGCGGCATGCCATTGTGGGTCCATGCTTCGTGCAGAAAAACCACCGCATTCTCAGCGCCGCTCGCATGGCGGAGTGCCTGCAACTGCGCCAGGTAGGCCGCATTGGCCGGGTTGTGCGGGCCGGGCGGCCCCGTCACGACGAGCCGTGGATCGAGGCCGTGCTGCCGCAGCGCGCCGGTGATCGCGATGGCAAGCTCGATGTTTTTGCGGCGCGTGATGCGGGCGGGCAGCAGCAGCAGCGGGTCGGCATCGAGTACATCAAGCTGTTCTACCAGCGCCATGGTTTCCGGCTCCAGCTTGAGAAACGCCTGAAGGTCTACGCCGGGCGTCACAACGGCGATCTGCTTTTCCGAAAGGCCAAGCAGCCCGGCCAGCATGGCCCGCCGGTCCTCGGACACAACGACGTACTGCACGCCATGCCACGCCTCGCGCAGCAGATTCCATGGGTAGCCGTCGTGCAACTCCGGCGTGTAGATTGGGTCGAGCCACGCGAAATCATGGCACCAGGCCAGCAGGCGCGGCGCGCGGCCTTGTTCGTGAAGGCGGCGGAGCGCGGCGGTGAACGCCATGTTTTTGTGCAGTGTCAAGACATTATGCACGATAGCGACGTCGCAGCCACCAAGCGCCGCCGCCAGCGTGTCGGTCAGGCGCTCGACAAGCGCGGTGAAGGTGGCGCTCGCTTCACCCGCCGCAATCTCGCGAGCGATCTGTTCAAGCGCCGTCCCGCGCGAACTCAGCTCCGGCTCGATGATGATCTCGGCCTCCGGCGGCACAGCCTCGCCGCGCCCGACCACCAGCCGCACGCGCAGGCCGTCGGCGATCATGATGCGTGCGTGTGCGGCCATGGTCGCCTCGACGCCGCCGATCGTGGGCGGCCCGGCATAGTGGAGCATGGCAACTGATGTTCTCTGTTGGGTTTTGGATTGTAGATGTGTCATTCCACCAACGTTCTCCCCTCCACCATACAATGAGTGAGACAGGCCAAGAGCTCAATTAAATCTCGCCGCGACTCATCCGCACCGCCAGATCGATGAAGCATGCCGCCGACCAGCCGAACATCGGCGCGGCCCTGGGCGGAGCCTTGCCGGTCTGCGGGTGATAATATTCATAAATATCGTTCTGTCCCATGACAAGTTGCAGCGTGCGCTCGGCCAGGTCGCGCGCGTCTGCCGGGAAGCCGGCCCGCTGCAATGCCTCGACAAAGATGTAGTTGATATTGATCCACACCGGCCCGCGCCACATTTGATTCGGATCGTACCTCGGGTCGCTGGCCGCGACGGTCGGGAGCGGGTGCGTGGTCCAGAAGCTGTCGGGGTTGTGCAAATGCTGGACCAACTGCTCATTCATTTGTTGCGGCAAACGCCCGGTCCACAGCGGATACAAGCTGAACGGCGTCAGCACGGTGATCGGCTGATGATCTTTCTGGCTCCAGAATAAGCCCGCCTGCTTGTCATAAAAATGCTCGACCATGCGCTCGCCCAGCGCGTGCGATTTGCGCAGCCACATCTCGGCTTCGCGCGTGCGGCCCAGAATGCGCGCCATTTTCGCCATGGATTCCATCTGGACGCACAGGTAGGTGTTCAGATCGACCGCCTCGACCGGCATGCCCTGATCCCAGAGCGGGCTGTCATCCAGCCCCGACGAGAACGGGTGCGTGTACTGCACAATCCCGTCGTTGTCGTCGTCGTTCAGGCCGAACCACCATGAATTCCAGCGCACCAGCGGCTCGTAAATATCGCGCAGCATCTGCTCGTCGCCGGTCTGGCTGTACACATGCATGGCGACCCAGCCAATGATCGGCGGCTTAGTCACGGCGGCGGCGACCGGCACTTCAAGCTGTGTGATCGCGCCCTCGTCGTACACGGCGTCGGGAATCATGCCGTCCGGCAGTTGATGGTCGAGCATGAACTGAATCTGGTCGCTGGCGAAGGCTTTGTCGGTGTAGCGAAAGGCCAGCGCGTGAAAATAATTATCCCACTGCCACGCGCCGATGTAGTGCGCTTTGCTCGGCACCACGCTTTCGCGCCGGAAGAAACCGTGCGGCGACAGAATATTGGCACCCATGACCCACCATGCGTAATAATAGTGCGCGCGGTAGGCTTCGTCGACGGCGGGCGCGGCGGCAAACCATGCGTGCCAGCGCTCCTCGGCGGCGCGCAGCGCGGCGCGGAACGGCAGCACGGTGCGGTCGAGATCGAGGCCGCCCTGCACATGGAGCGTGATCGCCGTGTCGGCATCGCCATGCACGGCCAGCGTCACGTCGTAGCCGTTGCCGTTATTCTCGACGCGATTGTGAATGACCGTGCCGTTGGTCGAATAGGCGCAGTTGCGGATCGATTTGAACTCGCCGCCGTGCGCATCGGGCCGCGACAGGTCCGGCACCACGCTGAACCGAATGCCGCATGGCACATCCGGCGGCACGCCAAAGCTGATGGTGTGCGGATCCTGAAAGGTCAGCACAAATGCGCCCAGCGGCGTTTGAAAAATCACCGCATGCGGGTAACTGATGCTCTCGAACGGGACTGACTGGCCGTCGGCATCCACGAATTGCAGGTGGTGAATAAACGGCGGTCGGTTGCGGTACGCCGACAGGCCGGGCGTCACCGCCGTGAGCCGCTCGGCCAGCTTGATGTACAGCGCGTTTGATTGGCGTCGTTCGCGGTAGATCAGCAGGCGCGAGCCACGGTCGCTAAAGGGGATATGTTCGAGCTGAATGCGCTGCTCCAGCAGGCGTAGATAGGGCGATTCAGGAATATACAACGTGCAGTTCTCCTTGGCTGGCGCGGCGCGGGTGGCTCAGCGCAACAGAGAGCAACTATGCTGATTCTAAACGACGTTCTGATCAAGGTCAAGACAGAATCTGTCCGGTGGGTGTGTTGCCTCTGCGAGCGAATTAACTGGTTTTTGACCTTTCATGCAAATTCGAGGCTAGGTTGTAGTACAATAGCACTGTGCTGTTTCATTGGCGTTCATGAGAGCCTATCAGGAGAATGCTCTATGCTCATGCCTGCGATTGTTGTCCTGGCGATTATTGTGGCGCTGCTGCGCGGCGGTTCGTTGCGGCATTTCGGGGCGCTCCACCTGCGCTGGATTCCGCTGGTCGGCGCAAGCC
>DASTWM010000445.1:0-9366 GCA_035765855.1 Roseiflexaceae bacterium
ATTGACATGAGCCTTGCTACCGGCGCGGACATCCCGATTGAGGAGCGCACCGCTGAGGAGATCACCGAGGGCTTTGGCAAGCGCACCGCTCCCGAAGGCGTCGAGGTCTACAACCCGGCCTTCGATGTGACGCCGCACCGCTATGTGACCGTGTTGATCACTGAGAAAGGCATTGTGCGCCCGCCGTTCGACGAAGGGCTGCGACAGCTCTTTGGCATGTAGCTGTGCGCGTACAACGCCGGTTCGCTGGCGGCTGTTCCTTGTTCTTTAATCTTTGCATCCATTCAATGTGCTATCATGCGGCAAGCGATTGTTCTGCACTGAAGGACTCTACATGCTCAAATACCAACTGCTTCACCCCGAAATCCTGGCGGCGCTTGGCGCGGCGGGCCACGGCGCGCAGGTGCTGATCGCCGACGGCAATTATCCATTCGCTACCAGATCGAACCCGGCGGCGCGGCGCGTGTTCCTCAATCTCGCGCCCGGCATGCTGACCGTGACCGACGTGCTGGAGGTGCTGGTCGGCGCGATTCCGATTGAGGCCGCGCATGTCATGGTGCCGCACGCGGGCGCGGAGCCGCCGATCTTCGCCGAGTTTCGCGCGCTGCTGCCTGATATTGAGTTGCAGCAGTTTGGGCGTTTTCCGTTCTATGACGCGGCCCGCTCGCCCGATGTGGCGCTGGTGATCGCGACTGGCGAGCAGCGGGTGTACGCGAATATCATGCTGACGATTGGCGTGGTGCCGCCGTCGTGAGCAGGTGAGCAGGTGAACGGGTGAATGGAATGATTCGTAGGGGCGAAGCATTCATTGGAAAATTATCCCATGTGATACAGCATCGGTGGCGTGAATGCTCCGCCCTTACATCATCACCCACATAATAAGCGTTACATATCACGTTTTTCGCTTTACGAATTCCACTGGAGGAGTATGCAGATGACTTTGAAACGTATGTCGATTTTGCTCGTCGTGTGCGGGCTGTTCATGGCGGCGTGCAGCGTCGCGCCCACAGCGCCCGCCGTGCCAGAAAACGCTGTTGCTCCGACGAACAGTGGCGCAGCCGCAGAAGCTACTGCGCCGGCTGCCACAGCCGATACGGGCGAGGGCAAGCCGCAGCCGCAGCCGACCACCGACACAACCACGAACGCCGGAGCGCCCGCGCCGACGCCGCCCGCCGCGAACGCCCAGGCGTCAGTGACGGCCAACCAGCCCGCACTGCTGACCGGCACGTTCACCTACACCAACGACATTATCACGACCTATTACGTGGAGAACATGGTCGCGCTGGTGGACGAGTATGGCTTTGTGAAGCGCGATGAAACCTGGGAACTGCCGGTCAAGTCGCAGGTGCTTGGCTATCTGAGCCTTGATCCGCAGGCGAAGAAAGGCACCTTCACGCTCGATCTGCCTGAGCAGCCGCGCGGCATGTTCGTAGACGTGGACAACAACGGACGGCAAGACAAAGGCGTGCAGGTGTTTACGCTGGCGTACTGGCCGAATCTGGCGAGCGGCCCGTTCTCGGACGCCTACGATCCGTCACGTGGCTGGGCTTCGTACCTGGCTTCGACCAGGAACGACTCGGAGAACAACGACGAGGTGATCGGCGGCAAGCTTGTGGTGTGGGCTCCGGACGGCAGCCAGCAATTCCCGACCGGCTTTGGCGCGGACGGCAAGCTGTTCACAGCCGACGACCCGGTTGGGCCGCTTCCGGCGGGCTATTCAGTGGTCGATCTGGATCAGCAGCCGTTCGCTCTTTCGCGCAACGCCGAGGAAAAGCTGACGCTGTACGAGCCGAAGGACGCCGCGATCAAGGACTTCTCCAACCTGACGTACACGCAGGCGTTCGAGCAGATGTTTCAGGAAATCAAGACCAACTACGCCTTCAAGGATATTCCAAACAAGGCACCAAACTGGGACCAGTTGTACCAGCAGTTATTGCCGCGCGTGCAGCAGGCCCAGCAGAATAACAATGCCCAGGCCTTCTATGACGCTATTCGCGATTTCACCTTTGCCTTCCATGATGGTCATGTCGGCCTGAGCGGCGGCCAGTACGCGCAACAGGAGTTCCAGCAGCAGGCCGGCGCGGGCTACGGTTTTGCCGTACGCAAGCTCGACGACGGCAGCTTTGTGGTGGTATATGTCACGCCGAACGGCCCTGCGGCTCAGGCCGGCATGCAGGTCGGCGCGACGGTCACGCAGTTCAACAACCAGCCGATCGCGCAGGCGGTGAGCGCGGTGCAGCCGTTGGCTGGCCCGTTCTCGACCGACTTCGCGCGCGAGTACCAGCAGGAGCGCTATCTCACGCGCGCGCCGCAGGGCACCAGAGCATCAGTGACGTTCGCCAATCCTAACCAGCAGCAGCCGCAGACGGTGCAACTCACCGCCGTGCCGGAAACGCAGAGTTTCGGCTACACCTCGCTGTTCCGTGGCGCTGATCCGAACGCGCTGCCGGTCGAGTACCAAATCCTCGATTCCGGGGTTGGCTACGTCAAAGTCAATTCAAATTACGACGATCTGAACCTGATCATCCGGCTGTTCGAGCGCGCGCTGCGCACGTTTGAGGAAAATCAGGTGCCAGGCATCGTCATTGACATGCGCCAGAATAGCGGTGGCGCGCCGCTGGAACTGGCTGGCTACCTGACAAATCAGACGATCACCATGGGCCAACTCGAATACTACAGCAGCAAAACGGGCAAATTCGAGCCGGAGGGCGTGCCGGAAGCTGTGCATCCCAAGCCGGAGCAGTTCAAGTTCAACAAAATGGCGCTGCTGGTGAATCAATCGTGCTACAGCGCGTGCGAAATCGAGTCGTATGGCTTCAGCAAGGTGCCTGGCATGGTCGTGGTTGGCGAGTATCCCACCGCAGGCGTCGAGGCGGAAGTGTCGCGCGGGCAGTTCCTGCTGCCTGGCGGGCTGTCGCTGCAAGTCCCGACCGGCCGGTTTGTGCTTCCAGATGGCAGCATCTTCCTGGAAGGCAAGGGCGTGCAACCGACCATCAAGGTGCCGATCGACCGCAGCACCGTGCTTTCGCAGAATGACGTGGTGTTGCAGCGCGCAGTTCAGGCCATCACCGGCCAATAGCTGAAACGCCGCTCGACGGAAAAGCCCCATGGGAGCCATCCCATGGGGCTTTTTATGTGCGCCAGAGCAATCTGTAACGCGATGCTTATGATGAACGCGCGGTGGTTTCATTGCTCAGGAATGCCGCGCGCTCTGCCAGAAACGCATCGGCAGTTTCGCTTGCCAGTGGCCGGGCAAACCAGAAGCCCTGCCCGTAATCGCAGCCCATGGTGATCAGCAACGCCGCGTGCTGCTCGGTCTCCACGCCCTCTGCGACGACATGCATATCGAGTTCGCGGGCAAGGTGAACGATGGTGCGGGTAATGCCGCTGTGCTCGCCCTGGTTGCCAAGCGTCTGCGTAAACGAGCGATCGATTTTCAATGTGCTGATTGGGAAGCGGTGCAGCAAGCTGAGCGATGAATAGCCAGTGCCAAAATCATCAATCGAGAGGTGAACACCAAACGAGCGGATCGTTTCCAGATTATCTTTGACCATGTTGCCATCGAACAGCACACTTTCGGTGAGTTCAAGTTGCAGGTCGTACCCATCAACATTGGTTTTGTGGAGAATCTGACGAATCGTCTCTGCAACATCGGGGTGCAGCACCTGCTTGGCGGACAGATTAACGCTCATGGTGAGGGATAGCGACGGGTAGCGTTGTTGCCATTCGCGGAGTTGCTGGCAGGCAGTTTGCAGCACATAAGCGCCGACATCCACAATCAGGCCGGTTTCTTCGAGCATGGGAATGAATTCGGCGGGCGCGATCAGCCCGCGCTCAGGATGTCGCCAGCGCACCAGCGCCTCAAAGCCGCTGAGTTGCCCCGTGGCAAATGAAATGATCGGCTGATAATAAACACAGAATTCCTGGCGTTCCACTGCGCGGCGCAAGGCATGCTCAAGCTGCATTTCCGCGACTACATGCTGGTGCATGGCCGAGTCGAACACCGCGTAGCTGCCGCGCCCCTGCGCCTTCGCGCGGTACAGCGCAATGTCGGCGTTACGCAGCAAATCGTCGGCATGCTGCGTGTGCTCATCGCTCACAGCGATACCAATGCTTGTGCCGGTGAAGACTTCGTGGCCGTTGATGTACAGCGGCGCGGAAAGCTCGCGGATAATTCGCTTCGCAACCTGAATGGCCTGGTCGATGTCGGTGATGTCGTTGAGCAGCACCGTAAATTCATCGCCACCCAGCCGCGCGACCATGTCGCTCAAGCGCACGCAGGTGTTCAGCCGCCGGGCAGCAATCTGAAGCAGTTCGTCACCCGCAAGATGCCCCAGGCTGTCATTGATCAGCTTGAAGCGGTCCAGATCGAGGAACAGCACGCCGCAATGGTAGCCGGGCTGGCGTTGCGCCCGTTGCAGCGCCTGGTTGAGTTGGTAGAGGAACAGCGTGCGGTTCGGCAAGCCCGTCAAGGTGTCATGCAGCGCGTAATGGCGCATCTGCTGCTCAACCTGTGAGTGTTCCGAACCATCGCGAAATACCACCGTCACGCCGGTCATCGTCCCATGGTCGTCGCGCATGGGCGCGGCGCTGTCGTCAATCGGAATGGTGCTGCCGTCGGGGCGCAGCAGCAGGGAATGTGCCGCCAGCCCAATCACGACGCCTTCGCTGTGTACGCGCGCGACGAGGTCTGGAATCGGCTGCTGCGTGTCGCCATCGATGATGCGCAGAACGTGCGTGAGTTGTTTCCCAATCGCGTCGGCGTGCCTCCAGCCGGTTAATGTTTCAGCGACCGGGTTCAAAAAGGTAACAGCGCCCTGTGCATCTGCCATAATGACCGCGTCACCGGAACTGGTGGCCGTGGTCGCCAGCCAGCGTTCCATGCGTCTGAACTTTCCCTCGGCGGCGTGCCGGTGGAGCGCTATGGTCATAGCCATGCCCATTTCGCGCTCATTAAACGGCTTGACGAGATAGCAAAAAGGGACCAAAGGCCGCATGCGCGTCATGATTTCGCGGTCGCGATCTTCGACAAGCATGATGACCGGCAAGCCATGCTGCAAGATGTGCCTGGCAACATCAGCAGCTTGCAGCGCGTTGCTGCGCTGCATGTTCAACACCACCAGTTGCGCGCGTGTTGCCGCTGCCTGTTGAAGAGCATCTTCCGCCGTTTGCACAACCGCAGCCACTTTGTAACCGATACGCGTGGCAATGCGCCTGATATCTTTTGAGATGAGAAGATCATCTTCTACAATGATGATACGTGCTCTGTCCATTGAGCAACTGTCCTTTCTGGTACGCTAGTGATGCAGACAGTGCCGTGATTAGTAGTAAACGTGGCGAATGCTTGCGTGCGCATGATCAATGCACTACTTACAATGCACTACTTACGCGCAATCCTATAGCGGCATAGCGGTCATTCACAAAACGAGCCGCTCCCGGTCGCAGATAGCAGCAGGCATTCGTAAAACAGCTTGTTATCGTGTGGCTGACAGCATGACCATGACAGTCGCTACGAACACGTGGGGCAGCAACATTGCTGCCATCGTGTGTGATACGGCAATGGATAGTTGCTATCTTAGTCGATTACAGGTTTTCCCTGTAAAGCAAAAACGTACGGAATAGTAACAAAGTTGTTGCGTAACGCTTTATCTTCTTTTTAATCTATGTTGCATGGTTTGTCTAATCGCTGCCGTACGCGCAAAATGAGGTGTATGTTGTACCGATGATTCAGAACGACATGCTATAATACCTGCCAGTTTCATGCCGCCCCGCTCGCCGTTGTAATGACGTATCGCCGCGCCGTTCAGCGCCCCATCCGCTTCGCGCCGTCACGCGTTTGTATTCGTACGTGTGGGATGTGATTGGAGATATGTGTATGCGATTGAAACGACTCATGGTGAGGCTGTTGCTCGCGCCGCTGGCGCTTGGCAGTTTGCTCGGCGCACCGACCATCGACGCACATCAAACGGATGCTGCTTCCCGACATGATGCGCTGGCCGCCTGGAGCGTGTGGCAGCCGATTGGCGGCGTGGTGACATCCGCGCCGGCGCTCACAACGCGCGGGCCGAACATGCTTGATGTGTTCGTGCGTGGCGGCGACAACGGCCTGTGGCACGCCTGGTGGGAGAATGGCGCATGGAGCACGTGGGAACGGCTCGGCGGCGACCTTGCGTCGTCGCCCGCGTGCGTTTCCTGGGGGCCGCAACGGATCGACTGCTTTGCCATGCAGCGCGTCAACGATCACCTGTGGCACCTGTACTGGGACGGCACAAGCTGGCAGGGCTGGCAGGATCTCGGCGGCAACCTTACCGCCGCGCCAACGGTGTCCACATGGGGGCCGAACCGGCTCGACGTGTTTGTGCGCGGCACGAACAACAACATGTGGCAGTTGTACTGGGACGGCACTGGCTGGCAGGGCTGGCAGGATCTCGGCGGGCCGCTGACCTCTGCGCCCGCGTGCGTTGGCTCCAGCAATCGGCTGATTAACTGCGTCGTGCGCGGCAGCACCGGGCGGGTCTACCTCAAATGGTACGACGGCAGCGCGTGGCGCGGCTGGTTCGACCTGGGCGGCACGGCAGCCTCAACGCCTTCGATTAGCTCGTGGGATCCGACGCATTTCGATCTGTTCGTGCGCGGCGACAATGATACGCTGCTCCATCGTGCCTCGGATCGCGGCACCTGGGGCAACTGGGAAGATTTAGGCGGCGAGCTTGCCGGCGCGCCCGCGTGCGTTTCGTCCATGCGGCAGCGTATCGATTGCCTGGCTGCCGGAATCATGGACCCACTTACGAACACAAGTCCCGGTTTGCTCTGGAAGTGGTGGAGTTAATCTCATGCTTTGAGCATTCATGATCCATGCATCGAGCAATGTCAGCGCGCCACTGGGGCGATGAATGCAACGTCCGCCATGGCGTGCTATCATGTTCATGAGCAGATATGCCCAGAAACGAATGCCGCAAGGGAGGTGCATGATGAAGCGTATGATTGGTATCATAGCTGCGATTGCGCTGCTTGTCGCAGCCATGGTGACACCGATTGACCTCAGTGGTATTGTGGTTGGGCCGTTCCTCATGCTGGCATTTGGCGCAGGCGCAAGCTGGTGGGCGGCTTTCCATGTTGCGGAGCATACGAGCGACCGCGAAATGTATGCTGGCATCCTCGCCGGGATTGCCGCTGGCGCTGGCGCGGTAGCTGGTGTGCTGCTGATGTTCGCGGCATCGGCCTCGATCGTGGCTCTTGTGCCGCGCCTGAACATGGCGCTCGCGCAGTTTGTCTCGCACGGTGGCGTGCTGATTGGGATGCTGCTTGCGCTGACTGATTTTATTTTTGCGGTGTCCGGCGGTTTCCTGGGGCTGGTGGTGTACGAGCGTAAACATCCCATGTGGCACATGCATCGCTAATTCCATGCGCGGCACGCACCGGCAGCGGCGCGGACAAGTGCTGTCCACCGCGCCGCTGCCGGGCGCTAAATCGTGGCAGGTGCCAGCGCCCACACATCAGGCGGTAACATCATGAGGAGCCTGCAACGCCGTGGCAATCTCGCGCGCCCACCGACTAATCGCATCCCAGTCGCGAAAATCGCCTTCTGGAGCGCTGACTACTTTCGCGATCAGTCGCTCGCCAAACCCAAGATCATCCAGTTCGAGTTTGCCTGCGAACACCCGATGATCGCGCACCGGCACCATGCCGAGCGGCGCGGCCAGTTGCTGCGGGTCGTCACGCGGCTGCGGGTTATCTGCCCCAACCGGGCCGCTGCTGAACACCCAGACCGGCACCTGCGCAAGTTTTGCATGGAAACGTGCCGCAAACTTGCGCGCCTCCGGCAGCCAGCTTCCGGCGTAGACCGCGCTTCCCAGAATCACCGCGTCGTACCCGGAAAGGTCGTTCACCTCGCCAGCAGCGCGCAGATCGACGGGCAGGTTCGCGCTGCGCAATTGCTCGGCGATGCTTTCGGCAATCGCGCGGGTGCTACCGTGTTTGCTTGCTACCGCAACAAGAATAGTCATGGCAAAACCTCCTGTTTTGTTCGCTTCATCCGCCAGTCGCGACGAGCAGATAGCCTTTGCCGCGCACGTTCAGAATGTACTGCGGCTCGGCGGGGTCCGGCTCCAACTTATGCCGGAGATGATGTATGTGCGGCTTGACAAGTTCGCTCGCTTCCTGCTCGCCAAGCTCATAGCCCTGCGCGCATTGCACCAGTTCGGTATATGAGATCATCGTGCCTGCGTGATCCATGAGGCAGCGCAGCACGCGGAATTCGGTAGGGGTCAGCGTCGCCGTTCGGTTGCCAACGGTCACAGTCTGCCGCCAGCCATCCAGGTGAATCGCGCCAAGGCTGACACTTTCAAGCTCGCTGGGTACGTAGAGCGGTTCAGCCGAGCGCTCGACGCGCAGCGTGTCGGCGGCGGATGTGATCGTCGCAAGCAGCGTGTGCTGGCGGGCCTTGTGCGCGTGCGCTGCCACCGCCGCATTGACTCGCTGCAGCACATGATATGGTTCGGCGGTTTTCAGAACATAGTCGAATACCTGAAGATGGAGCGCGTCGAGCGCGGTGTCGAGCGAACCGTGGCCGGTCAGTACAATGGTGGTAATATCGGGCTGACGGGCGCGGGCGGCGGCGGCGACCTGAAGCCCGTGCATGCCCGGCATATTCAAATCGACGATCAAGACATCAAATGCGTGCTGCTCCAGCACTGGGATCGCTTGTGCGCCACCGTCGGCAACCGTGACAGCATAGCCAGCGCGCTGGAGCAGCGGGCCGAATGTCATGCGGACACCCGGCTCATCATCCACCAGCAGAATACGCCCCTGCTCGATCATGGCTGTTCTCCTTTATCAAATGAGCAGTGATACGGCATGAAGCGGGATGCCGACACAGGTTGCACGCGCCACAACCGCGCGTATGCGAACTGCTCATGGATTGCTGCATTGCAACAGACGGCATGAGCGCGTACCATCAGCACGCAGCGCCAATGGGCTGTTACATGTCTAGCATACGCGCGGTACCGCGCCGTACAGGAAAGAAACGCGCACCACTGGTGATGATTTCTTCGCCATGTTTACAGGTCGCATCAGGGGACAATCAGCGCCGGGCAGTTCACCGACCGCACGTATCACCAGGCATGATCGCACAGTCGAGGTGTCGTGCCATCATTCCACTGGATTGCTTCGACATTCAGCCGCTGCTGTTTCAATCAGTTACGCCTCGTCGAGCGCAGGCTGATACACAAGCAGCGGCTGATTCGCCGAACGAATCAGCTTATCCGTGGTGCTGCCGAGCCCCAGGTGGAGGCTGCTGCGGCTGTGGGTTGCGATGGCGATCAGATCCGCTCCGATCTGCGTCGCAACGTCCAGAATGGCATGGGT
>DASTWM010000446.1:0-17245 GCA_035765855.1 Roseiflexaceae bacterium
CGGACTGCTCTGTGGCCCTGCAAGCGCCAGCGCCTCGCTGGCCGACATGTGGAGAATGCGTTCCGATGTGCCAGCGCCGCCATACTGGATCGCGGCGAGCGCGCGACGCGGGCCGCCCGGCGCAGAGTGTATGCGCGCGGCTGATTGATACGCTGGCTGCTGCGCCAGTTCTGTGCGGCGCAGGCGCAGGCGCACCTGGCGATCACTCATGTCGGCGACCTGCTCGATTGGCACGACGACATCATGAGTCAGCAAGCCGCCATAACGAACAACCAGCGCGACAAGTCGCAGGTGGCCCCGGTTCAGCAGCGCCTGACGCACGCGCCCGCGCCCGCCGTCGGCGGTCAGCGCCGAAATACCCGTTGTACATATCTGTCGTGGTTCAGGCATCATGGTCAACCTCCTCTTGCAGCTCCCCCACTCGTACGGCATCATTATGTATTGTTTCTCATACTCAATAGATATGCTCATGCTGGTTCTTGGTCATCGGTCGCTTCAGCGGGCGCATCGCTCCAACTGCTGGCGCTGATTGCCCAGGATCGGCCTCCTGCGTCGATTGCGCGGTGGCGTCCGCTTTGGCGAGCGGCAGCCGGACGGTAAACGTGCTGCCCTGCCCTTCCGCGCTGGCGACTTGCAACACGCCCCCATGCAGAGTTACGATCTGATTGACAATCGAAAGCCCGATGCCTGTCCCCGGCATCTGGTACGAATCGAGGTTGTTGGCGCGGTAGAATCGCTCAAAGAGCCGGGCGCGCGCTGCTTCGGGGATGCCGATCCCCTGGTCGCTGACCGTCAGCACGGCCTCCGCATGGCGCTGCTCCACGCCGACAGTGATAACTCCGTCGTCAGGGCTGTATTTCACCGCATTGTCCAGCAGATTCTGAAGCACCTGCTCCATGCGCACGCTGTCGCCCATGATGATCACTGGCGCGTCCGGGCCGTGAAACTCGACCTGCTGCCGCGTAGCTATCAGGCGCGCGTCGTCCACTAATCGGCGTGCCAGCGCGGCGACATCCACTGCCTGGCGCGCGATCCGCGCCTGCCCATTGTCGAGCCTCGCCAGATCGAGGACCGAATCGATGAGCGCGTGAAGGCGTTTCGCCTGCCCGACGATCACGCGCAGTGTATCGAGATCGCGCCTGGGCAGATGTCCTTCACGGGCCGCGCGCATCTGAAGCGTCCGGGTGTACCCAATCACGGTGGTGAGCGGCGTCTTGAACTCATGCGCCGCGACGGCGAGCAGGTCGTCACGCGCGCGCAGCGCGGCCTCGGCATGACGCAGGCGCGCCTGAAGCATGCCGATCAACACACTGAGGCTCAGCCCCTCGACGAGAAAGATTCCAAGTTGGGAGCCAGTCATGGAGGTCGACGGGAGCGCCAGGGCGTTTGCAGCCAATGCAGCAATGATCGCAGCCACTGCGCCTGGCCCAACGCCGCCGTACCATGCGCCAATCGCCACCGCCGTCAGCATCAACGCCTGCGGGCTTGCCGCGCCAATTATCGGAGCGAGCAGCCCCCTGAGAAGCAGCGCGAGCATGATCGCGGCGATGGCAAGTCCGTAGCGGCGCGCCACGCTGGCAATCCTATCCTTGAATTGTGCGCTCATCGCCCTTCCTTTCTCCCGGCGCTTCCGGCAGACTCATGGACACATTGTTACCTGTTAAATGTACTGTTTCATAAGGTGAGCGCACCCGTTTTCCCTCACCCCCGGCCCCGCTCCCATTGGGAGCGGGGCTCGCGCAAGCGACGGGGTGCGGGCATGCGCCAACATAATGAAATACTACAGTTAAAGAGAAGTGGGGCGAACCATGCCCGTCCTACCCGGTTGGCGCGCCATTGCGCTAACCGGATAGTGTCACTCTAGCAGGTCAAGCTGACGCCAGGATGAACACGCGCTGAAGGCAGCATGACATGTCACTATGCTATACTGGCACACCAGGAGGCCGCTTATGACAACAATTCTGGTCGTGGATGACGACCCCAAAATTCGCAGTGTCCTCGGGCGCGGCCTGCGCTTCGAGGGCTACGACGTGCATCTCGCCGGGGATGGCCATGAGGCGCTGCGGATTGCCCGCGCAACGCCGCTCGATCTGGTGGTGCTGGATGTGATGCTGCCGGGCATGGACGGCCTGGAGATTTGCCGCCGCCTGCGCCGGGGCATGAACGTGCCAATTCTCATGCTTACCGCGCGCGACGCGGTGCCGGACCGGATCGCTGGCCTTGACAGCGGCGCTGACGATTATCTGGTCAAGCCGTTCGACTTCGACGAGTTGCTGGCCCGCGTGCGCGCGCTGTTCCGCCGAGCGCAGCCGCAAAGCGAGGAAGTTCTGACGTTCGATGATCTGCGCCTGAATACCGGCACCCGCGAAGCCGAGCGCGCTGGCCGCCGGATCGATCTGACCACCCGCGAGTACGAACTGCTGCTGCTGTTCATGCGCCATCCGCGCCTGGTGCTCACCCGCGAGCAAATCATGGATCGGGTCTGGGGTGATTCCATGGTCGAGAGTAACGCGATCGAGGTCCACATCGGGCGATTGCGCGACAAGCTGGAAGCTGATGGCGAGGAGCGCCTGATTCAAACCATCCGCGGCGCGGGCTATGCGCTGCGCGAGGAGGCTTGATGGGACGGTCCATGTCGCTCCGGTTGCGGCTGACACTGGCGGTTGGCCTGCTTACTGGCGCGATGGCGCTGCTGTTCGCGCTGCTGGTCGAGCCGCTGCTCCAGGCGCGCCTGCTTGATATGGTGGATGCGCGGTTGCAAATGCACGCCGTGCATCTTGCCAGAATGCTTGCGGGCCAGCCCGCCGCGCCGACTGCATTCGATGAAGTCGAATATTATGCTGCGCTCGTCGGTCCCGACGGCGCGCTACGCGCTCGGTCGGCCAGTCTGCCCGCCGAAGGGCTGGGGATTGACCCGGCGTTGCTCGCCGCCGCGCGAGCCGGACAAACGACCACGGCGACCATGACATCATCCGACGGCACGCCGCTGCGGCTGCTGATCAGCCCTGTCGGAGATACTTCGCCAGGCAGTGTGCTGCTGGTCGCCGAGCCGCTTGCGCCGCAGCAGCACATGCTCACGCAGGTGCGCTGGCTGCTGCTCATGTGCGGCGCGCTGGTGATTGTGCTGGCGCTTGGCGCCGCCGCGCTGCTAACCAGTCACATGCTGGCCCCATTGACACGGCTCATGCGCGAGACGATTGCGGTGGCGACAACCGGCCGCTACGAGCAGCGCGTGGCGGCGCTGCCACGCCATGATGAGATCGGGCAGTTCGCGGAGACGATCAATACCTTGATCGCCACAGTCGAACGCACCCTGCGCCAGCAGCGCGAGTTCCTGGCTGACACCTCGCATGAACTGCGCTCGCCGCTCACGGTGGTGCTGGCGAACCTGAACCTGCTGCGGCGTGATCTCGATCCGCGCGAGCGCGAGCTGTCGGTCCATGAGGCGGCGACCGAAGCGCAGCGCATGCGGCGGCTGATCAACGAACTGCTGCTGCTCGCTCAGGCCGATGCCGCGCAGGTCATCGCCCAGGCACCCGTGCGGCTGGATTGGCTCGTCGAGGAAGTTGTCGCGGCGTTCCGGCGTCAGGAGCCCGATCTCATCTATCAGGTGCAAATCGCTGAGCCACTTGTAGTCATCGGCGACGAGGAACGGCTGACCCAACTGCTGCGGAATCTGTTGGAGAACGCGGCAAAATACACGCCGCCCGGCACCACGGTCGATGTGCGCCTGTGCACGTCAGGCCATGCCGTGCAGCTTGTCGTCGCCGATGCTGGGCCTGGCATCGCGGCGGAACACCTCCCCCATCTCTGGGACCGCTACTACCGCGTGGATAAGGTGCGCTCGCGCGAGAGCGGCGGCACCGGCCTGGGCCTGCCGATCGTAAAATACATCGCCGAGGCGCATGGCGGGCGGGTGGATGTCGCCAGCGAAGCGGGCGCGGGCACGACCTTCACGATCGAACTGCCGCTGGCACCTGAGATAGCCGAACATGTCGATCAGCCGACAAAGACAATCAACATCTCATCGCACTGATCCATGAATCGCCCTCTGTCTGCGAAATTCCTGACCACCAGCAAGCACCACGAGTGTGATGGCGTATAATAACGTCTTTGATCGGCCTGCAAATCTTCGGGATATACCCATGTCTTTACCGCTAACAGAGTGGCCCTACGCCCTGACACTTGAACGCTTAGCGCTCGCGCTCGCCATCGGGCTGTTTGTGGGGCTTGAACGCGAGCGGCGGCGCAAAGCATCGGGCGTGCGCACGTTTGGCTTTGTCACGCTGCTGGGCTGCCTGGGGGGCTTGCTCGGCGATGCCTACGCCCTGCTCAGCATTTCCTTGCTCGGCCTGTTGATCGTTTTCCTGAATCTCCAGACCTTGCGCGCGGATCGCGGGACGGAACTCACGACCTCGGCAGCGTTGCTGGTCATGGGGTTCGTCGGCGTGCTATGCGGCCAGGGCCACACCTTTACGCCGGTTGCGGTGGGCGTCGCGACCGCCGCGCTCCTGGCATGGAAAGAACCGCTGAAAGGGTTCAGCATCCATCTCAGCGATACAGAATTGCAGAGCGCGATTTTGCTGGCTATTCTCGCTTTTGTGATCTACCCCGCGCTGCCGACGGGACCGATTGATCCGTGGCATGTGCTCGTACCACGGGAAGCCTTTCTGACGGTGATTCTGATCGCCGGCATCGGGTTTGTCAATTATATTTTATGGAAAATCTATGGGGCGCGCGGCATCGAGTTGACAGGGTTTTTGGGCGGGCTGGTGAACAGCACAGTCGCGGTGGGCGAACTGGCTGCGCGGGTGCAGGATACGAACGGGCAACTGGCCGATGTCGCCTATCGCGGCAGTGTTCTGGCGACCGCCGCCATGGTCGTCCGCAATACGATTATCCTCGCTATCCTGGCGCCGCACGCATTGACGAGCGTGGCGCTGGGGCATGCCAGCATGCTGGTTGCCTGCGCGGGCCTGATTTTCCTGCATCGGAGACCGGCCGCGCCAGCCACCGAAACGCCGTTGTTACATCTTGAGTCGCCCTTTTCGCTCAAAGCCGCGCTGAAATATGGCTGTATTTTTCTGTTATTGCAGGTGGTGGTGGTGCTGGCCCAACAGGCATTGGGGCAGGTGGGCGTTTATGTTACCAGCGTGTTGGGCGGCTTTGTGTCAAGTGCCAGCGCCGTGGCGGCAGCGGCGTCATTAGCCTCGCAGGGGAGCATTTCCACGACCGTTGCAGGTATCAGCGCCGTGATTGCATCGCTGACAAGCGCGGCAATTAACTTGCCGCTGATTATGCGGGCGCAGCATCGACACCTGACCTGGCGGTTTGCGTGGGCGATGGGAATAATCCTGCTCTTTGGCATCGCAGGAACCTTCATCCAACGTTATGCGCTGACGTACCTGCTTATTGGGCTGTGAGCTGTGCCGCACGATCTGGTGCAACGCGGTCAACTGCCGGGCAGGAGCTTTTCGATCCAATTCAGGTGCCTTGGTGTACCCTGGATGCTCCACGGCGCGATGTAGCATTCTGCGCGCATGCGGTCCAGCCATCTGGCGAGAAGGGTGGGATCAGTGCCAGCATCGCCTTCGATCACGAATTGGAGCGCATGGCCGGGTTCATTCAGGTAGGGCGGCGGCGCAGTCGGCGAGAGCAGCACCTGATGCCCGCCGCGCCGGTAATCGTTGTTGATCGCCCATGCCAGAAATTCGAGCGCGAACCATCCTTCGTCGGACCGCTGCACAGTGAACATCAGGTACCAACTGCCTTCCGGACATTGGTCCGGTTGCGGGTGCAGATGGCCGCCGCACCCGCCGACGGTCGTAAGCCCATCGAAGGCATTGATTGCCGCGGCCAATGGCCGGATGTTCAGATCAAACACATCATGCATGATCACCTCTGCTGCATATGGAGCATGCACACCTGTACTGCCTTTCGCCACTGTAACCGCCAGGGATGACGGCAGGATGAAGGGGGCATGACGAGCGGTTGACAGGCACAGCAAAGATTGGCCTTGACTATCTCATGTGGCTGTTCCGTCAGGCCGGTGTTCGTGTGGCTCCGGCCCTTCACGCTGCACCAGCGCGCGCAGATGGTCGAGCCAGCCGCCCTGCTGATTGCGCGCATCAACCGACTGGAGGAGCGCGCGCGTTTCTGGCGCAAGAATTTGGTCCTGGCGCTGGCCAAGGTCGCTTAATACCGCTGTCAGCGCCATGCTGTGCCGGATGTACCAACCCACCAGGTTGACCTGAATCTGCTGGCGGGTGCGTACCGCCAGCGCGTCGTTGTCGGAGCCGATCTCTCCCGCCAGCGCCTCGGCATCATCTGCCACCACCATCAGCCAGTGCTGCGTAGCGCTGAAAGTAGCGCAGAAACGGCAGATTGTGCCGCGACAAGCGCCGCATTCCACCGGGCATTCATCCATGCAGAGCGTCGTCACCGTGACCCCACGCGATTCAGCGCGCGCGAGTGATTCCGCCAGCGCCCGCGCTTCCTCGCGCCCGATTGCGACAAGCAGCGACTCCTTCGCCGCATCAATGACCGCGTGGGCATGATCGATCAATGCCGCGTACCCCTCGATGTTCCAGACATACGTGGAGGTCGCTGGCGTCGTCAGTTCCTCAAGCGCCTGCTGAGTTGCGCGCAGCACATGCTGGAAACGAGTCGCGATCCGCTGGGTCAGATCCGCCGGAGCAATTGGCGCATACCGCGCTCCGCTGGGCATGTCAAGACGGACCACCGCCCCACGGTCCTCAAGCTTTTGCAGCACCGCGTAGACATTCGCGCGTGGCAGACCTGACACTTTCGCCAGCTCATAGCCATTGAGCGGATTGCGTTGCAGCAACGTGAGATATGCGCGCGCTTCATATTCGCTAAACCCAAGTTGCTGTAGCAGTCCAGGAATATCTGCCATTGCTCCTCCTCACCCAAAAAGCATGAATACTCCGTCGCATGAGTGACGTGCGGCCAGTCGAACGTGCAATCACAGGTTATGGTTTCTCATGCGCTCCTCAGCGTCATCTCCAAACGCATAGCGCAGGAAGAGGTGGCTTTCCGCGCGCTTAACGCTCACCAGCGTGCCCCACATGGCGTGTTCGGGCGCAAACTGCTTGCCCGCCACCAGGCCCGGACGCTCGCTGGAGCCGTCGCGGCCCGCCACCTGTGGCGCGAGCGTGAGGAATAATTCATCCAGGCAGCGCTCGGCGAAGAAATCGCCGATCAACTGCGGCCCGCCCTCCACCAGCAGGATGTCGCTCTGGCGGGCCGCGCTGACCGCCTCCAGAACTTGACCGGCGCTGATCGCGCCCGCTTCCCGCACGGCTTCGACATGCACCCAGCGCGGCAGTTCATGCGCGCGGAGGTGCCGGGCTCCTTCGCTTGTCGTCACGATCAGCACCGGCACCTCACCGGATTGGAATACGCGCAGGTTCAGGTCGATCATGCCGCTGGCTGTGACGATGACGTTGAGTGGTGGACTGGTCTTTCCGAGCGCAGCACGCAATTCATTATATGAATCGGTGAGCGATGGATAGATGTACGCGGCGGTCCACAGGTGGCGGGACACCGCCCGCAGCGTACCCGCGCCGACGATCACCGCGTCGGCGACAGCACGCAGCAGCCCCATCAGCATGCGATCATGCGGGTTGAACCCGCTGATTGGGCCGCCACCGGACTGGCCGGGGACGTTCAGCGACACCACCCCATCCAGCGTCGTGACGAAATTGCCGATCACGCAGGGCCGGCCCGCGCGCGTCGGGAACGCGAGTCTGCCGTAGCGCGATGCGAGCGCTGGCGGGAGCGGGATGTTCGCTCCCTGCTGCACATCAAAAAGGGTCTCCAGCGGATCATGGGCATTCATCGCGACACCCCGCAGATATGCAGGAATTCGCTCCGCAGCGCCGGGTTGGCGTCGAACTCGCCCCGCCAGAACGTCGTGCGGGTGAGCGACGATACCTCGCACACGCCGCGCATCTGCGTACACATATGATGCGCTTCCAGGTACACCGCCACGCCATGGGGTTGGAGCATCGTCTCCAGGGCGTCCGCGATCTGCTGCCCGATCCGCTCTTGCACCGTAAAGCGCTGGGCAAACAGCCGGACCAGCCGCGTGAGTTTGGAGATCCCGATGATATGTTCGTGCGCGATGTAGCCGACATAGGCATGGCCGTAAAAGGGGAGCGCGTGGTGCTCACACAGCGCATAGAATTGGATTGGCCCCTCAATCACCTGGCTCAGTTGGCAGTCCGATCCGCCGCGACACTCCGTATCGAAGACCGTCAGCAACTTGGGGTCGCCCTCGTAGCCGGCAGTGGCATCATACATGGCGCGAACAAAGCGGCGCGGTGTCTCGCGCGTTGCTGGCGTGTCCAGATCTATGCCGAACGCGGTCAGCATCTCGCCGATAGAGCGTTCAAATGTATGCAATTGCTCGTCGGAAAGGTGGCGGCGGTGCAATTCCATGACTTCAAGCACATCAGGGTCGTTCAGGTCGATAGTCATTATTCTTTCTCCAATGCAAGCGCGAACGAACAGCATTCAACGCTCATCCTAAGCTGGCAGACGCCCAATCAGATCATGCGGCTGAAACGGTCCCGGCTCCGCGATCAGGTGCCGAGCCGCATCCACCTGGCCCCAGACGTTCCACAACAGGACGCCCCGCACGCGGCCCTGCTCAAGATAATACAGCACGCCCTCGTGGAACGGCTCCTTCCAGTCCGCCACGATCTCCAGCCGCGCGTCCAATTCGCCAACCGCTTCATAGCCGAGGTCGAACAGATCCGAGTAAAAGAAGGGCAGATGCTCATAGGGTGCCTGTTCGCCGGCCATGTTCCGGCCCGCCTGCTTGCCCATGATGTTCGCGTTGTCTTCATGCTCAACCCGTATGCGCTTGCCGAGCGCGGGGTTATAAAAGTTCGCCACGTCGCCCGCCGCGTAAATATCCGGGTGACTGGTGCGCAGCAGCGTGTCAACGACGATGCCGTTGTCCACCTCCAGCCCGGCGTCATGCGCCAAACCGACGTTCGGCTCGATCCCGATTCCGGCGATCACGCCGTCGACCAGCAGTTCCTGGCCGCGTGCGGTTCGCAGGGCGAGACGCTCGCCGCGCCGGTCCAGACCTTCGGCGGTGTCGCCCGGCAGCACCTCAACCCCATGCTGCTGGTAATATCCGTTCAGGAATGCTGCTAGATCGGGGCCATAGGCGCGTGCGCCGATCGCCGCGCCCGGAAACAGGAGCGCCACATCCTTCCCTTGCATCGCCAGCGCCGCCGCAATTTCCGAGCCGATGAAGCCGCCGCCGATGACCGCGAAGCGTTGACCGCGCTCGCTCAGCGCGCGCAGCCGCTGATAATCGTCGAGCGTGCGATAGTAGATGACGTCATCGCCGCCCCATGAGAAGCGCCGGGGCGTGCCACCAGTCGCCAGGAGCAGTTTGTCAAAGGTGTAGACACTGCCCTGATCGTCAGTCACACGTTTGCGCTCCGCATCAAGCGCTTTGGCTGTCCGTCCGGGCACCAGTTCGATGTTCTGTCCGGCAGTATCGATCCACACGTCCTCCAGCGGCGTGCCTTTCCAGAGCGCCTTGGAGAGCGGCGGGCGTTTGTAGGGGCGCTGCTGCTCGCGCCCGAGCACCGCAATTGCGCCCTGCGGGTCAACCTCGCGAATACCCTGGAGCGCCGCCGCCGCCGTCATACCGCCACCAATAATCAGGTAAGAATAATGAGGCATGGTTTCCTCCTCCGAACTACGAATGTGAAAGGCCGTATTGCTCAAGAATGTGTTGCAGTGTCAACGCATTGTTATGCTGGGCGTCCCTGGCCGAATAGATCAGTGTCACTGTTTCATGCCGCGCGGTAGCAGCCAGTTCGCGCAGCCGCGCCTGCTTATCCTCCGTCTGGAGCTCCGCCGCATAGCGCTGCTGAAACTCCTCCCAGCGGGCCGGGTCATGGTCGAACCAGCGGCGCAGCTCTGCGCTAGGTGCCAGATCCTTGAGCCAGCCGCTCAGGGCAGCGTCCGCGCGCTTGACCCCGCGCGGCCAGAGCCGCTCCACCAGGAAGCGCTGCCCATCGTCATCGCTGAGTGGGTTGTAGACGCGTTTGACTCTAATCATCGAACTCCTCCGATCATGGTCTGGTGGCAGGAAGGGTGACTGACATCGTTGGCAGCCGCCCTTCCGTTGAGCACCAGGCTCGGCGCGTGCCCACACGATGGGTGCAGACGTCGTACGCGCCGGGCGGGTCAAAGATAGATGTACATGTTTCCTTGTGTGATGCATACCTACTTAGATTTTCGTAGTTGCCACAACAACTACTATAATAATAAACCTGTTATGAGATAGCGTCTACTGACCCTTCGTACAGGTACGCACTATCCTTGTGTCGTCTCGCTTGACAATCGGCCTGATAGGGACTATTATAGACTCATTGAGTCTGTAATAGCCAGAGGCAGCAGTGAAATATTCGCAGGCGACAAATTATGCGCTTCATACCATGCTGTATTTCGTGTCGCTCCCCGCTGGAACGACCATCGGCGTGCAGCAGCTCGCAACCATTCAGCGGCTCTCCCCGACCTATCTGTCGAAAATTCTGACCAAGCTTGTGAAGGCGGGTTTGATCGAGTCTACTCCGGGCATCCATGGCGGCTATAAGCTCGTGAAGAACAACGCTGACCTTTCATTTCTGGATGTCATTCAAGCCATCGAAGGGACTGCAACCGCATTTCATTGTGGCGCGGGCCTCCAGCATGATTCGTGCCTCATCCAGCAGGTGATGATGGATGCAGAACAGCAGCTTGAGGAATACCTGAAAGCGCGCAAGCTTGTTGAATTAGCTGAAGGGGCGATGCCCTGGCTCAGCACGCTGGAAGATCCGGTGCGCTGAAGCACTATTCCCCCTTTTTTGGCGAAATAACAGATATCGCGAATCTATGATATCTTTAGTATACGGGCAGCCCGCGCGGTGTTCGCGGCGAGGCAGGCCCGCCAGCCTGACGAAGTAGCAGAAAGAGAACACAACCATGGTGAACGCAATGGACAGTGGGGAGAACATGAACCGCTTGCGGGAGAGCGCGTGGTACGATGTTGTGGTCGTCGGTGGTGGAGCAGCTGGCTTGAGCGGGGCGCTCGCGCTCGCGCGTGCCCGACGTTCGGTGCTGGTGGTTGACGGAGGCCAACCGCGCAACGCTCCAGCAACGCACATGCATAATTACCTGTCGCGCGACGGCACCCCGCCATCGGAATTGCTGGCCCTCGGCCAGGCCGAGGTAACGAGCTACGGCGGCCACGTCATCGCTGGTCGTGTTGCCACCCTCGAACGCCTGGACAATTCGGACGCGCGTGGCGGCTTCCGCGTAGTCCTGGCCGACGGGACTTCCGTGCAGGCGCGGCGGCTCCTGGTAGCCACCGGGCTGATCGACGTGCTTCCCGATATTCCCGGTGTGGCCGAGCGCTGGGGCCGTGACGTGCTGCACTGCCCCTACTGCCATGGCTGGGAAGTGCGCGATCAGGCGATCGGCATCCTCGGCACCGGGCCGATGGCTGTTCATGTCGCGCTGCTGTTCCGACAATGGAGCGCTGACGTGACCCTGTTTCAGCATAGCGCGCCGGCGCTGTCCGCCGAGCAGGCCGAGCAACTGGCCGCCCGTGGCATCGCCATCATTGACGGCGAGGTCGCAGGGCTTGAGGTTCAGGATGATCGGCTTTCCGGAGTGCGGCTGCGTTCCGGCGCGCTCATCCCGCGTCAGGCCGTCGTGGTGACGCCGCAGTTTGCCGCGCGCGCCGAGGTGCTGCGCGCGCTGGGGCTGGAAATAACGGATCAGGAGTTTGCTGGATCAATCGTCAGCAGCTACATCGCCGCCGATCCCATGGGGGCTACGGCTGTGCCGGGGGTGTGGGTCGCCGGTAACATCGCCGACCCCTTTGCGCAGGTCATTGCTGCCGCTGCCGCGGGACTGAAGGCTGGCGCGGCAATCAATGCCGACCTGATCGCAGAGGAAACGGCGCGCGCGGTGGCCGCGTTTCGAGCACAAGGCCGGGCAGACGACGCGCCGCGCTCCGGCCAAACAGAGCGCAGCCAGGGCGCGCCCGCCGCGTGATGCGTCGCACAGCGAGGACGGCCGTACCTGATAGCCATGCCGCATCACCATGGTACGGTCTGTCACTCCGCCCGCCATGCCATGGGTGCTCCATCACGAGAAGCCAGGGAATAGATAGACTGGCTGTGCCGCGTTACCATTCGCTGATCGCGCGGTAAGCCGGGCGCACGGTGCTGCGCGGGCGGTGAGCGATCATGCGTCGGGTCGGCGGCGAAGTCCACCGACCGCGCTGTATCAGCGCAGGCTTTCGGCAGGAAAGATGTGTATGCTCTCCTTAACAGATGACATGCGCCGCGCAGCAAGCGCCGAGAGATTGAGAACGCTGTATAATGGGGCTCGTGCTATAGATTATCGAGGAGATGTTGTATGGCCCATATCAAGCTGGCCTATATTGGCGGAGGTAGCACGCGCGCGCCTGGCACCATGGCGTCGTTGATCCAGCAAGGAGAGAATTTTCAAGGCTCCGAGGTGGTGCTGATTGACCTGAACGCCGAGCGGCTGGCGCTCGTCAAGCAAATCGCCGAAAAGATGGCCCGCGCGCGCGGTATTGATCTGACAATCTCCACGACCACGAACCGTCGTGCTGGCCTTGCCGATTGCGATGCGGTGCTGACCAGCTTCCGGCCCGGTGGCTTCGAGGCCCGCTACCTCGATGAGGCGATTCCGCTCAAGCATGGCGTGATCGGCCAGGAAACGCAGGGGCCGGGCGGCTTCTTCATGGCGCTGCGCTCGATCCACGTTATGCAGGGCATCATCGCCGACATGGAAGCGGCCTGCCCGAAGGCGCGGCTGTTCAACTACACCAATCCGATCAACATCGTGTCGGAAGCCATAACTCATCACACCGCGATCCCGACCGTCTCGCTGTGCGAAGGGCCGATCATCTTCCCGCGCGGCATTGCGCGAGCGGCTGATCTCGATCCCGATAAGGTTGACGCGGTCATGATCGGATTGAACCATGGCTCGTGGACGGTGCGCCAGTGCTACGATGGACAGGACATGCTTCCCTTGCTGGCTGAAGCGTATGCGCGCAAGCAGGCCGATCCGCAGGCGAACAAACACGCGCTGCGCATGCTGGAGCTGGCGGTAACCATGGGCTCGCTCCCCGCCGAATATTTCCAGTATTACTACTTCAAAGACGAGATTCTGGCCGAGTTGCAGGCCAAACCGACCACGCGCGCCCAGGACATCATGGCATCGGCTGGCGATTACTGGCAGCACTACCGCGAGCAGGCCGACATGGACGCGCCGGAGCTCGATCCGCGCCGGTCGCGCGGCGGCATCAACGAACTTGAGCTGGCAATTGACGTGATTGACGCCGTGTTCAACGACCGCAAGGAGGTCTGGCCGGTGAACGTGCCGAACCGTGGCGCGATCGCCGATTTTCCTGACGATCTGGTGGTGGAAGTGCCGGGCTATGTGGATCGCAGTGGCGTGGCACCAATCGCGCAGGGCCACATGCCGCGCCAGGTTGTGGGGCTGGTCAAGATGCTGGGCGAGTACCAGGCGCTGGCTGCCGAAGCCGCATGGAGCGGGACGCGCCGCGAGGCGATTCAGGCGCTGGCAAGCAATCCGCTGGTGTTCTCGTTGCACAAGGCGACGGCGATTTACGACGAGATGGCTGCCGCCCACCGCGCGTACCTGCCGGAGCGCCTGCTGAAGTAGCCGTAGGTAGAACACAGAACACAGAACAAATAGGATTGTTCGTATTCATTATTCTGTAAAGACCGTTTTCTGCTGTTCTCGCCGCTACCCTGCCGAATGAATTCGGCGGTTGAGATGCCGAAACGCGCTAAAGCGCGTTCTATGAGAAACACTAAAAAACGTAATTGACAGAGTATTCATGCTTTCTTTGTTCTGTGTTCTTGCTTCTCGTTCTTCGTTCTTCGTTCTTCGTTCTTCGTTCTTCGTTCTTCGTTCTTCGAGGTTGTATGCATATTCATGTCACCAACGATTATGCCGAACTCAGCCGCGCCGGGGCCGATCTGATTACTGCTGTCATCATGGATAATCCGACTGCCGCGCTGCTGCTGGCAACTGGCGAGACGCCCATGGGTGTGTACCGCGAGCTGGCGGAGCGGCGGCAGCGCGGCGAAATTGATCCATCGCGCCTGCGCATTTTCCAGCTCGACGCCTACCTCGGCATCACCGAGGATGACTCGCGCTCGCTGTATGGTTGGATGAAGCGCGCCGTGCTCGACCCGCTCGGCATCCCGGATGCGCATGTCGTGCGGCTGCCGGGCGATGCGTCCGACCCGCTGGCCGCCTGTCATGCGTATGACGCAGCCGTACAGGCGGGCGGTGGCATTGATCTGGCGGTGCTGGGGCTGGGGCCGAATGGGCATCTCGGCTTCAACGAGCCGCCGTCGGATGCCAGCGCGCCCACGCGGCTGGTTGAACTGAGCGCCGCGAGCGTGCAAAGCAATGCGCGCTACTGGGGCGGCCCGGAGCGGGTGCCACGCCAGGCGCTGACGGCTGGCATGAACATCCTGCTGGCCGCGCGGCAGACGCTGCTGGTCGTTTCAGGCGAACACAAGTGCGACATCCTGCGCCGTACGGTCGAGGGGCCGATCACGCCCGATGTGCCAGCATCCTGCCTGCAAACCGCCACAGCCGTAACCGTCCTTGCCGACAAAGCGGCCTGGCCCACGCAGGCGCAAGGATGATTCCATGAACTACGTCCTCGGAGTAGATGCTGGCAATACCAAAACCATTGCGCTGGTAGCGCGCGGTGATGGCACGATTGTTGGCGCGGGCCGTGGCGGGTGCGGTGATATCTATGGCGCTGGGACCGCGCGCGCGCTGGCGGAGGTCGAGCGTGCGGTGCGGGCCGCGCTCGCGGCTGGCGGCGTTCAGCTGGCGCATGTAGTTAGTGCTGCCTTCAGCATGGCCGGGGCCGATTGGCCGGAGGATTTCGCGCTGCTTGAGGGCGCGATGCATGACATGGGCTTCGGGCGCTCGATCACCGTTGTCAACGACGCGCTGGGAGCGTTGTGGGCCGGCGCTCCCGACGGCCCGGCCGTATCCGTCGTGTGCGGCACGGGCATCGCGATAGCTGCTCGGGGTTCAGATGGGCAGGTATGGCATGGGAGCTTCTGGCTGGAGGCACTCGGCGCGGACGAGCTTGGACGCAAAACGCTGCGTGCGATCTATCGTACAGCGTTGGGAATAGATCCGCCAACCAGTCTGACAGCGGGCGTGCTTGATCTCCTTGGCGCAGCGAGCGTCGAGGAGGTGCTGCACCTGTTCACGGCGCGTGGCCAGGCGCGGCCAGAAAAGGCGCGGCAATTAGCGCGGTTGCTCCTTGATGAAGCCAGTCATGGCGATGCCACGGCCCGTCGGATCGTGCAGGAGCATGGCGCGGCGCTGGGAGACTATGCGTTGGCTGCCGCCCGGCAGGCAGGCATTGACCAGATTCCCTTCACGCTCGTGCTGGCCGGTGGCGTGTTGCGCCACCCATCGCGGCTGCTGCACGATTCGTTGATTGCGCGCGTGCGGACGACCGCCCCCGATGTGCAGGCGGTCAACAGCCGCTTTGAGCCGGTAGTGGGCGCGCTGGTACTTGCGCTCGAATCCGCGCATCGTGTTATTGATACAGCGCTGATCACACGCCTGACCGCCTCGCTTCCGCCTGCTGCGCTGTTCGAGACGCTCGTGTCGATCTGATTTCTCGCCTGTGGCTGCTTGTTCACGCTCTTATCGTCCTTTCGCCGGTTGCCCGGCCAGCCACACGCTTGCTCCATGATCACACATCAGCCTCCATGCCGGTGACACGGCCCGATGCGGATCGACTGGCGTTTCAACCCCAACGGCAGCGCTCCAGCGCGTACCTGCTGCTGGTTTCAATCCCCGATGAGGATCATGGTTTGGGCGAACGGGGATGTTGCTTCTAAGGGGCATTAGACGCGCTGGTTTCAATCCCCGATGAGGATCATGGTTTGGGCGAACCGCGCAGATCAGCACAGCCGAGCCGGTAGTTAGCACGGTTTCAATCCCCGATGAGGATCATGGTTTGGGCGAACCAATTTTGGCAGCGTTCCTCCTGATTTCATCGTGTTGGTTTCAATCCCCGATGAGGATCATGGTTTGGGCGAACTCAGCGGTCAGCATATGATCGCCGTGGTTCTGGCGATAGTTTCAATCCCCGATGAGGATCATGGTTTGGGCGAACGAGGATGCGCTGCATTTCCGCAGCCGCCTCATAGGTTTGTTTCAATCCCCGATGAGGATCATGGTTTGGGCGAACTTCGTCAAGCAGATCGCTATTCCATGCACCACGGCAGAATACGTTTCAATCCCCGATGAGGATCATGGTTTGGGCGAACAGCGTGAGCGTGATGCAGTCGTTCGGCAAGCCGCTGTTTCAATCCCCGATGAGGATCATGGTTTGGGCGAACTTGCCGCGCAAAAGTGTCAAGTGCAGATGACCAACGTTTCAATCCCCGATGAGGATCATGGTTTGGGCGAACTGTCGGAAGCGGTGATGGAATCAGCCCCGGACCCGCGGTTTCAATCCCCGATGAGGATCATGGTTTGGGCGAACCAGCTATTCCCCGGCGAACACATTTACCACTTTCGACGTTTCAATCCCCGATGAGGATCATGGTTTGGGCGAATCAGCGCCAGCAGGAACTGGAAACCAACGCCGCCGACGCCTTGTTTCAATCCCCGATGAGGATCATGGTTTGGGCGAACAACACAAAGGCTTCGCCGTCCCTAATCGCCATTTCATGGTTTCAATCCCCGATGAGGATCATGGTTTGGGCGAACGAACCTCCAGATGACGTATACCGTGCGGTCGTCGGGGTTTCAATCCCCGATGAGGATCATGGTTTGGGCGAACGCGAATACCACGGGCAACACGCCCACCAATGTTAAGTTTCAATCCCCGATGAGGATCATGGTTTGGGCGAACCGATGCGTACAGCGTTGGCCCCTGCTCGGCGTAGCTGTTTCAATCCCCGATGAGGATCATGGTTTGGGCGAACGGTAGTTGATCTCCAGTTTGACGCTGCCGCCATACTGGTTTCAATCCCCGATGAGGATCATGGTTTGGGCGATCTTGGACCGTGGTGGCGGCCTGGTGATGAGTACATTGTTTCAATCCCCGATGAGGATCATGGTTTGGGCGAACCTCGTGAAGCAAGGCAAG
>DASTWM010000447.1:0-5635 GCA_035765855.1 Roseiflexaceae bacterium
AGGCATGCTCGCTGCCGAACCGAGCTCCCAGGAACCGCATGCGTCTGTCGCCGATCACATTCGATGAAAGGAGGTGAGCCATGAACACATTGGTCGTCTACGATACGCGGTTCGGCGACACCGCAACCATTGCGTGCGCGATTGCCAATGGCTTGCGTGTGTATGGACCGGTGCGCGTTCTTGCGATGGACGAAGCGACCGTGCCACAGCTTAACGGAATCGATCTGCTGGTGCTTGGCTGCCCAGTGCACAACCACGCAGCGACCCCAGCGATGCAGGCCTGGGTTGAACGCCTGCCGCCCGACATCCTGGAGCGCGTCCCGGTTGCCACCTTTGATACGCGCTACCACATTGCGCGTTGGCTCGCCGGGTCGGCGGCGCAGGCGTTGGCACAAACCGTCGCCGAGCGCGGTGGTGTGTTCGTGACGGCGCCGGAAAGTTTCTTTGTCACAGCACGAGAAGGGCCGCTTGAATCAGGCGAACTCGACCGGGCATATAGATGGGCTGATCAGGTATGTAGAGCGCTCGACGAGCGTACGCCGTGATAGCCCGCCAAAAGGAAATTCATCATGAACGCTACAACAAAGGTACGAAGTTATCGGTTGCTCATCTTCATCACCATGGTGCTGCTGATGGGCGTGCAGGCTGTCGTTCCGGCCCGCGCAGCGGAAACGCGCGGCGGCCAGGATGTCGTCATCACCGCGAACGACGTCATCAACGACAACCTGTACGTCGCTGCTAACACGGTGACGATTGACGGCACGGTCAAAGGCGACCTGACTGCCGTGGCGCAGCGCATCACGATCAGCGGCACGGTGCAGGGCGATGTGCTGGCAGCCGCACAGGCGATCGTTGTCTATGGTACGGTCGGTGGCGACATGCGGTCTGCCGGCCAAGCCATTATGCTAGGTCCACGCGCCCGCGTTGGCGGCGACCTTGCGATTGGCGCGGCCAGTCTGGAGAACCAGGCGGGCAGCACTGTGGGTGGCGATCTCCTGATCGGCGCATATCAGGCGTTGCTGGCAGGCAACATTGGTCGGGATGTCAGGGGCGGCCTGAACCGATTAGCAATCCAAGGCAGTGTTGGCCGTAACGTCGATGTGACGATTGCCAGCGAAGAAGGAACGACAAACCCAATGATGTATGGCCCATCCGGCGTGATCATCACTCCCGCAGTGCCACTCAACTTAACAATTGCCGACACGGCACGCATTGGCGGCCAGCTGACCTATCGCGCATACACCTCGGCAACGATCGACCCACATGCGACGGTGAGCGGCGGCGTCACGCCAACGATCACGCCAGTAGCGCAACCAACGCGCTCACCGATTGCCCCAGTGCTGGCGGTGCTCCGGCGGTTCGCATCATTAGTGCTCATTGGGCTGCTGCTGGTGTGGTTTGCGCCAAGCTGGACACGGCGCATGGCGGATCTGGTCGAGGACAAGCCACTGTCGAGTCTCGGCTGGGGGGTGGTGTCAGTCGCCGCACTGGCGCTGGCGATGCTCGTGATCGTGATCGTCACTGTGCTGCTGGCGATTGGCTTTGGCTTCCTGACGCTTGGCGGTCTGGTGGCGTTCAGTATCGGCGTTGGCGTGCTGATCAATACGACGCTAGCGATTGGCGCGCTGGCCTACATGGGCTACGGCGCGGTGATCATCATCAGCTACCTGGCGGGCCGCTGGATCCTCGGCAAAGTGCGCACAACCGGTACGGAGGAGGTCATCACCCCGATGATCGTGGGCGTGGTGCTCTACGTGGCGCTGACGGCGGTGCCGGTGCTGGGCGTGATGATCAGCATGCTGGTGGTGCTGCTCGGCCTCGGCGCGCTGTGGGAGTGGGCAAGTGCTCTGATTCAGGGCGCGCGCCCGACCGCACGTCCGATCATTGGAATCCAGCCGGCATAGCATGCGCTGGATGATGGCGTTGGGGATACATATGGCAAGCCATGTGTATCCCCAGCATGGTTAGTGCGCCATACTTTTCACGAGATCTGGTTGCCGACGGCACTGTGAGACAGCTTGGCAACTTCCGTTTGACAAACAACACCTTATCTTACTTTCCTACCCGGCGAAACCTGTACGTTCATCCAGCTGACCAGCATGCGGTAGACCGTTAAAAACAGCACGCTGCCGCCGCTCGCCCAGTACATGGCCTGCGCCCAGCTTGTCCCGCTATCGCTGCCGCTCAACAGGCCATGCGCCAACGCCATCACAAAGATCGCGAAGCTCAAGGCGTGGATGGCGCGCCATGCGCGGTTGCCGAGCCAGCGCCGCAGGTAGAAGCTCAGGCTGATCAGCGCCATGACATACAGCGCCACCTGGCCCAATCCGACCGCCAGCGGCCGGTAGACGCTGCTGGCAAACGGCACGAGCAGTTGCGGCAACGTGTAGCCGATGTACTGATCACCCAGCAGAATGAGCGCATGGAACGCGGCAAACAGTAGCGCCAGCAGGCTCACATGCTGGTGCATGTCGAGCGCTGCGGCTACGCCCGGCCAGGTGCGGGCCAGCTTGTTGGTCATCAATAAGCCCATCATCATAGACAGCCAGAGCAGCCCGTAGGCGACAAAGGCGCTGGCCCGCGAGAGATACCAGAATGCTTTTGGCTCGACGCTCAACATGGAAGCGCTGAGATTCGGCAGCCAGAACGGGATCGTCATGAGCGTCACAGCCGCGCCCGCCGACAATGCCAGCACGATCAGCGCGCCTTCGGCGATTCGATGAACAGCACGCGGCCCGGCAGCCTGTATGCTTTTGTCTTCAGACATAGTTGTATTCCTCTGACCAGAGAGAGTGCCGCAGGTGTCTGCTGCGGCGGATGCTTCCGTCTTCGCACACCAGCAGCCCGGCCAGCGTCGGCTGTGCTTCGATCCAGAGCAGGCCGGCATGGCTCCCCAGAATGAAGACCACCTTGGCGGCCATCTCGGCCTGGCGCAGCGTCGGAGCGATCACGCTCGCGCTCAGCACGTCGGTGATCGCGGGACGGTTGGTGCGCGGATCGATAATGTGGTGTTGCCAGCGTGCATTGCGCTGCCAGCGACGGTAGTCGCGCCCGGATGTAGCGACACCGCCGGAGTGGATCATCAGCAGGCCAAACTGCGCACCGGGCTGGCGCGGGTCGGCGATGCCAATCGGCCATGCCGAGCCATCGGCGCGCGGGCCGCTCACCACAATGTCGCCGCCAGCATCCACCAGGGCCGGGCCGTCCGCGCTCAACCAATCGGCGGCCTGCTCGGCGGCCCAACCTTTCGCAATACCGCCCAGATCCAGGCGCATGCCGTGCGGCAGCCAGACCGTCCGCCGCGCCGCATCCAGCCGGATCGCGCGCCAGGCATACGGCTGCGGCCTGCTCATATGTGTGGTCGCCAGCCGGTCGGCGGCGCGCACCTGCTCGAAAGACTGATCGTAGCCAGCCGCTTCGAGTGCCGTTAAGAGCGTTGGCGTGACAAGCCCGGCGCTCGCCTCGGCTGCGTGCAGCGCCGCCCGCAGCACATGCCAGAGCGTATCGCTCACCGGCGTCCATGCGCCCGCGCGCCGGTTCAAGGCGTTCAGCTCGCTGTCCGGGAGAAAGCGGCTCAACTGCTGCTCCCAGGCGGCGAAGCGTTCGGCGATCCCGGCAAGCTTGCTGGCCGCCTCCGGCGCGTCGGAGTCGAGGGCCGCCAGCATGCTGCATCCCATCGCATGAAATGACTGTATCTTCATCATAATGCCTTAGCGTGACGAGCGGGTGATCGCGAGCGGTGCCGGAGCCACCCGCCGCAGCCGGGGCTGGGCAGAGCCTATTCCGGGTTGGGCGGCGGGCGGCGCGGATGGTACAATTGCTGCCGGCGGATGGCTTGCGGCGGCTGTCGCCGTCGGGTCGTTCGCCAGCAGCGCCCATCCGCCGACCGTCGCCGCCAGCGAGACGGCTGTGATCAGGATTTTCGTGATAAGTGTGTTGCCGGTTTTGGCTTTTTTAGGAGCATGTGGAGCCATCGCGTGCCTCGCTTTAGTCGTTTTCATAGTGTTCTGCAACATCGTGCTGCTCATGGCGCTCAGGGTTGCGACGATCAGAGTCATGGTCATCACGCCTCCTGGTTGGCAGGCTGCTGCTGAGCACCTGCCCGGTCGTCGCATCAATGTAAACGTTGCCGTCCGCGAACGGAACCTCGTATGCGACCGTGCCTTGCAGATCGACCAGCTCCGGCGCGCGCAGCGGCTGCGCGTTTGGCGGCGCGACGGCCAGCGCCTGCTGGATGGCCCGTTCGGGCGAAACCGGCTCGCTTTGCGGCGTGTCGGATGGCGCGGCTGCGGGCTGTGGTTGGGTGGCCCCGCTTTCCGGCCCGGCAGCCTGGGCCGTGTCGCCGCGCTGAGCGATGAGTTGGCCGGCAACCGCGCCGAGGAGGACAAGGACAAACGCCGTCAGCGCGGCTGCGATCATCAAGGCAGTTCGTCGTTTCATCATGGCAGTTCCTTTGCTGTTTCAACAGGCTTGCGTCTTCAACGTACTGCCATGCTAGGCCGCTTGTTTTGGAACATGATGGGAATCACCTGGCGATCTTCCAATCTTGTTCCAATCTTGCTGCACTATCATGATGGCTGTGAGGTGAACGATGCGCGTACTTGTTGTGGAAGATGATCAGCGCCTGGCACGGCTGATCAGTCGTGTCCTGACTGAAGAACATTTCGTCGTGGACGTGGCGCATGATGGCGACGCCGGACTTGATCTTGCGCTCATGGGCGCCTATGATGTGGCGATTATTGACTGGATGCTGCCGGGGCGCGATGGCCCATCGCTCGCGCGCGCCATCCGCGCCGCCCGCCTGCCGGTGGCGGTACTGCTGCTCACCGCGCGCGGGCAAATCGAAGATCGCGTGATTGGCCTCGACAGTGGCGCGGATGATTACCTGGTCAAGCCGTTCGCCTTTGAAGAATTGCTGGCGCGGGTGCGGGCGCTGGGGCGGCGCTTTACGATTGCCGCCGGCGCTGCCGATGAAGTGCGCCAGGGCGATCTGGTGCTCGACATGCGCGCTCGCACTGCGCGGCGCGGCGACCATGCGCTCGATCTGACCGCGACAGAATGGAACCTGCTCGAATATCTCATGCGCAACGCCGGACAGACACTGACCCGCCAGCAGATTCTTGATTATGTCTGGTCGTTCGAGCGCGATGTGCAGCCGACCATGGTTGATGTCTACATTTCGTATCTGCGCCGCAAGCTGGAGACGCCGGGGCATCCCGATCCGATTCGCACGGTGCGCGGCGTCGGCTACCGATTTGAGAAAGACCATGTTTAGCGGGCTGCGAATCCGGCTGACGCTGCTCTATCTGGCGGTCGCGCTGGCCTTGATCGCGCTGTTCGGCGGCGGAACGTATCTCTTGCTCACGCGCTATTTCGAGCGCACGACCGATCTGGCGCTGCAATACCGGCTCGCGCAGGAATTGCGCCTGCGCGGGATCGCGCTGCCGGACGAACTGGCGTCCGCTGAACTCGCCTGGTACGACGCCCGCCCGCTCCAGCGCCCGAGCCGCGTGAAAGACGGGCAGCGCCATGACGATCATCATGGGAGCGCAGGCGGCGATGATGATCATGAGCAGATAGGCGACGACTCCTTTGACGCCGAGCTTGCCCCGATCTTCGTTCTGGCGTTAAATCG
>DASTWM010000448.1:0-20072 GCA_035765855.1 Roseiflexaceae bacterium
CCCGGCAGATCCAGGTGGATGATCTGGCCACGCTGTGGCTCGACCGGGATGTGAACGCCGAGCTGCGCGCCGAACGCCGCCGACCATGCACCACCAGCGATTGCCACGGCATCGGCGGTAATTGTCGTTCCATCCACGACCGCCCCGGTCACGGTGTCGTTCTGCACCGCCAGGCGCTCCACGCTGGCCGCGCGCACTTCCAGCCCGCGCGTCACGGCAGCCTGGCGCAGCGCCGCAGCGAGCAGCCGCCCATCGACGCGCGCGGCATGGCGGTAGAACAGCGCCCCGCGAACGTCGGCCAACGGCGGGAATAACTGGCGGGCTTCGGCGGATGAGACTTCATGCAAATCTTCCGGCGCAGGCGTGCCGCGCTGCTGCTGGCGCGCGAAGATGATCTGCCGCGCCTCGGCATACGGCTCCACTTCGTCCTCGCTCACCGCAACCTCAAGCTGGCCGCAGACCGCGTAGCCGGTGTCGCCTGCGCCGTCGGCGGCCAGATCGTTTATCAACGTCGGGTAATAGTCAACGGCTGGCACGGCAAAGGCAAACCATGCGTCCGAGCTACGGCTGCTCGTTTCGGGCGCGAGAATACCAGCCCCCGCGCTGGTCGCCCGGCCAGCGTCGTCGCGATCAATCAACAGCGTGCGCGCGCCGCCCCGCACCAGATGGTACGCGACCGACGCGCCGACCACGCCACCGCCAATCACAAGTGCGTCATAGTGCATACAACTGCCTTCATGTTCAACGGGCATGCCCACAAAATACGTTCAGCACACTCTACCACAGGAACGGCGCGGCGGTGCGGGCGGCGTACGCGACACATTTCTCCGACTTGCGACCGATTTTTGCGGTTGATCCCCATCCATGTGCGACGAACTGCTGCCCTTGAACGTCTTGAATTGCTGATGTCGCCAGCGCATGGTACTCTGGCACGTCAAACAACTCACAAAGGAGCAAACGATGAGAAGAAGCGTTCGTTGGGCGGCAATGGTGGCGCTGTTGGTGTGCGCGTTTATCATGGGCATGCCGGGCAGCCAGGCGATGGCACAGGCGCAATCGCAACGTTGTTTTGTGGAAACAACCCAATGTATAAGCGGTCGTATCCGCAGCTTCTGGGAGAGCAATGGCGGTCTGTCAACGTTTGGCTACCCAATTACGGACCAGCATATCGAAACGATCGAGGGCAAGCCGTACCAGGTGCAGTGGTTCGAGCGCGCGCGGCTGGAATTGCACCCCGAAAACGCCGCGCCCTACGACGTGCTGCTCGGACGGCTGGGCGTCGACCGGCTGCAACAGCAGGGCCGCGATTGGGCGACCTTCCCGAAGAGCGAGCCGGGCGTGCGCAACGATTGCCAGTATTTCGCGCAGACGCAACACTTCGTGTGCGCTGCCTTTCTGGTGGGCTGGCTGACGCGCGGGCTTGAGATCGACGGGCGGCCCGGCTACAGCACCGCTGAGAATCTGGCGCTGCTCGGCCTGCCGCTGAGCGATGCGCACCAGGAGACGATTGAAGGCAAATCGTTCCAGGTGCAATGGTTCGAGCGCGGGCGGATTGAGTTCCACCCCGAGAATAATCCGCCGTACAACATTCTGGGCGGCTTGCTTGGCAGCGAGATTCGCGCCAATCAGCAGCCCTCGCCGGTCGCCGCGCCAACCGGCCACATCATGTATCTTGACCGCGACGGCGTAACCGTCAAACAAATAAATCCCGATGGCAGCGGCGCGCAAACGCTGTTCATGGTCGACAAGTCGCAGAACACCGAAGTGCTCATGCTCGGCGCTAATTCATCTGGCTCGGCCTTTGTGTATGCCGTGGCCGACAACACGAGCGGGCTTCAGTACACGCTGGTGCAGAACGGCACAAAAACGCCAATCGGCATGTTTGCGAGCCACCCGCGCTGGTCGCCAGACGGCTCCATGCTGGCATTCCAGCGCTACGGCGACGCGAACCAGGAGGGCATCGCCGTGCTGTACAACGTTGCGACACACGCGACGACCGAACTGCCCATCCGTGGCACGCCCGACTGGTTCCCCGATGGCAAGCGGCTCGTGTACGTCGAGCATGCCTTTTCCAGCGATGGCACCTCCAGGCAAAATGTGCGCATATACGATATCACGGCGCGCACCAGCACGGCGCTGACGAACTTCACCGGAACGAACCTGGAGGCATGGGCCATTCAGGAGGCGCATGTGCTTCCGGACGGCCAGCAGGTCATTTTCTTCGGCGGGCAGTTCAAGAATCTCGGCGCGAGCGGCAATGGCATGCAGTGGTGGTGGATTCCCGCGACGGGCGGCGAGCCGAAAGCATTCACTGAACCAGACGGCAACGGCGTGGCCGCCTACGCTGCCAGCCCGAACGGCGAATGGATCGCCGCCGCCACGCAGATGCATGGCAGCGCGTGTGTCAGCGATGGAAGCGTGCTGATGCAGACGACCGATGTGCGCGGTGGTGTTGCCGCTGAAGCGCCGCTTGCGCTGCCCACGCCGGACTCACATGTGTACATTAGCGGCCTCGGCTGGGAGCCGAACAGCAACTATCTTGTAATCGGCGAGCATACCTACGAGTGCTCAAACGCTGGCGGTGGCCCATCAAACGCGAACGACGCCATTTACGTCTGGAAGATTCGCCTGATCAACCAGAACGGCGCGACGTTCGTCAAGGTCGCCGATGGCTCGCAGCCGGTCTGGATTCCGTAGTGCTCTTTCTTCAACCTTCTTCGCAGCCGTGCGCTCTAACACATCGTTAACACATCGCTAACGCGCCACTTTCACGTTGCTGGTACCATGGTATCAGCAACGTGAAAGCGAGAAAGAAGGTTGTTCATGGTTCAATCGCAATCGGTACAGCGCCGTCCATGGGCGCTCATGAGCGGCATTGGCGCTGTCATTCTTGGCATCCTCGTGGCGTTCGTCACTGGTCATATGGTGGTTCTGTTCGGCGCGCTGGTAGTTGCCGGGCTTGCAACCGCGCTGTGGGCGCAGCCCTACGCCGCTCAGCGCGAACAGCTCGATCAGGTTCGGGCGGCTGCGCTGGAGCCGGTCCGGCAGCACACCATCGCCACGGCCGATGGAACGCTTCGGGCAGCCATCGCGCTCGACCTGCCCGCCGACGAAGGCTACACCACGGTTTTGACCCGCGACGGTTACGCGCTGGTCAACCGCGAAGGTCAGATCGTGTACACGCTCAAGCGCTAATTTGGTTACAGCGAGCCTGGCTGATCAACCGCGCGTTACTGGCCCCACACGACCATGAGCACCCGGTTGATGATGTACAGCGCTACCAGTATTCCGGCGGCGGTGGGCTGGCCTGCAACGTAAAGGCCCGCGCCCGCCGCGCCGAACACCGCAATCTCAAGCGCCAGGCGCGTCATGTCAGAAACTGGCACGGTCGCTTTGGGCGCGACAAACATGCCCCACACTACCGCCGCCAGCAGCGGCGCGCCAATGGTCAGGATGACGCGCGGAAGCCATCCCTGTCCGGTGTGAAATCCCCAGTAGCCCAGCGCGGCCAAAGCACACAATTCCAACAAAAAACGCACCCCAAGATTGACGTACATGGCTGCTGTACTCATTGCGACTCTCCTCATGATGGCGCGCTCGGTCATGTGCCACGCGCGCCGGTTTCGCCTGCTGCGCGATCTGAGTGTAACGCATACAAGCCCGCTGCGCCTCTGCTATGCGGGCGATTGCGTGCTCAATCTCCTTGCCGGGAACATGGCACGCACAAAGACCGATGCTATATCCACCCAAAGACAGATGCGCGCCGCCCTCGATTCCAGTATGCTTACCACATATTCGCGATTCGTGACGTATGAAACGGGAGGCAAACCATGGACGCGACAACTGGTGAAACAGTGCGGCTGGATGCGGCTGATGAGCGGCAGCACATGCGGCGCGAACGCAGGCGCGAACGGCGGAACAATTCAATCGCGGGCGGCGTATTCTTGCTCGGCCTCGGCATGCTGATGCTCACAGGATGGTGGTGGCCGGGTATTATGCTGGTTATTGGCCTGGCAGCGGCGGCTGAACTCATGCGGCGCGGCCAGACATCGGCGGCGATGACGACGTTTCTTGGCTTTGCGGCGCTTCCGGTCGCTATCGCGCTCTTGTCGGCCATCCATGTGCCGTGGCTGCCGGTCGGCGCGTTCGTGCTGATCGCGCTCGGCCTGGTATCGCTTGCCCGCACTGCCTAACAAAGTATCATAACAAATCAGGCGCTCTCGCTTCAATAATGAGGTGAGGGCGTTCAAGTTTTTGCCCCTTCATTTCTCCAACGTCCTACGATCGGCGGATGCTTCCATGAGCTTTGACGAGCTCCATGCCAGATGCTATCATGGAACGTATCAGGCATTCACAGGCGTACACCACGAAGAACACCATGACTCATGCAGAAACGCATACGATGGCGCAGTCACCTTCCCGCACGCGCGTGCGCGTCGCCATTATTGGGAGCGGCTTCGGCGGGCTTGGCACGGCCATTCAGTTGAAGCGGCGCGGCATGAACGATTTTGTGGTGCTGGAGCGCGCGGGCGATGTCGGCGGCGTCTGGCGCGACAACAGCTATCCCGGCGCGGCCTGCGATGTGCCGTCGCATCTGTATTCGTTCTCGTTTGCGCCGAACCCGGCATGGAGCCACAGCTATTCGTCGCAGCCGGAGATTTGGGCGTACCTCCAGCGCTGCGCGCGCGATTTTGGCGTGCTGCCGCACATCCGCTTTCATCATGAGGTGCGCGAGGCCGCGTGGGACGACGCGGGCATGTGCTGGCGGATCGAAACCGCGCAGGGCGGCTACGATGCCGATATCCTTGTTGCGGCGGCGGGCGCGCTGTCCGAGCCAGCAATTCCGCAGCTGCCGGGCCTCGATTCCTTTCAAGGAGCCATGTTCCACTCGGCGCGCTGGAATCACGACATCGACATGGCAGGAAGGCGCGTTGCTGCCGTCGGCACCGGCGCGTCGGCGATTCAGTTTGTGCCTGCCATTCAGCCGCTTGTCGAACGGCTGTACGTGTTCCAGCGCACGCCGCCCTGGATTTTGCCGCGCCTCGACCGACCGTTCACCGAGCGCGAGCACTGGTGGTTCCGGCATGTGCCGCTGGCCCAACGGCTGGCGCGTTTGCGGGTCTATCTTCTGCTTGAGATGAATGGCGTCGGCTTCCGCCACCCGCGCTTCATGGCCACAGCGGAGCGCATTGCCCGGCGGCACCTGGAGGCGTCCGTGCCTGATCCGGTGCTACGCGCCAGGCTGACGCCCAACTACACGATTGGTTGCAAGCGCGTCCTGGTTTCAGACGACTATCTTCCGGCCCTGACGCAGCCCAACGTTGAGGTCATACCTTCGGCGGTCACGCGGGTGTGTCCGCATGGCGTAGTCGGAGAAGATGGGGTGGAACGCGAAGTTGATGTGATTATCTTCGGCACCGGTTTTCAGGTGACGAATTATCCATTTGGACGGCACATCCGTGGCAGGGATGGGCGCAGCCTGGCCGAGCGCTGGCGCGGCAGTCCACAGGCGTACCTCGGAACGACCGTAGCGGGCTACCCGAATCTGTTCATTCTGCAAGGGCCGAATACGGGCCTGGGTCATACCTCAGTGATCTACATGATCGAGGCGCAAATCGCGCACATTGTGAACGCCATTCGCTATATGGACCGTCATGGCGTCGCGGGAATCGAGCCACGACCCGAGGTACAGACAGCTTTTGTTGCTGAGGTAGACAGGCGCATGCAGAGTACTGTGTGGATGGCAGGCGGCTGCCGAAGCTGGTACCTGGATGCAACCGGGCGCAACGCCACGCTGTGGCCCGGCTCCACCTTGCAATTCTGGCGACGGGCCGCGCGGTTCGCTCCTTCGGCGTATCAGATGCTCGCGCGGCAAGTGCAGGACGTAGAGATCGGGCGCATGCCGCAATAGTACAATGACGTTGCAACACGGGCAGTGGTACGCTTTTGAGTGATGCGCCACATGCGCTGTGTAGCGTAGGTTGGCAACCCGCGCCACCGATATCAATTCAGAAACAACCACTATCCAACACGCATCGCCACGCGCGAGAGGTTAATCCATGACAACCACAAACCTTGAACATCAGATTGACCGACTCAGTCAACAGGAGAAAGCACAAGTATTTCAGCGGCTCGCGCGAGACCTGACTCATGACTGGCCGGGCATTGAGAAGACGCCCGGGGTTCAGGGTGGTGACGCCTGCATTGTTCGCACTCGCATCCCGGTTTGGACCCTCGAAGCCTACCGTCGCCTCGGCTGGGATGATGAACGCATTCTTGCAAGCTTTCCAACACTGCGATCAAGCGATCTTTTTTATGCCTGGCTGTATGTCGAAGGAAATCGTGCAGGGATCAATCAAGCCCTGCTTGAGCAAGCCGAGGCAGAGTGAGTGGCGCGCCTCTACACAAATGAGAACTTTCCTATGCCAGTTGTAGAGGCTTTGCGGCGGCGCGGCCATGATGTGCTAACCGTTTTCGAGGATGGGAACGCGAATCAGCGGATTGGTGATGAAGCGGTGCTTGCATTTGCTACGGCGGATTATCGCGCGCTGGTGCCGATAATCTCGTGACTTCATCAGGCTCCATCACCGACAGCCAGTACATCAAGGTATCATTGTCTGTACGGAAGATAGCGATATTGATGGTCAGGCACAGCGCATTGACGATGCAATTCTGTCAGTTGACTCACTTGCTGGTGTGCTTCTTCGTGTCAACCGGCCCGCTTAAGGCAGCGGCTCAGCTAGTGGCGCGGCGGCAAGTTGTAGCCCAAGCCGCAGGTCGAGCGTGCAGATGTCGGGATAGCAAAGCTCTTGCTCAGTCATGCTCGTGCGTTCCGTCGCCGTTCGGCGGCTCCGTGGTGGCCAGCACATGCTTGAAGTACGCGGCGGTTTCGAACCAATGATCCGACACGGTTGACTCGGCGCGCCACCAATCGCCCGCGCGAAACACATCGACGACTTTCTGGTGCCGCTCCGGCAACGTGGCGAAACGGTACGCGAAATACTTTTTTACCGTCATAAAAAGGGCATTGATTTTCACGTCCATGGCACCATACGTCTGAATCAGGCTTTGATTCTGCGAGCAATGCACAATGCGGCGATGAAAGGACACATCGAGGTCGGCGGCGACCAGCCAATCCTCGTCGGTGCCGCGCAATTCGGCCATCTGGTCGACCACACTTTGCAGACAGGCGATATCATCCGCGCGCATATGATCGGCGGCGAGGCGCACCGCCAGCCCTTCGAGATGGCCGCGCACGAGGTAGAACTCGTAGGCGGCGCGCAGGTCGAGCGTGGAAACGACCGCGCCGCGATTGCGGTAGATCTGCACCAGCCCCTCCTGCTCAAGCTGCCGGAGCGCGTCGCGCACTGGCCCGCGACTCATGTGCAGTTCTGCCGCCAGCGTTTGCTCGATTAAACGCTCACCGGGCTGCAAACGCCCGCTCATGATCGCCTGCCGGATGTGCGCGGCCACAAGGTTTTGTCGGGTTTCATCATTGTTCATCAGGCCACTCTGCTGCTGTACTGGCGTAGCTGCTCAAGCGATTGCAGGTGGCTCCACGACGGCTGGGTGCGGCCAAGCTCAAGATTATGAATATATTCAACCACGCGATGTGTCAGCGGCAGGGGCAGCCCAAGCTGTTCGCCATGTCGAATCACCGGCCCAAGCTGCTCGTCCACTTCGGTGCGGCGGTGGCGCACCATGATATCGCGCCAGATGCCGCTGCGCTGCTTCTGATCGCGCCGCCGCCGCGCCACAAGCGCGTCCAGCGCCTGCGCCAGCGCCGCCTGATCGCGCGCCGCACGCGGGTAATACAGCGCTGGCTCAACCCCATCGAAGGCTTCCGGCGTGATGCCGAGCCGGTCGGCCACCTCGTAGACTTCACTCGCGAGTTCGACCATGAGCGGGCGGTACTGGTCGATCACATCGGCCATGCTGGCGTCGGCCAGCGCGGTGGCATACAGCATATTCGCGTAGCCGAGTTTGCCCCACAGATAGCCCCAGATGTTCGGCGTCATCTCCACATCGCCCCACGCGCTCAACAGATCGCGCAGATTTTGCAGGCGCGGCGTTGTGCTGCCATCCAGTTCGCCGATCCTGAGCGCGCCCGGCCCGCCATAGTGAATCAAGCCCGGCTCAAGATAATCAGCAGAAAAGTTCACAAGGCAGCCAATCGTTCGCTGCTCACCCACTGCGGCTGCAATAGTTTGTTCGTTCAGGCCATTCTGCAGCGAGACGACCACGCCATCATCTGCAAGCAACGGTGCAATGATTTGCATGGCGGCAGCGGTGTGCTGGGCTTTGACCGCTAGCAGCACGATGCCAAGCGGGCCGCGCAGATCGCGCGGCAGCACAGCCCGTGCGGCCACGGTAAAATCCTCAGCCCAACTGTGGATCGTCAGTCCATGCGCGTTGATGGCGGCGACATGCTCTTCCGCCGCGTCACAAAACGTGACGGCATGCCCGGCGCGCGCCAGGTACGCGCCGACCGTTCCACCAATCGCGCCCGCGCCAACCACCGTGATCTCCATGATCGCTCCTTTGAGATGCACATCCCGCGCACTATGCTGATTCCGCAACGGCGCGGGCGTGTGCCACTGACTCCACGGCAGCGTCAAGCCCGTACACCAACTGATTCAGGTTGCGCTGCAAGCCCACGTTGATAAAGCGCGCCTCGTCGCTGTTGGGCGCGGAGGCCGCCAGGCGGCGCACATCGGCCAGCAGCGGCAGCGGCGGCATGCCCAGGGCCGGATCGTGACCGAACGGCCCGGCTGCTGTGTAATTCAGCGGGATTGTCGCGCGTCCGAGCGCCATGAGCGCCTGGTTGATAGCCGCCAGAGCTGTTGGTTCCGCAGCCTGCTCCGTCTCGCGGCGGCGCAAGGTTTCGAGCGCGTCTTGCAGTGCGGCCGCTTCACGGCGGAGTGCCTGCGTGCGCTCGCGCGCCGGACTCAGATCGAAGCGGCCATCAGCAATCTGCTGGTAATCAGCCACAAAATGGTCAAGTTCAGCGGCGCCGGCGGCGTAGTCGAACGGCAGGATCGGCTCCGCGCACAAGCGGAACAGCGTCGCCGCGTACAGCCGCGCGTCACGCGCCAGCAACTCCGGATCGAGTTTGTCCAGCGTGTCAGCGGGCGTGTGCCACCACCAGCCCAGCCCGCCAGAGCGCCCGCCGATCACCGATGCCGCGCCGGTTGCGCCAGCCGTCGGCGGCTGCTCGGAAACGGTCATGAGCAGCGACGGCACGCCCACGCCAACCAGCGACTCGTCGCCGGAGCGACCGACTCGCGAGCCATTGTACTGCTGCCCGCCGTAGCGCTCGATCAGCGCTTTGCCCAGATCAAACGTCTCAGCCATGCAGTAGCCCTCGCTCAGCATGGTCGCGCCCTGGCCGCCGACGGAATCAATGTTGACATACGCGGCGCAGTGCTGCCGTAGTTCATGCCAGTGATGATCGACATACCACGCGCTGCCAGCGTAGCGCCCGTGCGAATGGCCCGACCAGAAGCAGACCCGCAGGCCGCGCCGCAACTGCTGCCTGCGTTCGGCCAGCAGCCGCGCCACATGCAGCATGGTCGCGTTGGCGCTGCCGTTGTCCATTGCGCCGTAATGCCATGAATCGATATGCCCGGCGAACAGCACAAAATCTTCTGGCTCCTCGGTTCCAGGCAGGTGCGCTTCCAGCAGCGGCAGCGCTTGCCAGCCGGTCTCGACCGTGGCGCACATGTGCGCCGCGTGCGGACGACTGGCAAGCGCATCCCGCAGGCGCGCGCCGTCCTGCTGCGTGATCGACACCGCCGGCGTGCGCGGATAGCGGTCGCGTTGCTCAGGCGTGGGGCTGCCCCAGACCGGCGACAGAATCATCTCATGCAAATGCTCGTCGTTGACAAAGATTTGCGCGATCGAACCAGCAGCGTTGGCGCGCCGTGCCATGTCTGGCGTCGCCAGCCCATCGACCAGCGCGATGCGCCCGCGCACCTCAGCGCGCGCCCAGTCATCCTCCGCGCCCGCGCCGACGTCAACAATCTCGCCGCGCAGGCCATCCGGCGGGGTGCTCACGGCGAAGGCATGCGTGATACATGTCAGCGCGCCAAGTCCATCTATCTCCAGCCGCGCCGCGCCCGGCAAGCTGATGTAGCCATCATGATGCAGCAGCCGCGTGCGGAAGCCCCACGCGCTTAGCTGCGCCTCAGCGCGCTGGATCGCCCGCAGCTCTTCGGGCGATCCGGACAGCCGTACTTCCTCGGCGATCTGCGCGGTGAAGGCCATCAATTCGTCGGCTGAGACAGCCTGAAGCAACTCGGTTTCAGCGCCATCCAATCGCGGGTCAAGTGTTGTCATGGCTATGCTCCAATTCCAATTGCAGGCAGCCCGGCGCTATTGCATGTGGCTGCCACCGTCAATGCTGATCGTCTGACCCGTCACCCAGCCCGCCATGTCGGAAACAAAGAACAGCACGCCGTTGGCGATATCTTCAGGCGTGCCGAGCCGCTTGAGTGCCAGGCCATCGAGCAGGCGCTGCTGACCGTCCGCGCCCATGGCGTCCCACTGCCGCTCGGTCGATGGATTCGAGCGCACGAAGCCCGGCGCAATATTGTTGACCGTGATGTTCCACGCGCCGAGTTCTTTGGCCATCTGGCGTGAAAGGCCGATCTGGCCTGCTTTGGCGCTGGCATACGCCTGAATGCCGGTCAGGCTAAAGGAGCGGCCCGCCCCAGAGGAAATGTTAACAATGCGCCCGCTGCGCTGCTGCTTCATGGTCGGCGCGACCGCGCGGATGAAGTAAAACGCCGCCGATAGATTGGTCTGCACCACAACTTGCCAGTCCTCATCCGTGACGGTTTCGACCGGCTGCCCGATCTGCCCGCACACGCCACCAGCATTGTTGACCAGAATATCGATCCGCCCGCAGTCGTTCACCACCTGCGCCACCAGCGCATTCACCGCAGTTGAATCGGTAACATCGCATGTGAGCGGCGTGCATGCCGCGCCGGATTGGCGCACCAGCGCAGCCGTCTCGGCCAGTTCGTCGCCCAGCCGGTCAACCGCCCAGACTACCGCGCCGCAACCGCCAAGCACCTGCGAGATGGCGCGTCCAAAGCCGTGCGCCGCGCCAGTAACAATTGCTACCTGCCCGCGAAGATCGATCTGCACAGGAACTCCTCGCACTATGGATTGTTAACAATGGGGTTACTGAGAATGTAGCACGTCTTCTCATCCATGTCAATAACGCATGACCAGCCAACGCTAATTGTTTCCAATGTATAATAGTTGCTTACATCTTTTTCACTTTACTGTAAAGGACATGGGCTTGCATCACCGCGAATTTACGATTGCCGACGAATATCACTATAACCGGCGAACCGCGCCACGTTGGGTTCTGTCACATGTGCTGCGCTATCCGGTGCTGCCGATCATGTTTTTGATTACGGTGATCGGCATGGCTATCGCGCAAAGTTTGGGAGCCGTTTTCGTCGGGCAGGCGTTCGATACACTGCTGGGCGGCGGCGGCCTCGCGCAGCTCACCTCGGCGGCGCTGCTGGTCGTCGCGGCGTACCTCGGCTACGGCGCATGCGATATTTTCAACAGTTTGTCGCTGCGCGTGCTGGGGCAGCGGGTCGAGCGCGACACCCGCGCCGAATTGTACCTGAGCCTGTTGAGCAAAAGCCAGACGTTTTTGAGCCGCCAGTCGGTTGGCGATCTCATGGCGCGCTCGACCTACGACGTGCAGCAGGTCAGCCTGATGGTCGCGCCGAACTCGGGGCTGGTGCTGGAGTCGCTGTTCGCGCTGCTCGTGCCACTGGTCACGATCGCGCTGCTGCGCGCCGATCTCCTGCTCGTTCCGATCCTGTTTCTGCTCGGCTTCGCGGTTGCCATCCGGCGCTACAACAACGCGCTGCGCCCGGTCTCCACTCGTATGAACGAGCGCTTCGGCGTCATGAACTCCGGGCTTGCCGAATCGATCAGCGGCATGGAAGTTGTCAAAGGTTTCGCGCAGGAGCCGCAGATCGAGCAGCGCCTTACCACGGCGGCGGCATCTTACCGCGATGCGTTTGTGCAATCGGGCGCGATCCAGGCGCGCTACCTGCCGCTGCTGCTGTTCGGCCTCGCTACTGGACTGGCCTTCGGCCATGCGCTCATTCTCGTGCTGCAAGGGCAGCTTTCGGTTGGTCAAACCATTACCTACATGACGCTCATGGCGACGTTGCGCTCGCCAACCATGTTTTCGCTCACGACTTTCGCGGCAGTGCAGCTTGGTCTCACCAGCGCGGTGCGCGTGCTGTCACTCATCACCGCGCGCACCGAACTGGACGAAAATGCGGGCGGGTACGCCGCGCCGATGCAGGGCGCGATTACGTTTGAAGATGTGAGCTTTGCATATGACGATGGACGGACGACGAAGGACGAACGTCCTCGGTCAATCGTCTTGAAGAATATTTCCTTCGCGGCCCAGCCCGGCGAAACAATTGCCATCGTCGGGCAGACCGGCGCGGGCAAAACCTCGCTGACCAGGCTCGTCAACCGCATCTTCGACGCTTCGGCTGGCCGGGTGCTGATTGACGGCGTGGACGTGCGCGACTGGAGCCTCGACAGTTTGCGCTCGCAGATTGCAACAATCGAGCAGGATATTTTCCTGTTCTCGCGCTCGATTGCCGACAACATCGCGTTCGGCGCGCGCACGCCGGTGTCGCGCATGGAGATTGAGGAAGTTGCCAAACTGGCGCAGGCGCATGCGTTTATCAGCGCGATGCCCGACGGCTACGACACCGTGGTGGGCGAGCGCGGCACAACCTTGTCGGGCGGGCAGCGCCAGCGCATCGCCATCGCGCGCGCCTTTCTGGCCGACCCGCGCATCCTGATTCTTGACGACTCGACCAGCGCGATTGACAGCGCGACCGAGGACCAGATTCAGCAGGCCATGCGGAAGATTCTTGAAGGCCGCACCACGCTGCTGATCACCCACCGGCTGTCGCAGATCCGCCGCGCCGACCGCATTCTGGTCATGAAAAATGGCGCAATCATCGCGCAGGGTACGCATGACGATCTGCTGGCAACCAGCCCGGCCTACCGGCAGATTTTTGGCACGGCGCGCCCACACAGCACGTATCATCAGGCGTCGCATGCCGCGCTAGCGGCTCCGACGCTTTCACCAGAAAGGTAACGATATTCATGGGTCTCACCGGAGGGTTGCAGGCCGAAGCCTACGACCGAAGCTATAGCGACGCGCAACTCGTCCGTCGCATCGCCGCGTATTTTCGCCCGCATGTTCGCATCGTATTGCTGGTAGCGGGCGCGGTGGCGCTCGGCTCGCTCGCCGCGACCGTCACGCCGCTGGCAATCTCGCGCGGCATCAACCTGCTGACCGGCAATCCCAGCGCCCAAACCGTGCTGGCGCTGGCCGGGCTGGTGACCGTGCTGGGCGCGCTGGGCTGGCTGTTCAACTTCGTGCGGCAGCGCTTCTCCGCGCGGGCCGTCGGCGACGTGGTGCTGGCGCTGCGGCAGGACGCCATGCGCGCCGTGCTGCGCCACGACATGTCGTTCTTCGACCAGTACGCATCGGGGCGCATCGTCAGCCGCATCAGTTCCGACACGCAGGATTTCGCTACTACCGTCACACTGACTGTTGATCTGCTGAGCCAGTTGGTGCTGGTCGGCGTCATGGGCGCGGTCATGCTGGCGGTAAACTGGCGGCTGGCGCTGATCACGCTGGCGAACGGTCCGGTCGTGGTGCTGGTTGCGTTCGTGTTCCGGCGGATCGCGCGCCGCGCCATGCAACAGGCCCAGCGCGCGCAGGCCGAGGTCAACGCGGTTGTGCAGGAAACGATCAGCGGCATCACGGTGGCGAAAAACTTTCGGCAGGAAGCCGCGATTCACGCTGACTTCACGGCCACGAACCAGATGGCCTACCGCGTGCAGTTGCTGCGCGTGGCGGTGTTCGGCAGCATCTGGCCGCTTATGAACACACTCGCGGGTCTGGCGACGGCGGTTGTGGTGTACTTCGGCGGGCGGCTGGTGCTCGCCAACAGCGTCTCGGTCGGCGATTGGTACCTGTTTGTGCAAAGCCTGACAATCTTTTTCTATCCAATCACCAGCATTGCCTCGTTTGCAAGCCAGTTCCAGCAGGGGCTGGCGGCCAGCGAGCGCGTGTTCGCGCTGATCGACACCGACACGCGCGTGGTGCAGACCGCGCAGGAGCCGGTCGGGCGGCTCGTCGGGCGCGTCACATTCGAGCATGTCGATTTTCGCTACACCGAGGAAACGTCGGATGACGAGCATGCCGGACGTCGCCTGGTTCTCGAAGATTTCTCGCTCGACATTCCGGCCGGCCAGACCCTCGCAATCGTCGGTCACACCGGCGCGGGCAAGTCCAGCCTCATGAAACTCATCTTGCGCTTCTACGAGTTTCAGGGCGGGCGGCTGCTGATTGACGGGCGCGACATCCGCACGCTCGACCTGGCGCAGTATCGTCGCCAGATCGGTTTGGTGCCGCAAGCGCCGTTTCTGTTCTCTGGCACGGTGGCCAACAACATCCGCTACGGTCGGCCCGACGCATCCGACGACGAAGTGGCGGCAGTCGCGCGGCAGCTTGGCGACGGAAGCTGGGTGGACGATCTGCCGAACGGCTTGCAGACCGACGTCGGCGAGCGCGGCGCGCGGCTTTCGCTCGGCCAGCGGCAACTGGTGGCGCTGGCACGGGTGTTGTTCCAGAACCCGTCCATGCTGCTGCTGGACGAAGCCACGGCCAGCATTGACCCATTCACCGAGGCGCAGATTCAGGCCGGGCTGGACGTGACGCTGCATGGCCGCACCAGCATCGTGATCGCGCACCGGCTATCCACCGTCGTTGCCGCTGATCAGATCATCGTGCTCGACCATGGCAAGATTGTCGAGCAGGGCACGCATGCCGAGTTGCTGGCGCGCGGCGGGCATTACGCTGACCTGTACCAGACCTACTTTCGCCACCAGGAGCAGGATTACGTACCTGTTTCATGATTACTGCACATGGGCAAAGTACGCCAGGCAGTATCCGGTAAACGCCAGCGCATACGTCACGAAAAAGCCTGCGACATGGACATGCGCGTGTCGCAGGCGTTCAATGCCCATCCCGAGCAGCCCCAGCGCGAAGAATAGCGCCAGCGGGATGAGCATGGGAAATAGCAAGCGTCCCTGGCCCTGCGCGTACAGCAGGCCAAAACGCACCACCAGCACCAGATTCGCCGCGACTCCGGCAGCACATACAGCCATGAACGGTCCGCGTGGCGCGTGCAGCACGTGTCGCCACATGCCGCGCGCCCAGCTGAACAGCAGCCCGACGAGCGGCACGTAGCTCAGCAGGTAGCTCAACTTCGGCAGGAAAACGATATTGTTCTGCTGGCCCGCGATGGCCCAGAATGAGGCGAGCAGGTACCAGTGCGAGAAGCGGATCGCCTCGGCGGTTGATTGCCAGTGCTTTGGGACGTTGGCGACCTTTTCAGCCGTGAAGTCGCCGTACACGTACCAGTTTCTGAGCGCCCATGGCGTAAACAGCAGCGCGGCGACCATGCCCACGAGCGCGAGGCGGCCAATCGCTTGCGCTATCGTTAATTGCTTCTTCAGAACAAACGCAAACAGCAAGACAACTAACGCAACGACATAGACCACCGCTGATAGCTTGGTCAGCAGCGCCGCGCCCAGCAGTACGCCGATGAGCAGCGCGCGCCGCCAGTTGACCTCGCTGGTCATGAGGTAGAGCAGCGCGCCGCCGAGCGTCACCACCAGGTTGTCGTTGTTGATCACCGACGAGATCGCGGTGTACGCCGGAAGCAGGCAGACGAGGCTGGCAGCGCATGCAATGACGAACTCATTTTTGATTTGTAGCCGTCGCATGATTGCCCACAGCAGCGCGACGTTACAGCCCCACAGCATAACCGATGGCAGCCGCAGCGCCCACACGATCCGCTCGGTGTTGTCGCTAAACGCCGTGCGCGCCACAGCATAAGCCGGCGCTTCCAGCAGGTAATACAGCGGCGGCTGATAATATTCCCAGTCGTTTGTCGGCGCGTTCGTCTGGCTAGTTTGCACCGGAAACTGGCGCTGCTCGTACAGGTATTTGATGTAATTGAAGTGCGACTGCTCGTCCGGCGCGTAGAACGTGGGAGTAGCGAACAGCAGGACCAGCCGGCATGCCAGGCCGACCACGAACACCATGAACACGAGGCGCGTCACTGATAATGACGACGCCGCGCTGCGCCATATCAGAGCGATCCAGAGCAGCGCGCCGATTGCGGCGAGGAGCGCGGTTGGCATGAGGGATGTTTCATTCATAAACATGCGCCGCCCGTTTAAACAGAAGGCGACACCCGCGAGGGGTGTCGCTACGACCAAACGATGTTGTATGCTCTACGCCGGAAGCTGGCTGATGAACTGGTACGTTCCCGACCCAACTTCATACACTGCCGCGTTGCCCTCGCGCCGCAGAAAGCGCACGCCGCTCGCCTTATCAGCGGTCTCATCGCCTTCGCGCACATCCGCGCCGTCCGCCGCCGGGACGTAGACCGTCGCGCTGGCGTTGGCTGGCACGGTGATCTGCCAGGTGAATGCGCCGTCTCTCAACTGCCATGCGCTGCCGACGCGCCCGTACACTGACTCAATATCCGCCGCCACGTTTGTTAATCCGCCGCCCGGCTGCGGGCGCATGATGATGTGCCTGTAGCCCGGCTGCTCCGGATCGGCGTCAATGCCCGCCACCACCGCGTACATCCACTCGCCGATCGCGCCGTAAGCGTAATGGTTGAACGAGTTCATGCTCGGGTCCTGGAAGCCCTTGTCGTGCGTCCAGCCGTCCCAGCGCTCCCAGATCGTCGTCGCGCCCTGCGTGACCGAGTACAACCATGACGGCCATGTTTGCTGGTGCAGCAGCGCGTAGGCCACGTCCGCGCGACCGTTGTCGCTCAGCACGCGGGTGAGGTACGGCGTGCCGACGAAGCCAGTCGAAAGGTGCATGCCGCGCCGTTTGATGTCGCTCACCAGCGCCTCAAGCGCCGTCGCGCGCGCCTGCTCAGGCAGCAGGTCGAAGTACAGCGCCAGCACGTAACATGTCTGCGTGCCGCCCGCGATCAGGCCATCGGGCGTGACATAGTGCTTCTGGAAGGCGTCGCGTGCCTTGTCGGCCAGCCCGTTGTAGCGCGCCGCGTCCTCCTCGCGCCCGATCACGCTCGCCATGCGCGCCAGCAGCCGCGCGCTGTAGCTGAAGAAGGCCGTGCCGATCAGGTCCTTCGGCGTGATGCCAAAGCGATCGACCGAGCCATCCAGCGCCAGCCAGTCACCGAAGCCCTGCCAGCCTTCGTAGCCGGGATAATTCCGCAGCCCGTCGCGGCTGGTGTCGTTCATGAACTCGACAAAGCGCTTCATCGAGTCGTACTGTTGCTCAATAATGCGCGTGTCGCCGTAGCAGGTGTAGATCGTCCACGGGCAAATCGTGCCAGCGTCGCTCCATGCCGGTCCGCCGTCGGCATCACGCGGGCTAAGAATTGGCGCAAACTTGGGATATGCGCCGTTTTCCGCCTGAGCGTCCTCCAGATCTTTCAGCCACTTGGTGAAGAATCCTGCTACATTGCGGTTCCATGCCGCCGTGCGAATAAACACCTGCGCGTCGCCGGTCCAGCCCAGCCGCTCGTCGCGCTGTGGGCAGTCGGTCGGCACGTCCACAAAGTTGCCCTTCTGGCCCCATTCAATGTTGTGCTGCAACTGATTGATCAGCGGGTCGGAGCAGGCAAACGTGCCAGTGCGCGGCATGTCGGAGTGGACCACAATACCGGTGACGGTATCTTCGGTGACTTCGCCGGGGAAGCTATTGAGTTCGACATAGCGGAAGCCATGAAACAGGAAATGCGGCTCCCACACTTCCTCGCCCTCGCCTTTGAGCGTGTAATAATCCGTGTTGCGGGCCGCGCGCAAATTGGTGGTGTAGATCGTGCCGTCCGGGTTGAGCACCTCGGCGTAGCGCAGCCGCACGGTCGTGCCTGCTGGCCCGCTCACGCGCAGCCGCACCCAGCCGACCATATTCTGGCCCATGTCCACGATCCAGTTCGAGCCATGATATTCAGACAGCTCGCGGATGGATTGCGGGCGCAGTTGCTCCTGCCGCCGGATCGGCGGGCCGTCGGTCGCCTCAAGCGCCGCGCCGTTGTCGGGAAAGGCTGTCGCCGACCACCAGCTCGCATCGTCAAAACCGGCTGCGTCCCAACCGCTCAGTTCGCGCCGCGCGTCGTAGCTTTCGCCCATGAGCATGTCGGACTCAAGAATCGGCCCGTAGGCGACCTTCCACTGCTCGTCGGTGGCGACGGTCTGCGTGCTGCCGTCCTCAAACGTGATCGCCAACTGCGCCAGCAGTTGGGGCCGGTCGCCGTAGTTCTGGCGTCCGTACCATGCGACATTGCCGCAGTACCAGCCGTCGCCAAGAATCGCGCCCAGCGCATTCTCGCCCTGCTGAAGTTGAGCGCCGACGTCGTAGACCTGGTAGCGCACGCGCTTGTTGTAGTCAGTCCAGCCCGGCATGAGCACGTCCTCGCCGACGATTTGCCCGTTCAGATGCGGCTCGTACAATCCCAGCGCCGTGATGTACAGGCGTGCCTGCGCCACCGGCTTGTCGAGCGTAAACTGCGTGCGCAGAAATGGCGACGGACTGCTGCTGTGCTTCCCGCCCGCCAGCGGCCCGCCGATCCACTGCCCGGCCCAGTCGGCGCGGTCGAGCAGGCCTATCTCCCACCATGCCGGCTCCGCGTAGTCCGACGCCTGCCCGTCCTGGCCCCACCTGCGGACCGTCCACCATGCGCGCTGGCCGGAGCCGAGCTTGCTTCCCGCGTATGCAACCTGGATGGATTGGTCCGAATTGATCTTGCCGCTGTCCCACAGATCGCCCTGACCGTCGGCGAGCTTTTCCGGGCTGCTCGCCACCAGAACCTGGTAGGCGGTCTGGCGCGCGCCGCGCTCGTCAGATTGAAGTTGCCAGCTCAGGCGCGGCTCGGCAACGTCGATTCCAAGCGGATTGCTGCGGTACTCGCAGCGCAGATTGCCAACATGAAGCTGCTGTGTCATCACATGGTCCTTTTGATTGAAAGAGTCCTCATGCCCTCACCCTCGGTCCCCCTCCCAATGAAAGAGTCCTCTACGAAATAATCGGGTAGTTCAAACCTGTCAGGTCAGCATACCAGTACTGCTGCATGCATCCGCAGATGGCCCGCTGCTGGCCTGACAGGTTTCAGGCCGTTAGATAGCTGCTGCAACCGCATTGCGCCCGCTCGTGAGCGCTGTCGTGCGGTCTCCGATTAGCAAATTCCCTTCCACGCCGTCAGGCAGCGTAATCTCTCCGGTGAGCTTGCCCTGCTCCACGCGCAGATCAGCCGCGATCTGGCCGCGCGGGTGAATCAACGTGCCGCTGATAGCGGTAAGTTCGCCTAACTGCGGGCGCATGGCGACACGCTGAAAGCCCGGCGCGTCAGGCCGGATGCCCATGATCGACGCAAAGTAGTGAAACAGCGGGTGCGCGCCCCAGGCATGGCAGTCCGAGCGGCTCGGCTCCGGCTGCTCAGGCGTCGTCGTAAACCCCTGACGCGGCAGGTCGAGCCATAACTGGAGCCGCTCCCACAGCGCATCCATGCGGCCAAGCGCGGTGTAGGTTTCCAGCAGGTAATGGCTGAAGTAGATCGTCGTGCGCGCCAGGTCGGCGCTGTGCAGCAGCCCGTCGGCCACGCGCGCCTGCCGCTCCGCATCGAGCAGCCCGCTGAGAATCGCCATGCACTGCGCGTGTTCGGAGAAGCGTTGCCGCGCCAGGTCATCGGCGAACATGCCGCGTGCTTCATCCCAGAAGCGCTCAGTCAGTCGCTGCGCCAGCGCTTCGGCGCGGCTGCGGGCGCGGGCTGCCAGCGCATCCTCGCCCACCCAGGCTTCAAGCTGGGCCGCCATGGTCAGTACCAGCGCGAATTGCCAGTTGATCACGCCGCTCACGCCAAGCTCGCCGTCGGGCGGCACGCCGCCGGGCCACTCCCCCACCCAGTCCATGAAGTTCCATCCGGGTGGCGCTTCGACCAATCCAT
>DASTWM010000449.1:0-2024 GCA_035765855.1 Roseiflexaceae bacterium
ACGAGCAGGACCGCGTCAGCATGGGCAGTGTGGATGCGCACTCTGCATGGCTGAGCGTGCGCGATCACCATGGCAGCCAAACCTATCAGGTGCGCATTTGGGCGCACGAGGGCCAGACGTCGTTGACGTGTACATGTCAACAAGGCTATAGCTGGTCGCCATGCCGCCATCGCATCGCCGCATTTCTGGCGCTGCGCGAACACCTCAGGCAGCATCCGCCGCAGCTATGGAAGGCGGTGATCGAGCATGCCAACCAGACATCGAGCCGCCGCAGCGCCACTACCCATGGGCCGGTGGTGTTCAGCTTGCAGAATCGATCCGCGTTCTGGGCGATTGTGCCGTACCAGCTTTCCGCGAAACTCTTTTCTGCCGACGAACTGGCCGATCTCGATGCGATTGCGCAGCGCATTGATGCTGACGCGCTGTCCATGCAGGCCAAACCGATTCGTTCGCGCATCAGCCCGATAAGCTACCCGTATGCCAGCACAGAGGCGATTGCCGCCGCGAACCTGTCAGTTGGCAACCCGTATGTGTATGGGTATTACGGGCGCGAGGGCGCGGCGTTCTATGAATCAGTCTTTTCCTTTCTCCCGCGCTGCCTGGTTTATTACGGCGAAGAGACCGACCCGCTGGCGCAGCGGCTTGAGATAATCAGCGATGCAGAGTTGGCGGCGATGCTCAGCGAGGCAAACGGCGGCATCAGAATGCAACTCCGGCTCGTGGCGGGCGAGCATGTGCTGCCCATGCGAAAAAGCAACACCGACGTGATTGTGCAAGATCCACTCTGGCTGCTCGTTGATGAGGTGCTGGCGCATGTGCCGAACGCCGACGGCTTCAGCCGCACACTGCTGGATTACCCCGACCTGGTTGTGCCTGCCAAAGACCAGAATGAGTTTCTCGATACCTATTTGCTGCCCGTCACCGAGCGCATCAGCGTGCAAGGCGATCTCGTGCAGTGGGAATCAATTGACGATGTTGCGCCGCAGCCATGTTTATACCTGAGCGAGCGGGACGGCGCATTTCAGGCTGAATTGCGCTTCAGTTACGGCGGCTATGATGTTGCGTATGACAAGCGCCCGCCGCCGCACAGCGTGCAGCGCAAGCCCGGTTCGGCGCAACTCGTCCGTGTCACCCGCCAGCTCGAGCGCGAACAGGAGGCATGGCAGGCGCTGTCGTCGTTCGGGCTGAAGCGCGGGCCAGCGGCGGGCATGTTTCTGCTGCGGCGCGGCACTGACACGGTGGACTTTCTGCTGCGCCAGGTTCCACGCCTGGTCGAGGCGGGCTACACGATCTACGGCGAAGAAGCGCTGACCTCGACCAAGGTCAACCGTAACCGCCCATCGATCTCGTTCAACGTCAAGAGCGGCATTGACTGGTTCGACGTGGATGCGAAGGTCAACTACGGCGAGCTTGAGGTTTCGCTCAAAGATGTCAGGCAAGCCATTCGCAAGCGCGCGAAGTATATCAAGCTGGCTGACGGCTCGATCGGCATGCTGCCGGAAGAATGGGCTGAGAAGTACCAGCATTTGTTCGGCATGGGCCAGGAGCACGACGACAGCCTGCGCTTTACCAATAGCCAGACGCTGCTGCTCGACCAATTGATCGAGGAGTCTGACCACGCCCAGACCGACGCCGAGTTCGAGCGGCGGCGCGCGAAGCTGCGCTCGTTCGAGAGCATCGAGCCACAGGAATTGCCATGCGGCTTTCAAGGCGAGTTGCGCCCGTACCAGAAGTTCGGCTATGACTGGCTGCATTTTCTGCGCGAGTACCATTTCGGCGGCTGCCTGGCAGACGACATGGGCGTTGGTAAAACCATCCAGGCGCTGGCCTTCCTGCAATCACTCTACGAACGCGAGCCGACGCTGCCCGCCACGCTGCTGGTCATGCCGCGCTCGCTGCTGTTCAACTGGCAGCGCGAGGCCCAGAAGTTCGCGCCCGAGCTGGACCTGTACGTCCACTCCGACCAGGGACGGATCAGCGAGCCATCCGGCTTCGATGGGTACGACGTGGTGCTGACGACCTAC
>DASTWM010000450.1:0-12994 GCA_035765855.1 Roseiflexaceae bacterium
AGTCAGGGCGCGGGTAGGCGTCGATCTTGCTTGGGTCGGGCGGCGCTCCCAGTTGCGGCGGGCCAAACACGATTGCCAGTATCATAATGACGGCGATCATGCCGATGCCAAAAACGATGTCGCGCCATGCAGCATCGGGCCAGAATGGCACGCCGAAGCGCTCCAGATAGTCGTGATACCATTGGCGGTAGGTCTTCGGATCGACTGGTCGCCCGGCCTTGGGCGGCTCGGAGATGCCGTGGTACAGCACCATGGTGAGGTGGACGGCAACCACCCCGAAAATAACTGCCGGGAGAAAGAAAACGTGGAAGGCGAAAAAGCGGCTAAGCGTCGCCCCGCCGATCGTGTCGCCAGCGATGATGAACTGCGCAAGCTGGTTCCCTAAAACGGGTACTCGCGCCGCCATGGATGACGCGACAAAGACCGACCAGACCGCGATGTCGTCCCAGCGCAGCAACTGGCCGGTAAAGCCGAGCGCAACCGTCGCGCCCAGAAGCACAATGCCGGTCAGCCAATTGAGTTCGCGCGGAAATTTGTATGAGCCAACCAGAAACACCTGAATCATATGCAGGCCAACCATCAGGATCATGGCCGACGCGCCGTAGAAGTGCATGCCGCGCAGTAGATAGCCAAGCGTGCTATTGTCGGTGATGAACTTGAGACTATTGTAGGCTTCTCCGGCGGATGTCACATAGGATGTCGCAAGGGCCATGCCCGTGATAACCTGGAGTATAAAGGCGGCCAGCGCGGCGCTGCCAAAGACATACGACCACCCCGAACCGGGTGGAACCGGATGGTCGAGAACTGGCTTCACAAGATTCGAGAAGCCGCTCCGATCGTCAATCCACGCCCACACGCGCTTCACGATGTTCATGCGCTCCCCTCCTTGCCACTTTGCGGCGCGATTGGCAACGTGCCGGAGAGCAGTTCGACCTGGCCGTTATTGATTCGCGCCTCATAACGGTACAACTGACGCTCCGGCGGGCCAGCGGCGGGGCGTCCATCACCATAGAAGACGCCGCCGTGACATGGACACATAAAGATTTCAGCGTCCGGCAGCCAGCGCACCGGGCAGCCAAGGTGCGTGCAATTGACGGCAAAGGCGATGAACTGATCGTCGCCGGTGCGCCGCAGCCATGCCGCGCTGCGGGCCGTCACGCCCGACCACGGCAGCGGCGATGGGTCTGGCAACGTGATCAGCACGGTCTTGTTCAGTTCGAATGTATTGACCGGGCCAACCGCAACCCACACCTGGGGCTGCCGTCCCAGCAGCGGCGACAACAGAAAGCCAACAACCGGCACGCCCATCAGCAGCGCGCCGATCCCGCCAACGGCAAGACTCAGCTTGTTAAGAAACGCGCGGCGAGTGACAACGGGAGCGCCCGCGCGCGTAGTGGGTTCTTTTGGATCAGTGTCCATGCAGCAGATCTCCTATCCAGCCAACGATTGCGACGACGAATATGATCACGCCCATGCCCGAAATAATCCATGATGTTAAAATGCCCCAGAAGAACAACGTAATGCCAAACGCCAGCACTGCTGGCCAGTAGGTCGGTGCCGGTATGCCTTCGTGCGTGACGCGCTGCCAGCCCGGATGCAGTTCCGGCTGGGGGTGCTGGCTGGCGTGGTCTGCTGCGGTGCTTGTACTTTGTGGGCTGGTCATGAAACCTCCTCAACATATCTGCTATCGATGGCGCGGGGCAGCCCATCGCTTGTGATCGATGCCTGCGGCATATCGTCCGTCTCGGGCGTGCCATACCAGCGCGCCAGTATCACCATGGCTGCCGCGATGTACACCAGCCCGCTTGGCACCCACATGAACAGGCCGCCAAGCTGCTGATCGACCGCTGGAGTCAGCCCCCAGGTGTCGCGCAGCAGCGGCAGAATGCCCAGTTGATCGGGCGGATGCAGATAGGCCGGATACAGACCGGGCGCGGCGAAGGTGAGCATAATGCCGAGCACGCCGCTGGCAATCATTGCCAGAAAAAGATACCCCACTGTTATGAGCGGCATCGGTCGCGCTTCGTCGATTGGCGCGACAATCGGCCACCAAAAGATCGTCGCGGTTGTTATAAAGCACAGATGCTCGACGATGTGCAGGTTCTCGTTGCTCAACGCCGCGTTGTACAGTGCTGGCACATGCCACAGCCACAGCGTGCCCATGCCGAACAGCCAGGCAACCACTGGCCGCCGCAGCACCCGCTCGATCCGCCGCACAGGCGGTATCTCCAGCCATGTGCGTACCAGCGCGGCGGGCAGGCCCAGCAGCAGCAGTGGCGGCACAATCAAGATCAACAGCATGTGCTGAAGCATGTGCGCGCTGAACAAATACGTGTCGCCCAGCGTATGAAGCGGCGATAGCAGCGCCACGAACAGCACGAAAACCCCGGACGCATACCACAGCGCCGCCCTGCCGAAGCGGAAGCGCAGCAGCACGGCATAGCCCGCCAGCAGGCCGACGCAGCCCAACAGCACCGAAGGATGCCAATGCCAGTCCGAAATGATCAATTGCCATGCTGTCATCGTGTTTTCTTTCACCGCAGCGGCACGGAGGACGCACAGAGAAGGCTTTTCCATGAGATTCAGATACTTCCTGAACAATTACATGAAGTATCCTCTGTGCCTCTGTAGCTCTGCGGTGCATGTTCAGAGATGCGGCCAAACGTACAGCAGCGAGAAAATCACGATCCACACCACGTCGACAAAGTGCCAATAGAGTTCGACCGTTGCCAGGGCGTGCGCGCGCGCCTGATTGAGGCTGCCTGCCAGCGCCAGAATAAACAGAATCAGCAGCACGATCAGCCCCGATATCACATGCAGCCCGTGAAAGCCGGTCAGGGTAAAGAACGTCGTCCCGAACAGGCTGTTGGAAATCGTCACCTTATCGCGGATCAGTCCCGCCCATTCCCAGCCCTGCCCGCCAATGAAGATCGCCCCCAGCACGATTGTTGCCAGCAGCCAGATGCGCAACCCGCCCTGTTTGCCATGCTCGATGCTCTTTTGCGCGCGCCACAGCGTAAAACTGCTGGCGAGCAGCGCGACCGTGAAAATCGCCGTAGTAGCCGGATCGAGCGCCGTCGCCGCGTTGGGGCCGTTGGCCTCTGCGCCGATAAAATAAAGATAGGCCAGAATCAACATGCTAAAAAACGCAACCTCAGAAGCGAGGAAGAACAGCATGCCAAGTTTATGTTTTTCAGTCATCGAATGCGTCCTTGCTGCTCACACGTTGCCGCCATGTTCCTGCACATGAACTAATGATCGTGTTTCCAATCAGGATTCTCAGGATGCGCCACGTCCCACAGCGGGCGGCGGCTCCGGATCGGCGGGAGTTGGTCGAAGTTGTAGTGCGGCGGCGGCGAGGTGGTTGCCCATTCCAGCGTCCATGCCTCCCACGGATTATCGCCCGCTGGCTTGCCATTCCGCAGGCTGTACACCAGATTGACGATAAATATCAGCCATGCAACTGCCGTGATCAGGCCGCCGATCGACGAAATCTGGTTGAGCAGACCCCAGCCAGGCAGATCGGGGTAAGTATACACGCGGCGCGGCATGCCCATAAGCCCCAGAATATGCTGGACGAAGAACGTCATGTTGAAGCCGACCAGGTTGACCCAGAAGTGCCACTTGCCCAGCCGCTCCGACATCATCCGGCCTGTGACCTTTGGGAACCAGTAGTAGAAGCCCGCAGTCACGGCGAAGATCGTCCCGCCAACCAGAACGTAGTGAAAATGCGCCACCACGAAATACGAATCGGTCGTCGCCCAATCGAGCGGCACCAGGGCGAACTGGACGCCCGTAATGCCGCCGATCGTAAACTCCACCAGGAAGCCCATGGCGAACAGCATGGCGGTGGTAAAGCGCAGCGAGCCGCCCCACAGCGTCGCCGTCCAGTTGAAAACCTTGACCCCGGTCGGGATTGCAATCAGCGAGCTGGACGCGCCAAAGAACACATCCCAGCCGAAGCCCATGCCGACTGCGAACATGTGGTGCGCCCACACGCCCATGCTCAGGAAGGCAATCGCGACCGTCGACGCGGCAACAAATGGATAGCCGAAGATTGGCTTGCGCGAAAAGACCGGGATGATCTCAGAGATCATGCCAAAGGCGGGCAGCACCAGAATATAGACTTCAGGATGCCCAAACGCCCAGAAGATATGCTGCCAGAGGACCGGCGAGCCACCGACGATCGGATGAAAAAAGCGCGCGCCCAGCAACCGGTCGGCCTCCAGCATCACGAGCGCGCCATTCAGAATTGCCAGCGCGAAGATGATCAGGAACGAGTTGACAAACACCATCCATGCAAACAGCGGCAAACGGCGCATCGTCATGCCGGGCGCGCGCATGGTCAGCACCGTGACGATGAAATTGATGCCCGCCGCAATCGACCCAATGCCAGTAACAATAATGCTGATCGCCCAGTAATCGACGCCGGTGCCGGAAAACGGCGGCTCGCTCAATGGCGTATAGCTGAACCAGCCCGCGTCGGGCGCGCCACCGGCGATAAAGCTGTAATATAGCACCAGCCCGCCAAATACCACCAGCCAGAGGCCGAGCGCGTTAAGCCGCGGAAAGGCCATGTCGTTCGCGCCGATCATCAGCGGCACGAGGTAATTGCCGAAGCCGATCAGCATAGGCATACCCATGAGGAAAATCATGGTGGTGCCGTGCATCGTAAAAATCTGGTTGTAGGCTTCCGGCGAGAGTACCTGGGCGTTCGGCTGCGCAAGCTGAAGGCGGATCAGCATGGCTTCAAGCCCACCGACAACCAGAAAGACGATGGCAGTGATGATATACATGATGCCGATCTGTTTGTGATCGACCGACGAAATCCAACTGAGCAGGTTTACCTTACTCACATTGCGCGGCACATCGGCGGCTTCAGGGACCAGTGAAATTTCGCTCATTTTAAGCTCTCCAGATACGCGACCAAGGCATGAAGATCCGCCGGCGAAAGTTGGTAGCCTGGCATTTTCACGCCCGGCTTGAACCGTTGTGGATTGGTGATCCAGGCTGCCAGATTATCGGGAGTATTCTCGATCACACCCGCGCCGATGGTTTGCCGGCTGCCCAGATGGCCTAAGTTTGGTCCTGCCCAGTTTGTGCCAGTTTGTTGAATGGCATGGCAATTTACACATGTGTTTTGCTGAAACACCTGCGCGCCGCGCATGGCATCGCTGCCGGATGGAGTGGCCGCCGCGCGCTGCTGTTGGAGCCACTGGTCGAATTCGGCCTGCGGCTGCGCGATGACGCGGATGCGCATCCAGGCATGCTGGGTGCCGCAATACTCCGAGCATGCGCCCAGATACACATCGGGCGTATTGGCTTGCAACCAGAGATAGTTCGTGCTGCCCGGTATGGTGTCGCGCTTTGGCCCCAGCTGCGGAACCCAGAAATCATGGATCACGTCGCCGCCCTCAAGTTGAAAGAGGATTTGTTTGCCGACTGGAATGTGAATTTCATTCGCTGTTACGACGCCCGCCTGCGGATATTCCACGCGCCACCACCACTGATACCCCGTGACGATGACATCGGGCGGCTGCTGGCCGGGCGCTGGATCGATCTGTCGCATTGTGTTCACGGCAAACCCAAACAGCACGATCAGCACGATCACCGGTATGCCCGTCCAGAGAAATTCCAGGTTGCGACTCCCGAAGATCTGCGGTGGTTCGCCCGGGCGCAGGCCGCTGCGAAACCGGAACGCGCTATAGAACACCACTCCACCGATGATCAGCAGAATCACTCCGCCGATTATCGTGGTCAAGAGCAGAAGATTGTTGATACTGTACGCTTGCGGAGAATTTGGGCTAAACACGCGTGACCTCCAACTAGCACGGCAACGTGCAACCGATGCTTATCGCCCCGTACCCACTAAGCAACTGAGCAGCCGCCGTGTTCGACGGGCAACATCAAGATCGCCTCAACAGAGTGCTCCCGGCGTTACGGGCGGAGGCATAGGAAAGAGGAATAGATTATGCATTGCAAAGCCTTTGCTTCACCAAGGATGAAGGTAGCAGTCATGAAAGCAGGAACAGGATTGTGTGACGTGTATTGAACTGCTTCCCAAGAGACGGTAGCAATATTAAGGCCATTTGGAGGATGATGAAGCGAAAATGTGGCCGATTTCGCGCCCTTAGAATACTACCAGTAGCGTGTTTTATGCAAGTGCTATGATCGTGCGCGCCGAGCGCATGGCGCGGGTCAGCGGGTGGTGCGCGCCAAACCGTCGGCGGCTGATCGGCAGTGCCTGTGCAAAGAATTGTTGTGCGATGGCGCAATTACCTTGTTTGGCGTGCAGCATGCCGAGATGGTAATAGCTGTAGGCCAGATCCGGGTGGTCTGCGTCCAGCAGGCTTTGACGAATATCGAGCGCTTGCTGAAACAACACACATGCTTCGGCATACTGTGCCTGCCGGAGCCGCAGCGTGCCGAAGTCATCGAGCATGGTGGCTGTGTCAGGCGTATGAAATGCCGGTTTTCCGCGCAGCCCGGCAAGTGAGCGCTCGAAGTAGGGCTCGGCCTCGCCATAGCGGCGTTCATCACGCAGCAGGCGTCCTATTTCGCACCACACGAACAGCGTTTCGCGATTCTGCTCGCCAAGCGTCGAAAGATTGATTGCCAGAGCCGCGTCGAGATACCTGCGGGCCTGCTCGAAATCGCCGGTGGTCCGCCGCACCTGTCCCAGATTATAAAGACTTTCTGCCGTATCATGGTGACTGTCGCCGTAAATTGTCTCGCGAATGGTCAGTGCGCGTTGGTGATACTGCTCGGCACAGTGGTAGTCCGCCAACAGTAAGCTTGTTGCGCCGAGTAGGGTCAGTGACATGGCGATTGTGGAGTGGTTGGCCCCAAATAGCTGTTCGCGGATGTGTAGCGCTAACCGTACATAGCGCTCGGACGAGCGATAGCGGCCACGCCTAAAAAGCAGAAAACCCATGTTGTGGATGCAGCGCGCTGTGCCATGATCGCGCAAGCCGTAGAGGTGCTGCCGCACTCGTAAGCCTCGACGAAGGTAGTCCTGGGCCAGCGGATAATCACCAAGCAGCAATAGCAGGTAGCCGAGGTTGTTGTACTCGGTTGATGTTGTTTCATGATTCGGCCCGAGTTCCGGCTCCCAGATCGCCAGTGCGCTTTCAAAAAACTGTTGTGCCTCGCGCATATGGCTTTGGAGTTGGTGAGAAAGCCCCAGAAGGTTGTAGCAGCCAGCAACATCAAGCGGGCGCGGCTCCGACTGTTGCTGGTAGATGTCAAGGGCATGTTCAAGATACATCTGCGCCTGATCGTAGCGGCCAAGCAGCCACAACGAATAGCCAAGCGCAACACACAATGCTGCGGCGCTCACATCGCCGCGCGGCAATGCCTGGTCGGCAAGGTGTCGCATGTGGCGCAGCATGGGAATGATGGCAGGCACATCGCCCTGTTCGTTGTGCTGGTTTGCAGTGCGGGTCACAGCCTGTTCCACGGCGTGTTGTATTGCGGTAACCACCAACCGTTGCTCCACAAACGCCGCCAGCAGGCGATGCATCCGAAAGGTGTTCTGGCTGTTCGTCTCGAGCAAGCCAAGTTCCAGCAGCCTGGCTAATGCATCCTCGCGTTCTGTTGCAGTCGGCTGCGGTTCCAGATCGTTCATGGTTGCCAGCAGCAGATCGCGCGGAATTGATTCGCCATGGGCGAACACCGCCGCGCAGGCCAGCAATGTTGTGGCATGCTGGTCAGTTGTGCTGGCCGGGTTAAGCCGCTCGAAGCTCATGGCGAAGGTGCGGCCAACATGCTGTTCGTGGCGGGTAGGCGAGATGCCGCCGTCATGCAATGAGCGATGATTGATCAGCTTGGCGTTACGAAGCTCTGCCAGGTACTCGGCGGGCGTCAGCGCATGCCGGTAGCGGTCGAGATATGTGCCGGCGAGATGCAGCGCCAGCGGCAGATCGCCAAGTTCGGCGGCAATTGCATCAAGCGCCGGGTCATCAAGTATGTGATCGGGATGGCAGCGGCTGAGCAATTGGATGCTATCTGCGCGCTGAAGCACATGAAGCGGCAGCACCTGCACATCGAGCGCGCGGTCCCACGCGGTTCGGCGGCTGGTCACGAGGACACGGCAGCCGCCCGTAGTTGGCCGCCATGCCGCAAACAGTTCTTCATCCTCACAGTTGTTAAATATTAACAGGCGCGGCAGCTGGCTTTGCCAGGCGGCGCGTACCGCCTGCACCTGTTGTTCAAGTTTGAGATCGGCGAAGTCGGGCCGCAGGTCCATGAAGCCCACTCCACCGCATGCCGCCACCTCGTTCGGCACGTCAGCAGGGTCGGCAAAGGAGAGCCAGAACACGCCGCCCGCAAAGAACTGCCCATAGCGGTGGACGAATGCGTTCGCAAGTTGGGTTTTGCCGATGCCACCCATACCACTGATAGCCACAACTTCGCGCTGGTTGAACCACTCGGCCAGAGTACGAAGATCGTCATTGCGCCCGACGAATAAGGGGTTGCGGTGCAACGGCATGCGCGAACCGGGTGGCAAAGCGGCTGGTTCCGGCACGCGGTCGAGCGGCATATGCGCCAACAGACGGAGCGCAGCTTGAAGCTGATGTTCGGCGCTGTTCCACGGCGCGAGAAGCGCGCGGTCGGTGTCGTTATCGGCGCGGGCCAGTAGCGCGGCGATGGACGGATGCCGCGCGGATGCCAGCAGTTCGTCTGTTTCGGCCTCGTTGAGGTACAGTGCGGCGGCGAGTTTGATAAGGCCGTGCCATTGCTGTGGCTTGCGGACTTTGCCCTCCAGCCAGTTGACAATCGTCTCCTTGGGGAGGCCGGTGCGCATGGCGAGCTGCCCGGCCGAATAGTATGAGCGCCTGACATATCGATTGACAACGTCGGTGAACGGAGAAGGCTGGCGCATGACGTTCTCGTTTGACTGTCGAAAACTGACTGCGAATCGGGAGCAGATTTTCTCCCGTCACTTATGCATAAATGATAGTGAAGCGAAAAGTTATTGTCAAGAGGTAATGAAGTTGCCGCTCTTTTATTCGTCTTAGATAAGGAGGTTCATGATGCGCTGGATTCGATTGATCGTGCTTCTGACTATGATGATACCAATTCTTGCATTGACTGTCATTCCATTGAAGGCAGAAGCAAGTATGGAGAAGGATGTAAAGGATAAGATCGTGCGCTGGGTGACGCAACAAGATGCGGTTGATCAGTGTAACAGCGTCTATCCAAACGCATCCTTTACAACGGCTGCACCCATTATTCCCTCGACTGTCACCTTGAGTAGCCTTCAGGTTGCATCACACATGTGTGATGGCTATGCGCCGTTACTTGCTCAGCAGGTAAATGATGCTTACTGTCAAACTGGTTCTAACGTTGCAGCACGTCTTGATCCCATCTTTGCAAACAGATGGTGGAAGTGGGGACGCAAGTTTGTAGGTTGGGCGTGTGTGAAACTGTAGAGCAGATCGCATTTGTGACTGATATATGGCACGTTGAGAGTATTCTTTGGCGTGCCATTTGGTATCTGGTAGTGCCATGGCATTGGGGATGATAGTTGATGTCGTGGACAGATAGTCAAGCGCATTACACTGCTATTGCCACCATTCATGCTCTCTGCACAATGCTTTTCCGTGCGATCCACGAAGCAAGAGCCTTGCACGCACCTTCGCAGATTCAGCAATGATCGTAATCTCTCGCAAAACGTTGTTGTCAACCATCTTTCGACCTTTAAAGAGGCAACAAGGAGTTACTTATGAAAACACATCGTCACATTGCTCCTATGCTGCTTATCAGCATACTGTTCCTATTTACCGGCCTTTTAACCGTACATAAGGTAGCAGCTATGCCTGCTCCTCTATTGTTACCCTTCCAAGAAGGGGAAACTTGGTACGTGTGTCAAGGGTATCGTAATAGCAACGGGTCACATACAATAGATGGCTTCGCTCTAGATCTTTCCATTGATCGCAACTCTCCTGGTATTAAAGGGTGTAATCCATCCACAGCTAACTCTTCGACTGGCAAAACTGTTGTTGCCCCTGGTAGTGGTAAAGCCTATCGAGGTACATTTCCAGATAGTATCTATATCAACTTTGATGCTGGAGGTTCAGTTGTTCTAGGTCATTTGCGCCACAAATGGCAGCAAGATGCCCCTGCTAACGCTTTATTTGGGCATGTTTCTGCCGGAGAAGCTATAGGAATAGTTAATCCGCCAGGCGTAGGTAATAACGGTGGTTATGCACATATTCATATTCATATAAAATCAGGATATTGGGATGGAGGTACTCAACTTCCGTTCGCCGCCGCATATCAAACTAGATTTCAATGTGCTCCTGATATGCCTGATAAAGGTAAAGATGAGGAGAATCAGTATAGTGGGCTAGCTTTGACTCGGTGCTGGAGCCAATCTCCAGACACCACACCGCCTACAGGTAGCATTACCGCACCCATTGACGGCAGTTCAACGAAAGATTCCCGGTTCACGATTACGGCGAACGCTAGTGATAGTGGAAGCGGTGTACGGTTCGTGGACTTCTACATTCGTTATGACGGATCATGGAAAGGAGTTTGTCGCGATGAGACGGCTCCCTACGAATGTCAGTGGGATGCAAGTAATATTGTCGACCAGCGCATTACATTCACAATCCACGTTCATGACAATGCAGGCAACATCACTATGGATCCTGGAGGTTATCACTATGTCACGCTTGATCGTACACCTCCTACAGGTAGCATTATCTCCCCTATTGATGGCAGTTCAACAAGAAATTCGCAGTTCACGATTACGGCGAACGCTAGTGATAGTGGGAGCGGCGTTGATTATGTGATTTTTACTGCCTTCTACGATGGCAACTGGCATACCCTGTACACTGATAATGCCGCTCCCTACGAATATACATGGAATGTGTCTGGCATTGCTGATCAAGAAATTACCCTCGGTTTTGATGTATACGATAAAGCGGGCCATCGTGCTGCATCCCCACAAGGCACACGGCACATAATAAAAGATGCGACTGCGCCAACCGGCGGCTACACCGAACCGGCTGCTGGCGTAACGGTTTCCGACAAGGTAACGTTGCGTGGCACGGCAAGCGACAATCTGAGCGGCGTGGATCATGTTAACTTCACGGCTTTGTATGATGGCAGTTGGCACATTTTGTACACGGATAGCACTGCTCCCTATGAATATAATTGGGATGTATCAGGAATAGCTGATCAAGGGATTACGCTTGGCTATGACATCTATGACAAAGCTGGTAACGTTGCGCTTGCGCCGCAAGGCACCCGCCAGATAACGAAAGCGCAAGGGCTGCTTGCGCCGAGTAATGTTCAAGAGTTGTCAAGTAGCCAAAACAGAATCACGCTCCAATGGCAAGATAAGTCCAACAACGAGGATGGATTCCACATCTACCGCTGGCGTGGTGAGGATTTGTCATGGCTGCTCATCGGCACGGTTGCAGCCAACCAGACCAGCTTTAGCGATATAAATGTTGGCTGTGGCTCCGATTATGCCTACTACGTTGTCGCTTTCAACGCAGCCGGTGAGTCCGAGGCTGAACCATGGATAACGGCCGGCACGTACCCATGTCCAGCGACGAATCTGCGAATTGGCACTGTTACCGACGATACTATTGAAGTTCAGTGGGATGCAACAGGCACGCTTGATGGCTTTAGAATCTATCGCGATTTCACGAACAAGGATCGCAGCAAGGTTGTGATTGACGAACTCATTGGAACCGTCGGCGCTGATGCTCGTTCGTTTGTTATGACCGGCGCAGAATGCGAAGGCGAGTATCTGCTACGAGCAGATCCGTATCATGGCAGTAAACAAACGACTGATTACATATATGCCAGTTACGACATGCCGCTATGCGCGCCTTCAGGCTTGCAAGCCGCCAATGTTACAAGTAACAGCGTGACACTGAATTGGCAGGATAACTCGTACAAGGGCCATGGATATAATATCTATAAATGGAACAGCAGCATTGGTGACTGGGACGTACTTACCACGGTTGCTGCTCACAGCACTGAGGCAACATTCACGAATCTGGCGTGCGACACAACGTTCTATTATGAGGTGAAGGCGTATGATAGTGATCACGTGTCTGAGACTTCAGGGTGGATTGCAGTGACGACTGGCGCATGCGCCGCCACCGACCCATCGCCGGAGCCAACGTCTGAGTCGCCAGTATTAACACCGACGCTGCCTCCTACAGCTACGCCGACAACGCAGCCAACATCAACGTCTACGCCTGCGCCAGGTACACCAGAGCCAACGCCTGGCACCGAACCGCAGTCGGATCAACATCAGATATTTCTACCGCTGCTAGGCCGCTGACGCGCTTAAACAAAGAAGGCACCGAGCCTCGCCGCTCGGTGCCTTTCGTCCATCGTCTATCCGCTACCGCCCCGCCGTCCCGCTGATAATGCTGGTCGCGTCCACGAGCGGCGTGCTGCCGCCGGTGAAGACCGGCAACTTGCCATCCCACTTCTGCAACTGCTGATAGCGGATGAGATCGGGCGTCAGGCTCTTCGCCAGTTGCTGATTGGCCTGCGCCTGCGCCTCGGCGCGCGTCAGCGTGGCCTGCGCCTCGCCCTCAGCCTGGGCCTTTAGCGCGTTGGCATGGCCTTCAGCCTCCGCGACATCCTGCTGGGCCTTGACCTGCGCCTGCTGCAACTGATATTTCTGCTGCTCGGCGGCCTGCTGGGCCTGAATCTTCTGATTCAGGGCGTCCTGCAATGACTGCGGCAGGTGGACCTCGCGAATAGCAAATGAGATCAGGCTCAGGTGCCGCTTGGCGAACTCGGCGCTCAGCGCGCTGCTGATCTCGGCATTGATGACATCACGTTTGCTTGACGTAATCTCCTCCCAGCCATATTTCGAGGCGACGACCGGCACCTGCGAGCGGGTGTACTGGCGCACCACGCGATCCTCAACCGTAGCGATGTCTGCGCCGCCCCAATCCTGATACAGTTGCCCGGCCTCATCCTTGATGACCTGGTACTGAATCACGGCATCAAG
>DASTWM010000451.1:0-12033 GCA_035765855.1 Roseiflexaceae bacterium
TGATACAAATACACAGTGAATCTCTCAGGAAGTTTGTGCAATGTTTCACATTTCCTCACCTAATTATCATTGCATGCTGACCAAAAAGAGTGTACCATGTGGATGTGTGATGGCACCGAGGGCCTCGGTGTCATCATTTTCTTTTGCAATTGAAGTGGAACAATGCTGTTCTTGACCGTTAGCGATGAGGTTGTACCCGTCGTATACAGCTTGAATGCCAGGGAACGCTTTGGACACGTCGATGCCGTGCTCGCGTGTGGCGACCTGCCGTATTACTACCTTGAGTTTATCGTATCGACACTGAACGTGCCGTGCTTGTATGTTCATGGCAATCATGACAAGCCGGAGCAACTGGCAGATGGCACGGTGCGGTACGAACCTGCTGGGTGTGTCTCGGTAGAGGGGCGCAGCATCCGCGTTGGCGATGTGATCATCGCCGGGTTGGGCGGTTGCCTGCGGTATAACAACGAAGGCGACGCGCAGTACACGGAGCGCCAGATGGCCGCGCGTGTGTTGCGGCTGGTTCCGCGCTTGCTGCTGAACAATCAGCGCTATGGGCGCTATGTTGATGTATTCCTGACGCATGCGCCGCCGTTGGACATTCACAACGGCCCGGATCGGCCCCATCGCGGGTTCAGGGTTTTCCTGAACGTGATGGACCGGTTCAAGCCGCGCTACCTCATTCATGGACACATCCATCGTTCCTATGCCGTCAATGCGGTGACGGAGACCCGCTACAATGAAACAACGGTGATCAACACAGCGGGGTACGGCTTACTGACGGTCGAGGCGTTACCAACACATAGAGGAGCAACAACGTCGCTGTCATCGGATGACTAACATCTGCTGCGCGATGCTATAATGAGTGAAGGAGTTATCACCAACAATCATGTCGTGTTGTTCCTCACTAGTTTTATTGATTGTAATGGTGAACTGCGCGTGTGGCTATTCATGGGAGATAGTCTGGCACACGGAAGTCCGGCGTGGATCACGTGGAGTGCAATATGACGAGTCCAATATTGACCAATGCCGCGCTGCAAGATTTTCGCGAAGCGCGCCGCAAGGCGTTTGTCGCAAGCATCATTGACTTCATTCGCAACCGGCCCCGCGCGCTGCTCTCGCTTGACGAGATTCGGCAGCGCTTCAACATACGCGGCCAGCGCTATCTCGGCCATCATGTTGTCGCGTTGAGCGATATTGTCGGCAGCGAAGGGCGCTACAGCGACTTCGACCGGCGCTTTTTACCGCGCTCGGAAAGCCTCAAGCAGCGCTGGAGCAGCATTGATATAGCGATGCTTCAGGAAATCGAGCTTCCGCCAGTTGAGCTGTACAAAGTTGGTGATACCTTCTTTGTGCGCGACGGTAACCACCGCATCTCGGTGGCACGGCAGCGCGAACAAACCTTCATCGATGCATTCGTCACCGAGTTGTCGATTGACGTGCCATTCACACCCGATCTGTCGGTGCAGGACCTGATGCTCAAGGAAGAATACAGCGACTTCCTTGAGTGGACCGACCTGCACACGCTGCGGCCCGACGAACGGATCGAGTTCAGCGAACTGGGCGGCTATCTCGACCTCGTGCGGCACATCAACGCCCATCGCTATTATCTCGGGCTCGAACAGCATCAGACAATCGAGCGCGACGTAGCCGTGGCAAGCTGGTACGACAACGTGTACATGCCGATTGTGCAGGTCATCCGCGAGCAGAACGTGCTCGAATTCTTCCCCGGACGCACCGAGGCCGACCTGTACCGCTGGATCATGGATCACCGCTGGTACACGCGCGAACGCACCGGCACCGATCCTGGCCCGGCGCTGGCGGCTACCGAATACGTCGCGCGCTATGGGCGCAAGGCGCTGATCGGCACCATCAGCACGATGTTCCGCAAGGCGCTTGAAAGTTGGCGCGGACAAATGTAACGGACGGAACGAGAGGAACTGAGGGAACTATGGGAATAAAAACTTCCTGTAGTTCCTTTGCTTTTCCTCACCTTGTCACCTTGTCATCTTGCCATCACGCACCCCGCCCGCGCTTGCCGCCATGCCTGACATAGCCTATACTTACCAGCACTACCGGACTGGAAAGGAATAGCTATGGCTTACGCAAAGCTCATTGGCGCGCAAGTAAAGCGTAAGGAAGACCCTCGTCTCATTCGCGGAGAGGGCATGTATGTCGGCGACCTCAAATTGCCCGACATGCATTATGTCGTGTTCGTCCGCAGCCCCTACGCCCACGCTCGCATCAACAGCATTGATACGGAAGCGGCCCGTCAGATTCCCGGCGTCGTCGCCGTCGTGACTGGCCATGACATTGCGCCGCTCTGCGAACCCATGCCAGTCGCCACCAGCGGCGAAGGCGGCTCGGAAAACGCTGAGCCTACAACACCTCGCACGCACCTGGTATTGTCGGTGGATAAGGTGCGACATGTCGGTGAGGCGGTGGCGCTGGTGATTGCGACATCGCCAGCAATTGCAGCGGATGCCGCTGCCGCCGTCGAGGTGGATTGGGAGCCGCTGCCCATCGTCGCCGATGTGTTCAAGGCGCTGGAGCCGGACGCGCCGCGCCTGTTCGACGATATGCAGGGCAACGTCGAGCATGTGTGGAAGCGCAAGACCGGCGGAGTCGACGCCACCTTTGCCAGCGCGTTCAAGGTTGTCAAGCAGCGCATGGTCAACCAACGGCTGTCGGGTATATCCATGGAGGGCCGCGCGGTGGTCGCCGCGCCCGATCCCGCATCCGGTGGCCTGACGATCTGGACCAGCACGCAGACGCCACACCAGGTGCGCGGCGACCTCGCTAAAGCATTACACCTATCCGAGAATCAGGTTCGCACGATTGCGCCGGATGTTGGCGGCGGTTTCGGCATCAAGATCGGCATTTACCCCGAAGAGATCGCGCTCGGCGCGCTGGCGCGGCATTTCAACATGCCGTTGCGCTGGGTCGAGGATCGCGTCGAGCACATGGTTGCGACAACGCACGGGCGCGGGCAGGTGGCCGAATATGAGGCCGCCGTGCAGGAGGGCGGCACCGTCACTGGCCTGCGCATCCGGATCGTGGCCGATCTGGGCGCGTACCCGCTTGCGCCGGGCCTCGCGAACCTGACCGGCATGATGGCCGCAGGCGTGTACAGGATTCCTGAAGTTGACATCGAAAACACAACCGTCTTTACCAACACCACGCCGGTCGCGGCCTATCGTGGCGCGGGCCGCCCGGAAGCGGCGTATTACATCGAGCGGATGATGGACGTGATCGCGCACGAGCTTGGCATGGACCCGGCGGACGTGCGGCGCAAAAATTTCATCGCGCCCGACGCCTTCCCCTACAAGACGCCAACCGGCATCACGTATGACAGCGGCGAGTACGACCGCGCGCTGACCAGGGCGCTCGATATTTCGCACTACGCCGCGCTGCGCGAGGAGCAGAAGCGCCGCCAGAATGATCCGCGCGCGCCACTGCTCGGCATTGGCATCGCATGCTATGTCGAGATGTGCGGCTTCGGCCCGTACGAGAGCGCGCAGGTGCGCGTCGAGCCGAGCGGCACCGTAACGGTTTCGACCGGCATTTCGCCGCACGGCCAGGGCACCGGCACGACATTCGCGCAGATGGTCGCGGAGCAGCTTGGCGCTGACTTCGAGACTATCATCGTGAAGCATGGCGACACTGCGACCACGCCGATGGGCGTTGGCACCATGGGCAGCCGCAGTCTGGCGATCGGTGGCACGGCGCTGGTGCGCGCCACTGCAAAAGTGCGCGAAAAGGCCCGCCGCATCGCCGCGCATATGCTGGAAGCCGCCGTCGAGGACGTTGAATTTGCCGACGGGCAGTATGGTGTCAAGGGCGTGCCGGGCAAGGGGCTGACGCTGCACGAAATCGCCCGGCGCGCCTACAGCGACAAGCTGCCGGACGAGATCGAGCCGGGATTGGAAGCAACGGATTTCTTCAAGCCGCCCGATTTGATCTATCCCTTCGGCGCGCATGTCGCGGTGGTTGAAGTCGATCGCGACACAGGCGTGGTGCGCATCCGCGATTATTACACGGTGGACGATTGCGGCCCGCGCATCAGCCCCATGCTGGTGACTGGCCAGGTGCATGGCGGGCTCGCGCAGGGCATCGCGCAGGCGCTGCTTGAGGAAATCGTGTACGACGAGAACGGCCAGTTACTAAGCGGCTCACTCATGGATTACGCTATTCCGCGCGCTTCGCAGTTCCCCGACTTCGTGACCGACAAGACCGAAACGCGGACACCGCTCAATCCGCTCGGCGCGAAAGGCATTGGCGAGGCGGCTACAATCGGCTCGACACCGGCAATTGCGAACGCCGTCGCGGACGCGCTCCAGCCACTGGGCGTGCGCCATGTCGATATTCCGCTGCGTTCGGAAAGAGTCTGGAACGCCATGCAGCGGGCCAGCAACAAAGCTGAATAGACTGTTGTCAATTCGAACGGAGCGAGAAATCTCTCCAGAGAGATTCCTCACTTCGTTCGGAATGACATAACTGCTCTACGGCTGCCACAATCACGGACTATCTTCACTCTGTACTGGCTGGCTTTGTGTCTGCTGCGCTACGCCCCACGCAAATTGCGGCAGCGCGGCATGAATCAGTTGCTCGCCTTGCATCCCAAGGCCATACGCCAGAAACAACGGCTGCCCGCCAGGATCGAGCGGCACGCGCGGCAAGGCATGCGCGCCGGGACCAAGCGCCTTCAGCGCGGCGGCCTGCTCGGCGGGCGAGGCATCGGGCGGCAGCAGCAGCAGCGCCGCGCTGCCGGGTGGCGAGGCCAGACTGTTCCCGCCGTACAGCCCCACGGGCAGGTTATAACATAAAAAATGTACCGTATCCTTCAACATGATCTTGACCGGCAGAAATACGCGCACCTGCTGCAACGATGGGTTGTTCGTGTGAAATGGCGCGCTCGCCACGCGCGCCATGGCAGTAAGCGGCGGCTCGAACTCGTTGTACACGCGCGGGTTGTTCGGCATATTGACGAAGTACAGCCATATATTGAAAGCCAGGCTCAACACGAACGCGCCTGCGACCAACCCGCTGATCATGCGCCGGGCCGGAAGCCGCACGCTCTCGGCATGAAGCAGCGCATCCAGGCCAACTGCCGCCAGCATGAGCGCGGGAGCCAGCGCAGGCAGCGAGCGCATGGCGTGCGGCGCGTCGGTGCTGAAAATACCGGGCAGCAGCGCCAGCGCCATCCACGCCAGGAGCATGAGGAGCCGCGGCTGCCGCCACCAGCGCAGCGCCAGCCCAATGCCAACGAGCAACAGCGCTCCGGCTAACGGGTCGAGCATGGGCGCGTCGGGGGCGTGGTGCCGCCCGTTCCATTCCCCTTTGACATGCCACATCAAAAGATACGTGCCTGCGTTGCGGGCCAGCAGCGACACCGGCGAGCGCAGATCGAGATCGTCGCTGTTGAGCAGCGCCACCAGATCGACACGACGGCTGTAGCCTGCGTAATCGCGCGCGATGAATTGGAGGAGCGGCAGCAGTGTGAGCATGCCAACCAGCAGCGCCGCCGCAATTCCAGGCGCAGACCGGCGCCATGCTGCCCGCGACCAGCCCAGTCGGAACAGCGCCAGCACAGCAAGAATGAGCGGCGCAAAGCGTCCGGTGTGATAAGTGTAGGCGGCCAAACCGGCGCACAGGCCAGCCACAGCCATGCCGCCCACCAGCCATGCGCGCCCACGCGCTCGGTCGAGTGCGCGCCACATCGCACCGACTGCTATGAGTGTAAACAGTTGATCGAGCGTGGCCGGGAAGCCCCAGCGGCTCATGCTCAAGCTCCAGGAAGCCCACGCGAGTAGCGCCGCGCCAATCACCGCTGCGCGCGCGCCGAAGATCGGGCGCGCGGCCCACCAGAGCGCCAGCGGCGTCAAACCGCCCGCCAGCGCGCTGACAAGCCGCTCGCTCCAGACATGCGGCCCGAACATGCCAATAATTGGTGCCATGAGGTAGAACAACAACGCGGGCAGATCAGCCTTATCGACCACATAAACCGGGCGGTAGGTTGGATCGGTCCATATTCGGAGCGCAACCAGCCCATGGCGTGCCTCGTCGCGCCACATGCCAAGCGGCAGCGTATCAAGGTGGTACAGCCGCAGCACCAGCGCCACAATCGTGAGAGCAACCAGCGCCAGCCGCTCACCAGACAACCATGCGGGCCGCAGCGTTTCCGGCGACCACACTGCTGCGCGCGGCACATCGGCCAGCGCAAGCAGCGCGCCTGCGAGCGCCACGATCATGCCCACCCATGGCGCGCCACCAGGCCGCACGATCAACAGTCCGGCAAGCGTGAGCGCCACCCCAATCCACGGCGACCATGGCACGCGCCCGCCGAGCCAGCGAACAGCGGGCGGCGCAGCAATCAGGCCCAGCAGTGGCGCAAGCGGCCACCACGGCCACCAGATCAGCGGCAGCCAGTAGCCAGCCATTGGTGGAAACGCCGACGCCAGGCCGGCACCGCACGCCAGCGCCAGCCCGGCACCCAAACTCAGCCAGCGCGCGCCGCCAAGCCGCCACACAAACAGCCAGCCGAGCAACGGCAGTGTCAGCAGAAAGAGCAAACGCGGGCCGGACTGAAGCGGGCTGCCAACCACTGTCGTGCGTACCTCGGCAAGCGCAACGCCCAGTTCGCGCGGGTCGCCACCGCCGGGGTGAAAGAAGCTACCTTGTAGCTCTACAACCGTTTCATGCGTTGCGCTGCTCGGAATGAGCAGGTGGTAGCGGCGAAAATGGTCGGTTACAGGAAACGGCCCAAACGCCTGGCCCTGCACCGTGGGCATGAGCGTAGCAGGCGCAGCATCTGCCGGGCGTGGCGAAGCGGCGCGCAACTCAAGTACTGCCGGTCGCCCATCGAGGCCATAGAGAAACAGGCGCGCCAGCGGGTACGTCCAGCGGAACGTGTCGGTCGCGTTCTGCTCCGGCAGGCCAAAGAATACCAGCGCGCGGTCATCGTTGCCGCCGCCAATGGCGATGCGTGTCTGCGGGTGGCTCCATAAGGTGCCTGCCAGCATGAGCAATGCTGTGGCAAGCAGAAGCAATGCAGCGGAAGCAAAGGGATGTGTGAAACGGGCGGGCAGCCAGAAACGGAGCGCGGGCCGTTGTGCGGCAGACAGTGATCGGTACGTCACAAATGTGCTTACTTCTTGAGCGCGGCAGGAGCACACGCGTTGATTCAGGAGATTAACATCACCATGCCAGCAATGCAGATGATACAAGAGATGTGTCGATAGTGCAACTTGACAATCAGAACATTTGTGCTATACTGCTAATATCTTACATGAGGAGATGACGAGTATGTATCGCAAAACCATTCTGTACGACCGCGAGACGCGCGACTACGCGATGTATCTTGACGAGGAGTTGGTCGGCTTTGCGCGCACGTATGCCGAGGCCGAAGTGACGCTGGATCATCTCATCTTTGAATTGCTCCATGGCGATTATTTCTTCCAGGCAGCGTAAGGCATGCCAGCTGTAGACTTTGCCATTCAGAAGCTGTTTGCTGCTGAAGCAACAGCTTGATTATACATGCGAAAAGGCCACCGAGTTTGTACGCCTGGTGGCTTTTCATGTCATCTGTTCGTGCTGCTTGTAGCAGTGAGATGGCTACCTCGTAAACACCAGGCGGTAGCCCTGTTTACGAATATTTTCGATCAGTATTGCCTCATCATCAAGTTTGTTCCGCAAACGAAAGATAAGCGCATCAAGTCGCCCATAGTAGCTTTGCGCCTGTTCATCATTCGGACGTACTGCATAGAGCACCTCAATGATCTCATCACGATGTGCCATCATGCCTGGCCGCGTTTTGAGCAAATCAATAAATTTTTGCTCCATGTCGGTTAATTGGAGACGCGCAAGTTCCGGCTCTGGACGCACAACGTTTACAGCTTGCTCACGGACATAGTCGCTGAACAAGCCAGCAAACAGACGGTACCGCCCGGCATCATATATTACGTAGCCACGATTAATCAACATATTCAATGATGATGATGTCACCTGAATCATTTTGAGGCCAGCGTCGTCAGCCGTGGCAATCCTAAAAAGCAGCAGTTGCTCCTCGCTGCTCATCTGATGCCATAACACAGCAAAGAAGTCCACAAACGTTGTGCGTAGCAACGCCCGGATGTACAGGCGTTCTTCTGGCGGCAAAACATCGCTCTGCTGTGCGCTGCGGCGGCGACGATAGCGCATGTAGAGTGTTTCGCAACTCACGCGAATTAAATCCGGGTGGCAGCCAGTAAGCTCCAGGATAAAGGCAACATCCGAGTCGCTAAACTGAAAATCTTTCGTATGTTCAAACCATGTCGGTGGCTCGGTAATCATGCGGCGTGCTTCTTCGGGCAACATGAAATGCAAGCTCACCAAATTGATGCGCTGCAACAGATTAAAAAAGGGCGACGACGCAATCTCGGACGGCACCAATTCACTCAATGCCTGCCGGGTCGTCACAATCAGCGACGCATACGACAAGAGTTCGCGCAGATGATCGAATACATCGTGTGTCAGCGCAGACACTACATTATCGAAATCATCAATCAGGAAGACCACTCTGATGCACCAGCGTTCGAGCCGTCGCAGCAGCGCAAGCAGCTTGCCTGGAAAGGCAGGACCAAGCACAGCCTCAGAACGCTCGCGCAGTTCATCGTCGTCAGCCTCGTTCTGCGCCAGCCGGAGCGCCCGCTGCGCCTGTGAGCGGAGCACTTCGACCGAGGAAAACGGCGTTTCTGGAAGCTGATCAAGCGGCAGCGTACGCGCATCCGCCACGTTCAAGAGCTTACCAACTTCGTCGAGCAGCCGTTCATAGAGCACGCTCAAGAAGTGCTGCTTCGCTTGCTCCACAGCAGTATGATCTTCAAGATCGATTGGCACGAATAGCAGGCGCTCCGGATCTGCCGCAAAGCGCGGCCCGAGCATGTGCGCGTGTGTCCGCCGCGCGCCTTCTGGAGCGGCCAGAAAGGTCAATAAAAAGCTTTTGCCGATCCCCCATGGTCCTACTAGCGAGACTCCTGCTGGCCGATCTTCGCTGATCTGGGCCAGGAGCCATTCAAGCTCATCCTGTTGACCAATAAAGCGGTGTGCCTGCTCCAGCATGCCTTTGAGAAATGTGTCACGTCGGTAAGGATTCATTGGCCAGCCTCCTTGCTGTGTTCCTTACGTATGGCGTCGTAGCCAGCGCGCGACGAGAGCCACCCGAATACCAATTTCATCTCCTCGTTCGATTAGTAAATCTGGTCGTTCTTCTATGGCTCTGGTAATAGTGCTACTGCTTAAGCACGGGTCAGTGCGCTGCAATTGCGTCAGTAGCTGTGCGCAACCAATTGTCTGGAGGGTCTCGTTCGTCAGTGCCGCAATGGTTTGCAGCACCACCCGACTTTCAGGTGATGTATCAGCCAGGACATGGTGAAAGGCATCCTTGTGTGCATCAACTGCGTTCAGCGCATGCTGCACAATGCCTGTCGCAATGATCTGGCGGCTTGGAAGCGCGCCACTACGCCGTTGCTGGGCCTGGATCGCCGTCACAATCTGGCCGCAGACCAGGTGCGTGTAGTACGGATGGCCTCCTGTTTCGTACATGAGCCAGTCCAGATCAGCCGCAGTGTATTCGAGATGGGTTTTGATCGGGGTTGCGATCAGCTCGCGCGCCTCGACTTCGCTCAGTACCGACAGCCTGATAGGAAACCCGAGTTCCCCAATGCGCAGCGAGAATTGCTCACCAGCATGCGAATAATGCGCTCCGATAATGCGCTCGATCGATATATCAGGCATGACCACAACAAAGGAAAGATGCTGATACACTTGTTCATCATTGAGTAACGCGCGCCACTGATCAAAGAATTCGCGCGATTGCCCCAGAGCCGTAAGCCGGCTTGCCACTACGCCAAGCTCGTCTATCAGCGCCACAAAGCGCTCGATCTCACGGCGCGGGCGCAAACTGCTTAAAAACTCGCCGAACAACCGCACCGGATCACTCTTAATCTCATCGGCGATCAACTTTGTCGCGTGGGCGCGCGCTCCGGCTTTACGCGCGATCATCTCCGACAGGCGACTGACTAACCGCGCAAACTGAAGTTCTTCATCCGGCAGCGCCTGTAAATTCAACGGCTGAAGCACATTGAATTCATTCAGGTGGTAGCGGCGCAGATGATCGAGCAGTGAGCTTTTCCCAATCCGTTTCGGGCCACAGATCAGGATGTGTCGCGCGCCGCTTGCACTATTCAAATGTGAACGAATCACTTGCACTTCCTCACGCCGCCCAATAAAAAACGGCCAGCGCCCAACTGGTTGAGGACCATACGGATTGTTGAGCGGTTGTGCGCTCCGGATGCCATCTTCTGTCACAGTGACGGTTTGCACATCAACTCGCCGGCACTCTGGTGCCTGTTCAAGCATCCGCTGTACCTGCTCGATAACATCATGCCGGGTCGTTTCAAATGAGAAGCGGATACACGCAAGGCTCGGCTCGGGCACATCGGCAGTGAACAGGCGGATGTTGATTTCACCAATCTTATGCAGCAGTTTGGTAATTTGATAAATAAGTCCTGGTCGATCCCAGCCCTCATACAGCACATTGGCAACGTAGACCTGCTGATTGACCGGTTTCCACGTCACTGAATACGACGGACCGTTGATGTGCGAACAATCGGCGCGATGAATTTTCAGTTGCTTGCCAGCATGAATTGCAACAGCAACGGCTGGCTGCGATGGCCGTGGTTGGCAGCAATTCGCCAGCCGCCAGTGCCGCGCGTGAGCGCGTACATCGGGTGGCAGCCCGTCCATGTTCACATATGGCAGCAGCAACGCTTCAATAATGTGCCGCACCACCTGATCCGGCGATGCATCGCCATGCGCCACCGAACGATAGAACGCATCAAGCGAATGATAGCCGTACCGTTGCGCACATACCTCTACATGTTGCGCGATCAGCGCTTCGCTGGTCTGAACTTCCTGCGCTTTGAGCCGTTCGCTCAACACACGCCGGAAAATCTGCTGTCCGCGCAGCGCGCCGGAATGACCTTTCTGTAATGCACGCTGAAGCTTCGTTTTCGCCAACTTTGTGGTTGCACAGTGCAATAGGCTGTGCGCAATCGGCGCACCATGCTGATCGATCACCACTTCACACACATCACCACATGCTAACTGCTCGCCTGCTGTTGCATGATGTCCATTAATCAATGCACCCTGACAGTAGACACCCAGGTCGGAATGTACGCGCACCGCAAAATCGATCACCGTCGCGCTACGCGGCAGAAACACCGTCTCACTCATCGGCGTGAACACGAACATTTCGCCGGAAGTACCAGCGTATGCATTGCGCCAGCGCTCGTTATTCATCCACCACACAGGCCGATGTGACGAGGCAGTGGTGCGCGAAAGAAACGCCAGGTACCCTTCGCGATTGCATTGCCGCATGGCTGGCGTCATAATCCGCACATCAACCTGAACTGTTCGATCATCGGCGCAAGCCGACTTGAACTTGATTGTTGTGTGAAGCGCCTGGTAACCATTCTCCTTAGGGCCGCCAATGTAATCGCGCAGTTTGCTGCCAACTACTTCGTAGCTGCGATCAATCAACCCAAGCGCATGATAACAATCATGCGCATTGGCAGTCAGCACTTCCACAACATCAGCCCACGGAAGCGAACCGCGCGCGGTTTCAAGACCACTTTCCAGCACCTGATATACTGGGCGTGGCTGGCGCTCGATCTGAGCGTTGATACCATGCATGTGGAGCAACTCAGCAAATTCAGCCTTCAGTTCCTCAAACATCTGCACCCGCGCAGTATGAGACTGGTCGAGCAATCTTCGAGCATGCTCGGTGAGATGTGGGTCCGTCAGGCGCGCCCGGTGATCCATGAGTTCCACCCGCACCGCCTCCATGCCAAGCTGCCGGCAGGCATGCGCGGCTTTAAGGATGGTGTCATGGGTAACCGTGAGATCAGCGTCAGGCGTATAGCGAATGCGAGCCAGCAAATCGGCAAGCATGAGGACGCTGGCAGAAGGCTGAAAATAGGTAAGCATCAGCAG
>DASTWM010000452.1:0-4107 GCA_035765855.1 Roseiflexaceae bacterium
TCAGGCTGAACGGAATCGTCAGCGTCGTCCATTCGTTCGCCGGGCCAAGCAGCGTGATGCCGTACTGATTATTGTCGGTGATTAGTTTCGAGGTGAACTGCAAGCGGTACGGCTGCCCGTCGGTCTTGACAGCGATCTGGATGCCGCTGTAGGCCGTCAGATCGAGCGGCTGGCCGTTCTGCACCAGTGGCGCGCCCATGCCGAGGAACGCGGTTTGCGCCCATTTCTTGTTGAACGAGCCACGGAAGCGCAGCGCGGCCTTGCTGTCATGCGCGCCGGGGCTGACCGAGGCAATCTCCGCCGTGGAGCCGCCGCCCTGATCCTGGTCGGTGTACGTGAACCAATCGGTGTTCAGCGTGGTGCTGAGCCGCCCATCCTCGAAGTCGCTGATCAGCGGCAGCCCCGGCTGGGTTGCTGTGATCTGCGTGTGCCCGCTGATGAAAACGACGTTGTCGATGTCAAGGTAGCCCGCGCTCGGCTTGTCGGCGGGACGGAACGACAGCCGTGACGCGACGGCCTGCGCCTGCGGCAGATCGACTAAGCGTCGCCCGTTCGCCTGTTGCATGGCGGCGAGCGGCAGTTCCACATAGGTCCAGTCGCCAGACGGCAAAAATGTGGTGGTGAACGGATCGTCGGAAAGCGCGCTGTTGAGTTGGACGCTGATACTGTTGCCGCTGCCGCGCGCCCAGAAGCCGATTGCATTGACGTTGCTCAGGTCAGCCGTGCCATTGCTGGCACCCATGGCAACCGACAGCGAGGCCAGGCTGAAGGGGATCGCCGTGGTCACGTTGTAGTTGAAGCGCATGGCCTGCACGCTGCCGTCAACGCCGGGCGTAATGAGTTGGTTGCTCGCGGTTGATGTGCCGCCGCTCCCGCGATCATCAAAGCTAAACCAGTAGCCGCCAGTCAGCGCCTGATCGCTGTTCTCGAAATGGCTGAACACGTCCTCGCGGCGGTCGCTGCGCGGATTCACGCCGCCGTAGCGCCATTCGTAATAATGGATGCCAGCATTGCCAAGCTCGACCTGCGCCGACGCGGGATTGGCCGGATTGTACGATAAGACCCGGCGCTCGAACAGTTGCACCAGCACCGGCTGCACGCGCCCGCCCACCGTGGCATCAACCCAGTACGCCTCGCTGATCGGGTGGCCGAACACCTGCAACGGATCGACAATTTGCTCGACGCGCGGGCCTTGCGGTGTGTTCACGCGGCCCGCGCGCTGCATGAACGCGCTGAACACGCGCGGCACGTTGTGGCCCAGCGCGCTGTCATACGTGGCGTACACCGTCTCGGGATGCGCGGCGCTCAGGTCGGGCCGGTCGGCCAGCGTGCCAACGCGGTCGATTGACTGGCCGGGGCGGCTGCCGGTCGCCTGCGGCGCGAAAACAGATGTGACGCGGGCAAACGCGGCGTAGGTCGGCGCGACGGGATCATTGCGGTCGCCGACCACCGGGATCAGCGCCGCCGGGCCATGCTCGAAGCGTTGCGCGCCCAGTTGGATGTTACCCGACACCATCTCGGCCACCAGGCGACCGTAGGTGAGCTGATTCGTCGATTGAACCGCGGCGGCGGGCAGCGGCAGCTCCATGCGGCCCTTGTCGTAGTATTGCACCAAACGGTAGCCACCCGGCGACTGGTCGTCGCGCTCGAAAAGCGGGGCGCTGCGCGGCTCTGGCCCCCAGAACCAGCTGTAATTCGCCGCGCCTGCAGCTACCAGGCTGTCGGTGCGCTGCCACGCCAGCCGAAACGGCTGGGCCGGCCAGACCTGTTCAGCCGCGGGTTGGGCGCGTGCAGCCGGCGCAGCCACCATGGCGCTCAAGAGCAGCGCTAAAAGCCCCACCGGGAGCAGTGTACGTCGCATGATACGTCCTCTCACGTTCAAAGCATGGGCAGATCATAAATCACTCAAGAAATAGAACGAGATTCGACGCACCATAGTTACGACTGAATACGCATAAAAATATGACAGCTTCATTACGGCGGTTTGTGGCGGGTTGCCAGCTTTGCCATTCGACCTCAGCGCCCGGCCAGCCGCTCGACCACCGGCGCGAACGCATCGACAAATTCTTCGCTCAGCGTGATGTATGAAATGCCCCAGCGCGCGCGGCGCTCCTCAAGCTGCTGGCTCATCTCGTCGGGCGAGCCCATGAGCACAGAAATCGATTGCGACTGCCGCAGGGCTGATATATCGCCACCATAGCGCGCCGCAATCCACGACGCAACTTTTTCGCCAACCGTGATCAGGTTGCAGTTCAGGATGATCTGCTCGAAACGGTCGCCCGCCGCATCGCGCAGCCAGCCAATCGCCTCGGCAACGGCTGCTTCATCAGCATTTGGTTGCACAGCGAGCGCGACAATGTCGGCATGCTGCCCGGCCAGCGTGAGCAAACGTTTGCGCGCGCCCGCGATCAAAATCGGCGGGCGCGGCTGCTGCACTGGCGAAGGGAATATATCGGCGTCAGCGACCGCATAATGCGGGCCGGAAGCGCTGGCATGCCACCCGCCAAGCAATGCGCTGATGATCTTCAGTGACTCAGCGAAGCGCGCCACCCGCACCGCGCCACTTTCGAACTGCATGCCCAACTTGCGGTAATCGTCGCCTGCGTTTGGCCGCCCGACGCCCAACCCAAGCTCGAAGCGGCCTTCGGACAGCACGTCGAGCGTGGCGCTTTCGCGCGCGACCATCACCGGATTGCGCATGTCGTTGGCCAGCACGTAGGTGCCAAGCCGGATGGTTGTAGTTGCGGTCGCCAGCGCGGCGAGCGCGGGAAACGGCGACCATGTCTGGCCGAGCGTGTCGGGCATCAGCACGGTTGAAAAGCCGAGCGACTCGGCCTCGCGCGCTTTGGCGACCCACTCGCTGACCGAGCTTGCCTGGCCCATCACGACGCCGAAACGGAACGGGTGCTGTGCGCTCATGAGGTATCTCCTTTATCAATTATTATAGCGTCGGCTTCGCCACCATGGCCCATACCGCAGACAGCAAAAGCAGCATGTTGAGGCCGTTGAGCAGCATCAATCGCCGCTGCAATGCGGGAACGCTTGTGCCATCGCCCGCCGCGCCCGCCATTTGCAGCCGCGTGGTAGTCATGCGAATTAGCGTCGCGCCGAGCAGCAGCGAAAGCAGAATAGCGGCAAAGCCCCACGTAATCCACAGCGCGCCGAAGCGAAAGCCCGAGATCAGAACCGTTGCGATGCCAGCCAGCAGCGTCACTGCGCCAGCCGGGCCAATCACCGCGCGCCCGTAAAATTCACTCGCGCTCGACAGCGCCGCCAGCGCTTCGCGGTTGGTTGTGCGGCTGAGGCGCAGATTGAGGATCGTCAGCGTGATGATGCCGCCGAGCCAGACGATCACTGCCAGGACATGCAGAAATTTTGCCACTGCAACCCACGTAATCATGGAAACCCCTTTCGCTTAGCTAATTCAATTATATTAACTGTATAATTAAATTATTACCCTGTCAACCTGCCCAAATGGACAGGATGTTTGGTACAATGCATGTGGAGGTACACACATGAGCCCGCGTCCCTATCGCCTCGGTGAGCGTCAGGCAGCGATTGATCAAACCCGCGCACGGATTGTCGAGGCCGCGCGCGCGCTGCTGACAGCCGACCATGGGCCAATTAACCTGACCATGGAAGCCGTCGCGCGGCAGGCTGACGTTGCGCGCATGACGGTGTATAACCAGTTTGGATCAAAAATTGGGCTGCTTGAAGTCGTCTGCGACACGCTGGCGGCGAACGGCGGTATTCACCAGCTTGCCCGCGCGTTCCAGAAGGCCGATCCGCTCGACGCGCTTGACGAACTTATTCGTATTTTTAGTGAATTCTGGGATGCAGATCGCTTAACGTCGCGGCGGCTGCGGGCGCTGGCGGCGCTGGATGAGGAGTTCGCGCAGGTTATCCATGCGCGCGACGAGCGGCGGCGCAGTGGTTTGCGCGTCATTGTGCAGCGGCTCGCCGCGCAGCAGGGCCACCCGTTGCCCGCCGGGACTGAGGCAACGGTCAATGTGGTGTTCGCGTTGACCAGCTTTGAAACCTTTGACACGCTGGCCGGGCCAACGCGCACCTGCGCTGAGTTTGCGCCGCTGGTGCAGCGGCTCGTGC
>DASTWM010000453.1:0-5516 GCA_035765855.1 Roseiflexaceae bacterium
GTGGAACGCCAGGGAATCGAACCCTGCCTTCGCCGGTGCCGTTGGGCCTTCAGCGGCGCGTCGTCTCCAGCTGACTCGCGTCCCATAATTCATATTGAATGTACCACAACGATGCGCGTGGCGCAACCTGCTCCATGCCGATCTATCTGTTCCTTTCATCCATCGTCTATCGTCCTTCGTCCGGCTTGTGGTACAATCGCCGCTGACATGGAAGAAGCAAAACAACTACAGTGGCTCACATGGGCGCGGCGGCTTCAGGCGATCGCGCAGACCGGGCTGGCTTACCCGAAAGACCCGTTCGATGTCGAGCGCTTCCACCAGATCAGCGAGGTGGCCGCCGAGATGATGGCTGTCCATGCCGGCGCGGATGTTGGCGATGTGCGCGAGTTGTTTGCCATGCAGGCCGGCCATGCCACGCCCAAGGTGGATGTGCGCGGCGTGGTGTTTGATGACGATGGCATTCTGCTGGTGCGCGAGCTGGCCGATGGCGGGCGCTGGACGCTGCCGGGCGGCTGGGCCGATCCGGGCGAGTCGCCGTCCGACGCGACGGTGCGCGAGGTGTGGGAGGAGACAGGCTACCAGACGCGCGCCGTGAAGCTGCTGGCGCTGCTCGACCGCAACAAGCACCCGCACCCGCCCTCGGCGTTCGACACCTACAAGCTGTTTTTCCTGTGCGAACTTGTGGGCGGCGCGGCGGCTGACAGCGTGGAAACGGCGGGCGCGGCCTTCTTTCGGGAGGATGAGCTACCGGAATTATCGCTTGCCCGCGTGCTGCCGGAGCAGCTTCAGCGCTTCTTCGCGCACCACCGCCATCCTGAGTGGCCGACGGATTTTGATTAGTTTAAGATGCTTGATGCTTGATGCCTGATCTCAAGCATCAAGTATTATGTATCAGGTATTATGATTTCTAACAAACTCTACCGCCTGCTCCAATGCCCGACATGCGGCTCGCGCGCCCTGGTCGTGACCGACGCGGGCGTGCATTGCGCGCGCTGCCACACCGATTATCCGCGCCACGACGGCTACATCGATCTCATGCCGCGCGGCATCGAGTTCAACTACGTCTCGAAATACGTCTCCGAGGAAGAAGAACTGGCCGAGGAGCTTGATTACCGCGATCTTGCGCCGCCGCTGCTGGCCGCTGGCGTGCGCGACCGGGCGCTGGCGCGGCTGCTCGATTTTCAGCCAACCGATGTGGTGCTGGACAACGGCTGTGGCACAGCCAAGCACGCCGTCTGGAACGCCGACAAAGTCGGCCTCATGGTCGGCTCCGATCCGGCCACGCTGTTCGCCGACGCAGCGGTGGAGCAGATCACGCTTGCCAAGGCCGACTCGCGCCGCCTGCCGTTCGCCGATAATACCTTCGACAAGGGCTTTTCAATCGACGTGCTGGAGCACTTCCCGCGCGACCTGATCGACAGCTACATGGCCGAAATGGCGCGCGTGCTCAAGCCGGGCGGGCGCTTCATGGCCTTTTCCAACACCAAAGAGCCGTCGTCGTTGCAGCCGCTGGTCAACGCCAGCCGCTGGCTGGGGCGGCAGTTCGTGCGCGCGGGTGTGTACGATTTTGAGCGCCAGGCGCGGCGCAAGTCCGACCATGTCAAGGCGCTGGAAACCTGGGAAGATGTGCTGGACGCCATGCAGCAGGCTGGTCTGCGCCCGGTCAAGGTCGTGTTCTGGAACAGCGTCTTCACCAGCTTTGTCGAGCATGTGCTGATGAAGCTGGGCGAAGCGGCGATAGGAAGAACAAAGAGCAAAGAACAAAGAACAAAAAACAGAGAACCACTGGAAACCCAAAACTCAAAACTCAAAACCCAAAACTCCCTCGGTACTGATCGCGAAATTCGCGCGCGGCAACGCTTGCGGACGCGGCTCAATCAGCGCGGGCCGGTGCTGTGGGCGCTCCAGGCCGTCACGCTCATGATGGAGCTTGACCTGTGGCTGTTCGGGCGGCTGCGCTCCGGCAGCTACTTCATCGTCGTGGAGAAGCCGAGATAGGGAACAAAGAACAAATCAAAAGAACCGTGTAGGGGCGAATCTACGTGTTCGCCCAGGAACCGAAAACTGCAATGACCATTCGTTACCAACCAATTCCCGAATCTGATTACGACGCCTTCATCCGCACCGAGGCGCATGCGTTTATCGCCGATCCGCAGGATGCCCGCCGCTGGATCGACGAGCGGCAGATTGGCGACATGCTGCGCGGCCTGTTCGTGGACGAACGGCTGGTTGCGCAACTCATGCTGCTGCCGCTGGAGGTTGGCGCGGGGCGTGGCACGGTCGCGTGCGGCGGGCTGGGTGGCGTGGCAACTCCGCCCGAAGAGCGACGGAACGGCTACGTGGCGCGGCTGCTGCGCGAAACATGCGACGAATTGCGAGCGCAAGGCACGTCGTTATGCCTGCTGTTTCCGTTCAAAGCGTCGTTCTACAGGCGCTACGGCTGGGCAACCGGCATGGAGCGACGTCGTTACAGCGGCGCGCCAGCATTGTTCGCGCCATTTCGTAAGCAATTACACGGACGCTTTGAGCAAGCGGGCATGGAGGCTGTGGACGATTTTCAGAAGATTTACACCGGGGCGCTGCGCGGGCGCTTCGGGCCGATCATGCGAACGCCGACATGGTGGGAAAAAGAGGTGCTGACCGAGCACAAAAAGCCGCGCTACAACTACATCTGGCGCGACGAATCGGGCACGCCGCGCTCATACATCTGCTATAGCTGGGAACAGCGCCCGGCAGGCACCACCATGGTCTGCCGCGAAATCGTGGCGCTCGACCCCGAAGCGCGGGCGCAGTTGTTCGGCTTCATCGCCAACCATGACGACCAATGCAAGGACGTTGAGTTCCACGCGCCCGCCGACGCGCCGGTCAATCTGCTCATGCCCAATCCATTGGAGTGCAAGGTTGAGCCATATTTCATGCTGCGGCTGATTGATGTTGGCATGGCGCTGAGTGCGCTGCGCTATCCCGGCGATCTGCGCGGCAGGCTGACGATTGCCGTGGCCGACGATTGGCTGGAGCATAATCATGGCGTGTGGTCATTGGAAGTGGGTGATGGCAGCGCGACGTGTGCCCGCCTGCCCGACGATGCCGAGGCCGATCTGGCGTGCGATGTGCGCGCGCTGGCGCAAATCTTCACCCGCTACCTCACACCGCGCACTGCCGCTGCGTTCGGCATGCTGCATGTCAATAATCAGCCTGCGCTGGCGCTGCTGAATCAGATGTTTGCCGGTCTTGCGCCGTTCAGTTCGGACTTTTTCTAAGTATGGCGGCGCAGCTTGATGTTGATCTGCTCGATGCGTGGGACATCGGCCCGGTGCTCCACGCGCAGCAGCCTGCGACTGGCACGATCAATCAGACATGGCTGATCACAACGACGAAAGGCCGCTATGTCTTGCGGGCGTATCGCCACCGTGAGCGCTTGCCGGTCGAGCGCGAGCACGCGATTATTGCCTATGCTGTGGCGCATGGAATGCCAGCAGTTGCGCCGCTTCCGCAACCAAATGGCACGACGATCCTTGAGCAGGAAGGTTGCTTCTATGCGCTGTTTCCACATGCGCCCGGCAAGCAGTTCGCCCGCGCCGATCTTGGCGAGCGCGAGTTTGCCGCTATGGGGCATTGTCTTGCCGATCTTCATGGCGCGCTCAAGGAATATCCAGCGGAATGCGTCGCGCAGCGCTCGCTTCATGTTGACGCAACGGCGACATTTGCGGCAATCGAACGCCTTGAAGCAGCCATCCATGCCAAATCGTTGTTCGATGAAACCGATCAGATTGTGCTGCGACGGTTGGCTCGCCGCCGCGCCTGGCTTGAGCAGAACGCCAATCTGGAAGCGCCCAACCTCAACGCGCTGCCATGGCAGGTAATCCATGGCGATTATCAAGAGGCGAACTTGTTCTTCGAAGATGGACAGGTGAGCGCGATTATTGACTGGGACCAGGCGTATGTCGCGCCGCGCGCATGGGAAGTCGCTCGAACGCTCCATCTCGCGCTGAAGTTCGAGACTGCGGCATGTCAAACATTTCTCGCGGCCTATCGCGCATTGCTGCCGCTGCCACCTGACGAGATTGACATGGCAATGAATTGCTATAGTTGGATGCGCGCCCACGATCTGTGGATATACGAGGCGCTGTATTTCGAGCAGAACCAGCGCGTGCGACAATACATTACGCCAGGAACATTCAGGCCACTTGTCGAGCGATGGAATACATTGAAATCATTTTTATAAAGCCACAGAGGACACAGAGATTGCAGAGGCTGAGCCGCTAATTCTCTCTGTATCCTCTGTGCTCTCTGTGGCTCGATAGAAACCATGCGCCCACTTTACATATCGCCCGTCGGTCGCGGCGGGGTTGACTTCGGCATCCAGAACATCACGCGCTCGGTGCGGCGCTACGGCGCGCCACGCGCTGAGTTGCTGCGCCTGCCGGAGCTGTACAATTTCACGCCATGGCTGATTCCGCGCGTGCTGCCACCCGGCTGGTACGAGAACTTCGATATCACGCAGGGCCGCTCGCGGGTCGGGTTTGCGCTACGCGCGCCGGGCCGCCCGCTGGTCACCACCGTACATCACCTGACCACCGACCCGGATTTGCAGCCCTACAGTTCGCTCCAGCAGCGTCTTTTCTACCGTTTCGTCGAAAGCCGTTACGACGGTTGGAGTATACGCGAGGCTGATGCGGTGGTGTGCGTCTCACGCTACACGCAGCGGCAGGTCGAGCAGGTGTACGGTCGCCGCGACACGGTGCTGATCTTCGACGGCATCGACACCGATGTGTTCGTGCCGACGCCCGGCATGGCGCGCCGCGCCGACGGCCTGCCGCCCTCCGATGCGCGCATCCGGCTCTTGTTCGTCGGCAACCGCACGCGCCGCAAAGGCTTCGACCTGTTGCCGAAGATCATGGACCGGCTGCCTGACGATTATGTGCTGTACTACACCGGCGGCTTCCAGGGCGTGGACGAAGGGCCGCCGCACCCGCGCATGATCCCGATTGGCTCGCCCGACCGCGATGGCCTGGTCGCGGCCTACCAATCGTGCGACATCCTGCTGTTCCCCTCGCGGCTGGAAGGCTTCGGCATCGCGCCTGCCGAGGCGCTGCTGTGTGGCCGCCCGGTCGTCACGACCGACGCCTCGGCGCTGCCGGAAGTGGTCGATCATGGTGAAAACGGCTTCCTCTGCCCGCGCAACGATGTGGTGGCGTATGCCGAGGCGGTGCGGCGGCTTGGCGAGGACGCGGCCATGCGGCGGCGCTTCGGCGAGCATGGCCGCGACAAAGTTGTGCGCTCGTTTGGCTACGATCAGCTTGGGCAGGGCTTTGTAAACTTATATCGGCGATTGCTGAACAAGTAAAACAAAGCACAAAGAATAAAAGCTTAGCACGTACTAAGCTTTTATTCTTTGTGCTTCAGGCGCTGTTCTTTACCCTTTGTTCTTTGTTCTTTCGCTAGCACCTTGGCATCTGTCATACAAATATGCTATTATTTAGGTTAACCAAAATCATTTAAGGAGAGGACGCGTC
>DASTWM010000454.1:0-4214 GCA_035765855.1 Roseiflexaceae bacterium
AGGTTCGCGGCGACGCAAGCTGCCTGAGCTGCTCAACGTTGAGCGATTCTGCGGTCAGAAGATGTATCATGCGCGCTATTGTATCACTTCTTGTTTATCCATTTACAACGCATAGCTGCGAGTTAGGATTCAGCGAGCACATGCATGATTCCATCGGCCACACCGGCAATATCTTTGACATGCGTGAAGACGGGCGCGCCCGGCCCGACCACCAGCAGCAACACTGGATTGCGGGTGTGCGCCGGGGCCGCCACACTCTCGATATTGCCATGGTCGCTGCTGATCACGAGTGTGTCCTGCGGGCGCCTGGCAGCGAATAATCCCGCCAGCATGCTGTCAACGCGCCCGATTGCATCAGCAACGCTCACAGGCAGCCGGCCATGACCAGCAAGGTCGGTCAGAAAGCTTTCCCAGAGCACCAGATCATGGTCGTGGGCCAGCCGCGCCAGATTCGCGCCGGCTGCCTGCGGCTCGATCAATGGAACCGTGCTGCCACGCCCGCGCATGGCCGCGCCGGTGATGTCCCAGGCGACGGCGTGGCCTGCCCGCAGATCGTCCTCGTCGCGGAAGCGCAGCCCGGCCCCTTCTGTAGCAATGACGCTGGCCGAACGGCGCACGCGCCGGGTTGCCACCGCCTGCCAGTACGACGGTGCAAACGGGTTGGCAAACGTCGCCGCGCCGCCCTGATCGACCACCCGCCGCAGCACACTGCGCTCCATGAGCAGCGGTCGCAGCGCCACCGGCGGAAATGCTGGCTGATGCCGCCCGTGCATGGCCGCTGCGTTGAAGCCAGCGAACAGCGCGGTTTGGCCGGTGCCGCTTTGTGGCAGGCCCGGCACGCCAAGCGTCGCGTCGATCGGCGCGAGGAGCAGATCGGCGCGTTGTTGCGCCTGCTCAGTCGTCAGCGGCCCGCCCACAAGATCGCGCAATGCTGGCATGGGCGCTTCGGTCAATGGATTGTCGGCACTGGCTGGCGCAAGCCCCACGCCATCAAGAAAAAGAAAGAGAACACTCATGAGTATAAGTTGCGAAAAGGTAAACGCATTGTGGTATGTCATGTGTTGTGCGAAGTATAGGGTACGGGGCGGTTCAAGGCAAATTTGACAGGTATTTAGCATCCTAGTATAATACTCAGAGTGTAAAAATTTATTAAATACAGCTCCGCCACTGGCTTATCTTCCCGCTGACTCGATTACATCCCGAGCCCTAACGAGAGAAAGCTATTCAGCATGCAGCCTTTGCGGGCCACGTGCTGATCGGCAGCGTGATTAACGCGCGCAACACTATACACGCAGCGTTTAGCTGATGTTGTGCTCTTCCCTTTGCGGTCATCATGTCTGGCGTGGAGCCATAACAGTGGTATCAATATGCCGTTCATAGAGAGCGGTTTAATGATAACAAAAATACTTTTTTTGGAGGCTTTTGCATGAGTGTGTACCCCGGCAATGTAGGCCAGGAGATGGAGGAACTCGACTGGACTCAGATGCTCGACGACTACGATTATACGCAGCCGCAGCGCGGTGAGCTCCGGGATGGAGTGATCATTCGGGTTGAGGATAGTGGCGTGATCGTGTCGATCGGCACCAAGCGTGAAGGTATCATCCCGCCGAGCGATCTGCGTTCGATGGGTGATGAGCATGTGAGCGAGCTGAAGGCAGGCGAGCCCATCCAGGTTTATGTGCAGGATCCTGAAAATAAAGATGGCGATTTAATTCTTTCTCTCACCATGGTTCAGGTTGCACGCGATTGGGAGAATGCAGCCCAGTTGCAGGGCGATGGCGGCATCGTTCAAGGTCAGGTCGTTGGTTACAACAAGGGCGGTCTGCTGGTGCAGTTCAATCGCATCCGTGGCTTCGTGCCCGCTTCGCAGGTGGCACAGCTGCATGGGCGCACCGCCGCCGAGGAACGCCAGCAAGCGTTGCAGCGCATGGTCGGCCAGACGATCCCGCTGAAGGTGATCGAGGTGGATCGCGAGCGCAATCGGCTGGTGCTGTCTGAGCGACTGGCAACGCAGGAATGGCGCAAGGCGCAGAAGCAGCGTCTGCTTACCGAGCTTCAGCCGGGCGATGTGCTCACTGGTCGTGTCAATCAGCTCACCAATTTCGGTGCCTTCATCGATCTTGGCGGTGCGGATGGCCTGGCGCACATTTCCGAGCTGTCATGGCAGCGCGTCAATCACCCGCGCGAGGTGCTGTCACCCGGCCAGGAAGTCAAGGTTGTGGTTGTCGAGGTGGATGCCGAGCGCGAGCGCATCGGCCTGAGCCTGCGCCGCTTCCAGGAGAATCCGTGGGAGACAATCGACCAGCGCTACAGCCTCGGCCAGCTTGTCACTGGCCCGGTCACGAACGTCACGCCGTTCGGCGCGTTCGTGCAGGTCGAGGAGGCAGTTGAGGGTTTGATTCACGCCAGTGAATTGAATGTCGACCCGCAAGCCCAGCCGCGCGACCTGTTGCAGCCCGGCCAGGAAGTGACGGTCAAGATCATCAGCCTTGACAAGCAGCGCCAGCGCATGGGCCTGAGCCTGCGCCGCGTGTCTGACGAGGAGCAGGAAGGTTCCGTCGAGAGTGATGCGACAGAACTGAACGGCTCGACTGAGGCTGCTGCTGAGGCGGAGGCGGAAGCGGAAACGAATTTCGATGAGCAGGAAGCTGCCGCTTCGTAATTCCTAACGAGCAAGAATAAGAACCGGCGAGCGCCATGGCGCTCGCCGGTTTTTATGTCGAGAAGATAACGAACTCGTTTAGCCGAGCATGCCTTGCCCCTCAAGGTAAAAGCGCGCCGTCGCCAGCAAACCCAGTTCAATGCCAGTCAGCACGATCGCGATTGTCGCAGGCTTGACGAGTTGCCCCAGCCGCACAACCCGGTTCTCATAGCCCATCAGCAGCGCCGATACCAGAATATTCACACAGTACAGCGTCCCGGTGATGCCCAGCCAGGCGATGATCGCAATCGGCCAGTACATAAACGTCAGATTACCGTACATCGCCGCCACGACGAGTAAGTTGAGCAGGACCAACCCGCCAAGTTCCAGCCAGTTTTTAATCACCGGCAACTCATGATCGGCGTCGCGGCGCAGCGACATGTTCAGAATCAACGTAATCATCACGGCGATTGAAATACCCAGGCCAACGCCAGTAATCGTGCGAATCTCGTTGTGCGGCTGGTAGAGTGTCGGCATGCCCGCGTCGAGCGCCATGGAATTGAAGCCATCCAGTCCCAGTATGATCACAAACACCACCAGCACTGCGGTGATCGGCCAGGGCGGCAGCCTGGCGGCGCGCTTCCGGCCAAACGCCAGCAGCACCACGCTCGACAAAAGGAAACTGCTGTAGATGCCGGTATTGCGCGCGCAGATCGGCAGTTGCAGACCGCCAATATTGACGTTGTGAATTTGCGCGCACACACCATGCACGGCGGCGTACAGCTTCCATTGCAGCGGCAGCGACGGCCAGAACAGCAAGCCCGCCAGCAGCACGCCAAGCAAGCCCCAGAACGCATAGCGCCAGGGCAGGTCGCGTACCGCGCGCTCCTGATCCACGCGTTCCTCGCGCGTGGCGATGCGCTGCTGAGCCAGCTTAATAATGTCGTCGGAGGATGGTTGACTCATGAGGTTAAGTGCCTTTGATTATTTAAGTTGGTCCACTTGCTGGCTAATGAAGTCGTAATCCATGCCGCCAAGATGGATGTTGCTAATAGTGCCGTCGGTGTTGATGAAAAAGCTCATTGGCAGGTTATGCACGCCGTAACGGTCGGCGATTGCGCTGTCGAGGTCCAGCATAATGGGAAACGTCACCCTGACATCTTTGGTGAACGATTGCACCGCATCAATCGTCGGCTGCACGCCAACGCCTTCTCTATTCATGCCGAGCACAACAAGATTGTTACTGTGCTGATGCGCCTGCTCAAGCGCTGGCATCTCCATCTGGCACGGGCCGCACCATGTCGCCCAGAAGTTCAGGATCACTTTCTTGCCATGCAGCGCGCTGAGTTTGGTGTTCGTGCCGTCAGGCATGGTGAACTGAAAATCAGGCGCGACATCGCCAGCTTTGGGAATATCGCCGTCGCCACTGAGCAATTTTGCGGGCTGCGCAGCCACGGCCTCGCCAGAGGATACCGCCTGCGCCGTTTGTTGCGGGGCAGTGCTACAACCGCCAAGCACAATCACGATCATGAAGAGCAATAAAATGTGTTTGAACATAAGCATTATCAGCGGG
>DASTWM010000455.1:0-4496 GCA_035765855.1 Roseiflexaceae bacterium
GGCCAAGTCGTGCAGGTCTCGCGCAGCGCGCTCAGCCCCGCGGAAGCCGCAACCCTGCTGGGCCAGAACGTCGCGATGCCGCTGTACCGCGTGCTGGTCTCGCTGGACCGCCAGACCATCAGCGCCTACGGCAAAGCCGAGGCGCTGAAATCCGGCATGGCCCTGAACGCAGATCTGCTGCTGGATCGTCGCAGCCTGTGGCAGTGGGTGTTCGAACCGCTGTACGGCCTCCGGCAACAACTCGCGGCCCACGGAGCGCATGGCCGATGAGTGACGGCGCGACCATCGACGGTGGTTTTCTCGGTGGCCTGCAATGGGGTTGGCGGCGCAAGCTTCCGGTCATCCTGCAAACCGAAGCGGCCGAATGTGGTCTTGCATCGCTGGCGATGATCGCGCGCTACCACGGCCACGATTTGGATCTTCCCTCGTTGCGCCGACGGCACTCGACATCCCTGAAAGGCGCCAACCTCGCGCGTGTGATGGAGATGGCAGGCCAACTTGGCTTCGAGACGCGGCCACTGCGTCTGGAATTGCACGAACTGCCGGAACTCAAGGCACCGTGCATCCTGCACTGGGACTTGAACCATTTCGTAGTGCTGAAGCGGACGACTGCTCGTGGCGCCGTCATCCACGACCCCGCGCGCGGCGCGCTGAAACTCTCGAGCGCCGAGGTCTCGGAGCACTTTACCGGCGTGGCGCTGGAATGCACGCCGCGCGCCGATTTCAAACCGATCAAGGTGCGCGAATCCATTTCGCTGCGGGCGCTTACCGGCAGGGTCGAAGGGTTATCCGGCGCGCTGATCCAAATCTTCGTGCTGGCACTGGCTTTGGAAGTGTTCGCGTTGGTTGGGCCGTTCTATCTGCAATGGGTGCTGGACCAAGTGCTGGTCTCGGCCGACAAGAGCCTGTTGATGCTGCTGGGGATCGGCTTTCTTCTGGTGGCGGTGTTCCAGGCTGCCATTTCGGCAGTGCGCGCGTGGACCATCGCCTGGCTGGGCGCGATGCTGAACGTGCAATGGGTCACCAACGTATTCGCGCACCTTCTCAAGCTGCCGCTGGATTGGTACGAGAAGCGTCACGTGGGCGATGTGGTCTCGCGCTTCGGATCGATGCAGACGATCCAGCAGACGCTCACCACCGGTTTCGTTGCCGCGATCCTGGACGGCATCATGGCTACGTTGACGCTGGTCGTGCTTGCGCTCTACAGCATCAAGCTGACATTAATCGTGACCGCGGCGTTCGCGTTGTACGCGATCCTGCGTTGGTTCACCTATCAGCCGCTGCGGCGCGCGCAGGAAGACCAGATCGTGTACGCCGCGCGGCAGCAGACGGAGCTGCTGGAGGCGATCCGCGGCGCGCAGACGCTGAAGCTCTTCAATCAACAGCGGCCGCGCACCGCACGCTATGCCAACGCGGTGGTCGAAACGGTCAACCGTACCATCGCGATGCAGCGGCTCAACATCGCGTTCACCAGCGGCAACCAATTGATCTTCGGCATCGAGAGGGTGGCCTTGATCTGGCTGGCCGCCGTGCTGGTGCTGGACGGCACCTTCACCGCGGGCATGCTGGTGGCGTTCGCAGCGTACGCCGACCAATTCGTCAGCCGTGCGGCCGATCTCATCGACAAGGGCATTCAATTCCGCATGCTGCGTCTGCACGCCGAGCGCGTGGCCGACATTGCGCTGACCGCGCCCGAGAGGAATGTGGAATCCGCATGGGATGCACCACTACCGGAAGCCGAGATCGAGGTGCGCAACGTCAGCTTCCGCTATGCCGACGGGGAGCCTTGGATTCTCAAGCATTGCTCGCTCACGATCCCCGCTGGTGAATCGGTGGCCCTCATCGGTCCGTCGGGTTGCGGCAAAACAACGCTGGCCAAGATCATCCTCGGCCTGTTGGACCCCGAAGAAGGCGAAGTGCTTTACGGCGGCATCGATATCCGCCGGCTGGGATTGGGCCGCTACCGCAGCCAGATCGGTGCGGTCATGCAAGACGACCAACTGTTCGCCGGCTCTATCGCCGACAACATTGCCTGCTTCGATACCGAATCGAGTCCGTTGCGCATCGAAAGTGCCGCACGGCTGGCCGCGATCCACGAAGAGATCGCCGCCATGCCAATGGGCTACCAGAGCCTCGTCGGCGACATGGGTTCGGCGCTTTCTGGCGGCCAGAAACAACGCGTGCTACTCGCGCGCGCGCTTTACCGCAAACCCGCGCTGCTGGTGCTGGATGAAGCCACCAGCCATCTGGATATCGAGCGCGAGCGGCAAATCAATACCGTCGTCAATCGCATGCGGATCACGCGAATTGTGATCGCTCACCGTCCTGAGACGATCGCCGGCGCGCAACGCGCGCTGCTGGTCGCCAACGGCGCGGTGCAACCCATTCCGTCGCAGCTCCACGAAATGGAGGTGGCGGGATAGCCGGAGCCGGGATGGCTTTGTATTCCCGGCCGCAACAAATGGAGAAAGCCATGTATCAACTTACCGAAGGCCAAACGAGCAATACTGGTGGTGGTCTGCTCGATCCGTTTTTGGGTATTGGTGGAATCGACGCCGGCCTAACGTTTAGCGGTGTCCTGGGTGCGGTTGGGATGGCAGCAAGTGTGGGCTGGTGGGTTGGAAGCGAAATCAACAAGTATTACGGCGATGACATCAACAACTTCGTTCGGGACACCATTGGGTAGTAGCGCGTTTACAAGTGCCGGTCATGTCGCATTAAATGCGACATGACCGGCACACAATTTCGAAAGTTCTCTATACAAGTACGTCAGGCATTTTGGAGCCAGTGGTGTCGGCAGATGCTATTTATGATAGCCAGCCAAGGCTATCCCTGAGATGCTAACGAATGGTCAAATTCGGCCGGAGCAATTTGACAACATATCAATTCACAACATGTTGTTGAGGCGAGCAGAATGAAAAGCATGATTACAGTAGCCAAACTAAAGATTATATATCTTTGCACTTATATACTTGTACCAATACTTTGGTTTGGGATTTACATCGGTATCTGGGGACTGGCTGGAGTAACCTCGTTTCATTCTTTACTTATAGGTGTACTTATATTTTTCATTGGAACTCCAGTGCATGAGTTAATCCATTACTACTGCTTTAGACTTTTTAACGGCGTTGACAAAAAGAACATTACGATTCATTTTGATATAAAGAACGTTACGGCATGTGTTGTTTGTGGTGTTGCAACAACATCGAGGAGATATAGGGTTTCGGCAATAGCACCGTTTACAGTCCTCGGGCTGTTGCCTGCTGCGTACGGTTTGATATTCGGCACCTCCTCTATCGGTATAGCTGGCGTGCTCGCCATTGCCAGTTGTGCCGGCGACTTGGTCTTGTTCGCACTATTGATGCGCATTAGCAGCGCGGTACTTGTTTCAAGGTATGTTTCGCGACATGAGGGACGCATCACACGGTTAGGATTTGTGTCTATGCCTTGAGCGGGACTAGCGGGAGGCGTCCATATGGTAGGACTTGTTGTGTCAAATCTTGCATGCAGCCGAGGAGTCGACAATGAAATTGACGTTAATGGGGTTGGCCGGCGCGATTTCGCTGGCTTTGATGGCTAGCTGCGCATTCGCCACGACGAATGACGCGAATGTCACGCGTGCGACGCTGGACAATGGCCTGCGCGTGGTGATCGTGCGCGACACGCTGGCGCCGGTGGTGACGACCGAGATGAATTATCTGGTCGGCAAGAGCGAGGCGCCGAAAGGCTTTCCGGGCACCGCGCATGCGGTGGAGCACATGATGTTTCGCGGTGCGCCGGGCTTGAGCAAGGACCAGCTTGCCGCGATCGCGGCCAACATGGGCGGCGCGTTCAACGCCGACACGACTTGGGGCGTCACCCAGTATTACTTCATGACGCCGTCGCAGAACGTGGATGTCGCGTTGCACGTCGCGGCGCTGCGCATGCGCGGCGCCGACATGAGCCAGAAGGAGTGGGACAAGGAGCGCGGCGCGATCGAGCAGGAAGTCGCGCGCGACAACTCCAACCCTGGGTTCAAGATGAGCGAGCAGTTGCTCGCGCAGATGTTCGCGGGCACGCCGTATGCGGAGACGCCGCTCGGCACGCGGCCTTCGTTCGACAAGACCAGCGCGGCGATGCTGAAGCAGTTCCACGACGCATGGTACGCGCCGAACAATGCGATTCTGGTGATTGCAGGCGACGTCGATCCGGCCGTGACACTCGCGAAAGTGAAAACCGATTTCGGCGACATCCCGCGCAAGTCGCTGCCGGCGCGACCGAAATTCGACTTCCAACCGGTCGCGGCAAAGAGCATCAAGTTGCCGAGCGATTATCCGTTCGGCCTCGCGCTGATCGCATTTCGTGCGCCGGGCCTGCGCGCGGATGACTACGCAACGGCGCTGGTATTGAGCGGCGCGATGGGTTCGCAGCGCGCGGCGCTCGCCGGCATGCGCTACGACGGCACCGCACTTTTCGGTGGCTACTTCGGTTCGCCGCTGGAACACGCCGGTATCGAT
>DASTWM010000456.1:0-3529 GCA_035765855.1 Roseiflexaceae bacterium
CCCTGTTCAAGATCAACGCGCCCGCGCAGCGCATCGGTCAAAGCGCGCGGCTGCTCATGAATTTCTTTCAGCATGAAGTGCTTGAAGTCGCCCTTGGCCGCCGCGACCGGATCCCATTGAATGGTCGTCGGCTGCTTTTCGACCGGCGTGCCGTCCAGACGGCTGAACGCCACGCTATCAGCGGTAATCACCGCCATCTCGCGGTCTTCCATGAACATCAGGTGCTGTGTGTAGTCAAGAATCGCGGGGATGTCCGACGCGACAAAGGTTTCGCCGTCGCCGCAACCAATCACCACGCCGCCGGCGTTGCCCAGCCGCGCCGCGACAAGTGTGCCTGGCTCGCGCGTGGTCATGGCCACCACGGCGTTGCCGCCGCGTAGCTCGGCCAGCGCGCGCCGCACTGCGCCTTCGAGGCTACCCGCTTCCTCGTAGTACTCGCCGATCAGCCGGGCGATCACCTCGGTGTCGGTCTGTGAACGAAAGACATGGCCGCGTTCGATCAGGCGGCCTTTCAGCTCCAGATAATTCTCGACGATGCCATTCTGAATGACGACAATGTCGCCGCTCGCGTCGCGGTGCGGGTGCGCGTTCTCCTCGTTCACGCCGCCATGGGTTGCCCAGCGCGTGTGTCCAATCGCATAATTTCCTGCGGTTGGTCGTTCGCGCAGTTGCGCAACCAGATTGCTTAATTTGCCGACGCTGCGGCGCAGTTGGAGTTGTTTATTTTTGCCTACGGCGATGCCCGCCGAATCATAACCACGATATTCCAGGCGTCCCAGCCCGCTGACGACAACATCAGTCGCCTCGCGCGGCCCCACATAGCCGACGATGCCACACATGGGTAGTGCTCCTTTATGGATTGACAAGATGGCAGAATGACAAGATGACAAGATGAAAACAGTGCGCCTCTGCATTCATAAAGCGCACATTGAAATGTACGAGATGACGCAGCGCAAAAAGGCGCAGCTTGTCACCCGGTCAGCTTGTCATCTTGTCACGGATGCGCGGCAGGACGCTACGGGACGCAGAATAGCGCCGCAAAGCCGCAGAAATATGTGTGGTGCTCACCATGCTCCATGTTGGGCCGCCCGTCGCCGGGCAGGTTTGAAAGAGCATTTACAGGCGGTGGCGCGCCTGGGAGGCTTCCGCTGATCTGTCGATTTTCGGATTGCAGCTTTCAGATTGCACATTGCAGATAAAAACAGTACCAGCTAAATCTACAATCTGCAATCTACAATTTACAATTCCTTAGCCCCACCTCGCGGCAGGGAACCTCCACCTCGTCAACTACAAACACGCCAGTTCGTAGTCCATGCGCTTGTAACGCTTGTTGCTGTGCGTGACACCTTCCTTTGCATCCCGATATGGTTTTATCGGGAAGAGTATAACATGACAGAAGGCGATCATGAATGACAATCTGCTTATGTGGCGTTGCTCCACGCAAGCGGCTGTGCTACCATGCACTGTATCGAAACACTGAAGATGATTGGAAAAGGTTTCATGCTTGATCTGTCGGCTGCATTCGCCACCTTTCCGGTGCTTGAAACAGCGCGGTTGCGCCTGCGGGCCGTTCAGCCGGATGACGTAGCAGATGTGTTTCGCATCCGCGCCGATGAACGGGTCATGCGCTATTTCGGGTCGCCGCCGATTACCTCGCTGGAGGAAGCTGCCAGACAGATCCATGGCTTTGCAACGTCATTTGAAGAGCGAACCGGCATTCGCTGGGCGATTACCTGGCGCGGTGAGGATCGCCTGCTTGGCACGCTTGGTTTCTGGCGGATCGACAAGCGGCATTTCCGGGCCGAAGTTGGATACGATCTGGCCGCGGATTGCTGGGGGCAAGGCATCATGGCCGAAGCGCTCGGCGCAGTGCTGACGTGGGGCTTTACGACTATGCACCTGCACAGCGTGGAGGCGCAGATCGACCCGGCCAACCATGGCTCGCGGCGGGTGCTCGAAAAATGTGGTTTTGTGCAAGAGGGTTATTTCCGCGAGAATTATTATTGCGAGGGACAGTTTACTGATACTGCCGTTTTTTCGCTCCTAGGTTCAGTGTGGCTGAAACACACGAATCAATGATGCAAGTTGAAGGAGTTGCTATGCGCGATCCGGTCGCACGTCGTGTTGCGGGTTTTGGGACGACCATCTTTACGGAAATGAGCGCCCTGGCGCTGGAGCATGGTGCCGTCAATCTGGGCCAGGGCTTTCCTGATTTTGCCGGGCCGGAGTTTATCAAACAGGCGGCTGCCGAGGCGATTGCTGCCGATTTGAACCAGTATGCGCCCATGGCCGGGCTGCCACGGCTGCGGCAGGCGGTGGCCGCGCAGTGGGAGCGGCAGCATGGCCGCGCGGTGGATTGGCAGAGCGAAGTGACCGTGACGAGCGGCGCGACCGAGGCGCTGTGCGACATCGCGCTGGCGCTGCTCGATCCGGGCGACAAGGCGATTGTGTTCGAGCCAGCCTATGATTCGTATGTGCCTGACATTACCATGGCGGGCGGCGAGCCGGTGGTGGTGCGGCTGTATCCACCGACGGACGACGAACCACGGCTAATGAACGACGATAGAGAACAGCTACAATCGTCCATCGTCCATCGTCCATCGTCCGCATGGTCCTTCGACCATGCCGAACTGCGCGCCGCATTCGAGCAGCACCCGAAATTCATTCTGATCAACACACCGCACAATCCAACCGGCAAAGTGTACACACGCGCAGAGCTTGAGTACATTGCCGCGCTGTGCCAGGAATATGATGTTGTTGCCGTAACTGACGAGGTGTACGACCAACTCGTGTTCGACGGAGCCGAGCATGTTTCACTCGCGACGCTGCCGGGCATGTGGGAGCGCACGCTGACGCTTAACAGCGTCGGCAAGACCTTCGGCGTGACGGGCTGGAAGATTGGCTTTGCGGTGGGGCCAGCGCACCTCAACCAGGCGTTGCGGCAGGCGCACCAGTGGGTCACATTTGCCACGTCCACGCCGTTGCAGCAAGCGACCGCGGTTGCAATCGAACAGGCGGCGCGCAATGGCTATTATGATCAGTTGCGGCGCGATTATGATGAGCGGCGTCAGTTGCTCATGCGCGTGCTTGCAGAGGCCGGGCTGTCGCCGCTGCCGACCAGCGGTTCATACTTCATCAACACAGACATTGGCGCGCTGGGCTACACTGACGACCGGGCGTTCTGTCGCTGGCTCGCCACTGAAATCGGTGTTGCAGCCATTCCAACATCGGCGTTCTACGGCACCACAGCGGGTGTGCGACCACTGGCGCGCTTCTGTTTCGCCAAAAAGCTGGAAACGTTGGCGGCGGCGGGCGAGCGGCTGAAGGGCTTAAGCAGTTTCACCGCAGAGGCGCAGAGAACACAGAGGTAAAGAACAAGTCTCTGCGTCCTCAGCGTCTCTGTGGTGCAAATAAGAAGAGGTCAGTATGAACCAGGAAGCAGAACAGATTGGTGATCTGGTTTACATGCCAAATCCCGATTATCCGTACCCGATTGCCACCGAACACCCGCCGCACTTCTGGATGACCG
>DASTWM010000457.1:0-5315 GCA_035765855.1 Roseiflexaceae bacterium
CTGACGACGATTGTGCAGCCGCTGCCGTTGTACGCTGGCATGGCAGGTATTTTCGCCGCCGGCCTCAACCTGGTGCTGTTCGACATTTCGCTCAGCACCGTGCCGAAGGAGCAGACCGCGTCCTATGTCGCGCTGTACCAGATGACGGTCTACATTGCGGCCTTTATCGGGCCGACGGCGGGTACCGCGCTGGCGGCCACGTGGGGCTACTCGCCCGCGCTGTTCCTTTCTGCCGGGTTGCGTCTGGCGGGGTTCGTGCTATTTGCCGTGCTGGGCGTCGGCGCGGTGGCCCAGCACGCGGCTGCGCATCAGAACGCAGCCGCGGAGGAAGCAGCATGATAGCCATGGGCGCGCAGGCCGAGCAATGAAGGCACGGAGATCGACATCTTCGTGCCTCATGCGCCGTGACTACTTCGCCCGCGCGTCCAATACTTCGCCGACGCGCAGAATCTCTTCCTCGGTGTTGTAGAAGTGCGGCGCGATCCGCACGCCCTTGCCGCGTGGAATGCCGACCACGCCGTTTTCGGCCAGGTAGCTCGCCGTTTGCTCGGGCTGCTCGGTCTCGAAGATCACGATGCCAGAGCGGTGTTCCGGCGCGGTCGTCGCCGAGAAACGGTAGCCGCGCTCGCCCAGATCGTTGATCAGCGTGTCGGTCAGCCCCAGAATGCGCTGGGCGACATTTTCGATGCCCGCCTCCTGAATCAGCGAGACACTGGCATGCAGACCAATATAGGATGGAAACGGCGGCGTGCCGATGTTGAAGCGCTCGGCGGTCGGCAAAAGCGTGAAGTTGTAGTCGAGATAATTCATAGCATCCACCACGCTCGACGCGCCGACGTACGGCCCCGCCACAAGTTCGTCCAGCAGCTCTTTGCGCACATATAGAAAGCCGCCGCCAAGCGGGCCGAGCAGCCACTTCTGCGAGCCGCATGCCAGAAAGTCGATGTTGGCCGCCTGCACGTCCATGGGCAGCGCGCCCAGCGACTGAATGCCGTCCACGACAAAGTACAGCCCGCGCTCCTTCGCCAGCTTGCCCGCCGCCACAATGTCGTTGCGGAAGCCGGTGGCGAACTGCACAGTGCTGAGCGCAATCGCCTGCGTGTGGCTGTCGATCCGCGACTCAAGCAGGTTGAGATCAAGCCCGCCATCTTTCGGCGGCACGAACTTCGCCAGCACGCCGCGCCGCGCAAGATTCAGCCATGGATAAATGTTCGCCGGGTAGTCGCCGTCAAGGATGAGTACGTTGTCGCCAGCACCCAGCGGCAGCGAGAGCGCGGCGGTGTTCAGCCCGGTGGCAGTGTTCGGCATAAGCACAATCTCATCGACCGAGCGGGCGTTGATCAGCGTGGCGAAGCGCTGGCGCAGGTCGAGAATCGTCTGGCTGACATCTGCGAAAACAGCGCTTAACGGTTCCAGCATCGTGCGATCATTGAAGGCATTCATGGCGTCACGCGCGCGCATGTTGAGCGGCGAAACACCGGCATGGTTGAAAAAAGCGTGAGTTCTGGTGATTGGAAATAGTTCGCGGAAAGGCGTGGGGTCAAGCATAGGTGTGCTCCTTGCTGCTACTCATGAGGTTTGTGCAACATACCTGCAAAAACAAACGCCACAGAGAGCACAACCGCGCCTGCCTCTGTGGCTTTGATGTTCTGTAGGTGCCGCTTTGTATAATAGCACACCTTTATCTACTGCTTGTCAGCGCAGAAAAAGGCGAGTGGCGTGACCACTCGCCCATGCCGAACGTGTCCATGCGCTTAGCGTGCGATGGTCGGCAAAAAGACCTGCACCGCTTCGTTCTTCGCGGATGCAAGCTGCCCGCGCGCCGCTCCGCTGGGGAAATCAGCGTTGTGTACGTTGAAGTAGAAGCCGCCGGGATTGGTCAGGATTTGCTGGATGATCGTTGGATCCGCGACCACACATCCGCTGATCATGTTGCCAACAATCAGAGTCGAAAGATTTACCACGATCGGGCCGTTCACGCCCGCCGCGCCCTGGTGGATGTGCGCGCCGCTGATCTGCGCGACGTTCGACACCATGGCCTGAATGCACACCTGATTCGTGCTGGTATTCAGCGTCACAATGGTGTTGCCGCTGGCGTCCGGGTCGCCCTTATTGGGCGTTCCACTGGCATCCACCTCGGACGCGCCGCTGAGCGTGGCGGCGAGCGGTGTGGCGAGCGGCTTCGGCTCCTGGCAATTCTGCTCGCTGGCCGCGCATGTCACCACGCGCACCACCTGACCGTTGCCCGCCGAGACGCCGTTGTTCGAAATGTAGATGCCGCCAGCAGGGCTGATCGCTATGCCCGTCGGCGCTGTCAAGCCAGTGCTAATCACCGTCGTCTGGCTCAGCGTCGGCGAGACACGCACCAACGCGCCGGTGTAATCGCCGCCCGGCCCTTCGGCCTGCAACAGCCCATGGACGGCATGCTCAAGCACGTACATGTTGCCGGCGCTGTCGAACTGCAAACCGATAATATTCGTGAATCCGGTCGCGTAGACCTGCGGCGCGCGCCCCGGCACGACGCGGTACACGCGCGCGCCGCCCACCGGGAAGGGGAAGCCGGTCAATTCGCCAACGTAGTACGCGCCATCCGGCCCCAGCGCGATAGAGTTCGGCACTGCTTGCATACTGACCTCTGGTGGCTGCCCACCCGGCCCTGGCACCATGCGGCTGGGGAACACGGCGACGGTGGTGATCACGCCGGACGCGCTCACCATGAGCAGATCGTTGCCGCCCGCATCGGCGACGATGCGCTGGCCGCGCAGGGCAAGCACCGCGAATGGGTTGGTATCGATTCCGCCCTGTTTCGGATCGCCTTGATCAGGGTTGTTGGTGCCTTCAAACGCCGACACATCGGCCACGCTCTGGCGCGCGCCGCTGGTTGTGATACGGAGTAAATGCCCAAGGTCTTCGCCCGCCGCGCCGTACAGCGCCCGGCCTTCCGGCGCATTGCCAAGCCCGATAGCGAGATAGCCGTAGCCATTGTCGAGAAACGAAATGCCCTGCGGGCCAGTCGCACCTGAGCCATCGGGCGCGGCCAGCGACGGCAGATTTGTCGCGATCCGCGTTTGGGTGCCGCTGATCACGCGTGTTACCGCGCCGCTGAGCCCAAAACAGCTTCCGACACCGCCTTCGCCGGTTGTGCATGGGCCTTGCCCGCCGCGTCCGGCTTCCGCAACGTACAGCGCGTCATCTGGCCCGAAGGATAATCCGCGCGGATTGTCGAGGTTGCTGGCAACCACTTGTAACGAGGCTTGCGTCGGTGCTGCATGGACGGGCATGCTCACCGTCAAGAGCGCTGTCAGCATCCCGCCGAGCGCCAGAAGCCGCCAAAGAAAACGCTTTTGTTCACTCACAACTGCCTCTCAAGCTCCAGGACATCGCTGTCCAAACCGAAACACAAGACATCGTGGTCATGCTGTGCATAGTGAGTTGTTTTGCGAGGGGTTGGCTGCTACGCACAGGTGGCAGTCATCAGGCCGTTTCCCTCCTTTCTCCACATACGCTGTCGAGCACACAGTGTCGAGTTGGAGGTGGGGTCGCCTGCCAGGTTGTTTATACAAATGGTGTGCCTGACTATTGTAATGCGCGATTGCAATGAGTCAATATGGAATTTGTAGCGTACGAGGCAGGCGCGTATTTTCACGAGATCAAGCTGTAACTTGTGGCGCATTATCTGATTGCGCCATGCGGCAGCACCGCATGCACGCCCTTCACCCCGTTGGCGATCTGCGTGATCCGCAGGTCGACCAGCAGGCTGGCCATGCCGAGCGCCTGCTGCGCGTCCATGCCGTACTGTTCGCCCATCAGCGCGACCATGGCTTCCAATGCAATCATGGTCGCTTCGTTCAGGTCTTCATGGAAGCCGAGCGTGAGCCAGCCCTCGGCTGTGTGGGCGCGCGGCGTCGTGAGGCGCATATCGGGCAGCAGTTCAAAGCGCAGATCGACGCGCTCCATCGGGCATTCGATCGCGGTGACGCACACCTCGCCGTTGCCCTGCACGCCATGGCCGTCGCCAGTCGAGAACAGGCCGCCCGGCACGGCAACCGGCAAATACAGCGTGCTGCCCGCGACCAATTCTTTGCAGTCGATATTGCCGCCAGTGGTGTACGGCGGCGCTGTGGGATGCATGCCCGGCTCGTCCGGCGGCATGCCCATCACGCCCATGAAGGGCCGCAACGCAACCGTTTGGCCCCACTGGTTGCGCCCGGTCAGCGCGTCGGCGTCGAGCGTCCACTCGATCAGCATGCGCTTGTTCAGCAGATCAAAGCGCTCGTTCACCTCGTGCGGCCAGCCGCCCACGAACGTCAGCCCGTAGGAGCCGACGCGAATATCTTCAATATGAACGGCCAATGTCATGCCCGGCTCCGCGCCGCGTATTGCGACCGGGCCGCACATGCAATGACCCTCATCCAGTGCTTTGTCGCGCGGCTCGAATTGAGCGGCTTCGTGCTGTTCGAAATCGAAGCCGGTGCGCCAGCCCGCGTCGAGCGTGCGGAAGCGCACCGTATCGCCTGAGTCGATTGTCAGGATTGGCTCCAGGTCGCGCGAAAAGTGGCCGTGGAGCGTGCGGCGCTCTGGCTCAATAACGTGCAGAGTCATCACACCTGTTCCTTGCTATGAGCGGCTCGTCGCCGCTCAGCCAGTGCAATAAAATACGCCAGCACCTGCGGATTGCTCATCGCGCCGGGGTTGGCGGCGCGCTCGATTGGCACGCCCATGAACAGCCTTTTGATCGGCACTTCCAGCTTCTTGCCGCTGAGCGTGCGCGGAACCGCTGGAACCGCAAAGATGTCGTCGGGTACGTGGCGCGGCGACAAGGCCGCGCGAATGCGCCGCTTTATTTCCGTCGTGAGCGCCTCGTCCAGTTCCGCGCCGGGCCGCAGCACAACGAACAATGGCATGTACGCATGCTCATGAAGACCTTCCAGGTCAATGACGAGGCTGTCGAGCACCTCCGGGATGGCCTCCACGACGCGATAAAATTCGCTGGTGCCCATGCGCACGCCCATGCGGTTGATCGTCGCGTCGGAGCGGCCATAGATCACGCATGTGTCGCGCGGCGTGATCTTGATCCAGTCGCCGTGCCGCCACACGCCCGGAAACATCTCGAAATAGCTCTCGCGGTAGCGCGTGCCATCCGGGTCGTTCCAGAAAAACAGCGGCATGGACGGCATCGGATCGGTGATAACCAACTCGCCAACTTCGTTGATCACTGACTGTCCGGACTCATCGAACGCGGCGATGTTTGCGCCGAGGCTGCGACACTGCAACTCGCCTGCGTAGACCGACAGCAGCGGGCAGCCGCCAATGAA
>DASTWM010000458.1:0-14232 GCA_035765855.1 Roseiflexaceae bacterium
GGATCGGGCGCGAGCGCGGCTGGTCAGCCATGACACGCGCGCAGTTCGAGGCGCTGTGCGCGCCGCGCGGCGCGCTGCTGGTCGGCAGCCCCGCCGAGGTGATCGAGAAGATTCTGTTCGAGCACGAACTGTTTGGGCATGAGCGTTTTCTGGCGCAGGTCAGCGTCGGTCCCATGCCGCACGCGCAGATCATGCGTGCCATCGAACTGCTCGGCACCGAAGTTGCGCCAGCGGTTCGCAAGGCGTTGGGCAGCGGATCTCATACGAGCGAAGAAGCGCGGTCAGGCGAGTGATCGCTCGGATGAATCAACCCTGACCATGCTTAAAAATCGTAGTCGATCCCCCACGTCGTCGCCTGTCCAGCCGCGAGCGTCCGCTCGAAAAAGGGTTCCCATGAGAATGTGTGCTGGTTTTCCCAGATCGGAAAGAAGGTCGGAATGTAGCTGCACGTCGCCGCAACCATGCCCAACGCCGGGTGGCGCTGGAGCACGACCAGATTCGTCTGCGCGTCGTGGTCGAGCGCCTGATAAAAGCCGCGCGGTGACGGCCACGTTTTGCGCGCGATAAAGCCGTTCTCCGCTATCAGGTAGCCGGGATTGTCCGGCATGCGCACGGGAATGTTGAAGCGGCACAATTCCGGCGTTTCCGTTTGCGGGTAAAAGGGATGCGGAAACCAGCAGATCGGCAGCGCCCGTTCGCCGGTGTTGTTCAGCCGCGTGGTCGAGCGCACCGTGCGGGCCGACAGGGTGACGGTGCGTTCCAGCGCGAGCGCGAAGCCCTGGAATGTCTGGGTTGTGCGCATGCTGATCGTGGTGGCGTCCGGCGTTACTTCCCACTCGCAAAACGCTTCGACCTGATTCTGTTGCAGATCGCACACGCCCACCCCGATGATCAGGGCTTGCGTGCTGGCGGTGGCCGGATCGCGCAACGGGTGAAGATTGAAGGCGTCGGGTATGCCCTGCCCGTCGAACCAGTTGAAGCTGGCCGGGTAGGTCGGTCCGGTGAGCAGCGGGCCATGGCGGGCATCCGTCACCTGAAAGATATAGCCGCCGGTGCAGTAGCGCGTCCCGAACCGCTCTTGATCGGCTACTGGATCAAGAATGGCGACCTGGAGTTGGTCGTTGCTAAGCGTATACATGCTGAGCCATCCTATGCTAGGCGCATTCTCCGGCGTGATTCACGACATAGCTGAACGCACGCCCGCCTATCATACCACATGCCGTTTGTCTGGGCGATTTCGGGAACGCCGCCGCGCGCATGTAGTTGGGCGTGGGCATTACATTCAGTGGCCGGGCCAGCTCCATGGGATAATCGCTCCTGGTGTGGGCATTTCCCTGATTTGATGGTATATTCACTATTGTAGTCACCATCGCCATTCAGTAGAATCCGCCTGGTTGCCCGATTCGAGCCGCCGGTGCTAAAGAGGAGCGTCAACCATGTATGAGACCAACATGTACGAAGGTATGCTCGCGGAAACCGTCGCCATCCCAGGATTTCAGGGCGATCTGATCAATGCCTATTTCGCGCGTCCGCTCGGCCCCGGGCCGTTTCCCGGCGTGGTCGTGATCCACCACATGCCCGGCTGGGACGAGTGGTACCGCGAGACCACCCGCAAATTCGCCCATCACGGCTACGCGGCCCTGTCGCCCAATCTCTACTTCCGCGCCGGGCATGGGACGCCGGAAGATGTCGCAGCCAAGGTGCGCGCGGCGGGCGGCGTGTCTGACGAACAGGTGCTCGGCGATCTTGCTGGCGCGCTGCACTACCTGCGCGCGCTCCCGTTCATCAACGGCAAGGTCGGGGTGTTCGGCACCTGTTCCGGTGGACGGCAGGCCTTTCTGGCTGCGTGCCGCGTGCCGGGGTTTGACGCGGCGGTGGACTGCTGGGGCGGGCGCGTCGTGATGGCGTCCGACCAACTCACGCCCATGCAGCCCGTCGCTCCTATCGACTACACCAACGACTTAGCCTGCCCGCTGCTGGGCATCTTTGGCGAAGAGGACCAGAATCCCACGCCCGACCATGTGGCCCAACTGGAGCAGGAACTCAAGCGGCACAGCAAGTCGTATGAATTCCACATGTACCCGAAAGCTGGCCATGGGTTCTTCTATTATGATCGGCCAGCATATCGCCAGGAGCAAGCGGTCGATGGCTGGAAGAAGCTGTTCGCGTTCCTTGAAAAGTACCTGCGGACGCCAGCCTCTTAATGCCTGCAATCAAGAGAATAGTGTAAGGAGAATAAAATATGTGTACCATGATCGTCACTCAGGTGAACATCGAAGGGAGCGGCAAAGGCGCGAATGGCTGGTTCACGCTGCGCGAGGCGAATGTATCGTATGATCACCCGTTCGATGCGCCGTTTGAACATGCCCTGAACATCGACTTTGTGAACGAGGCGCTCGGTCCGGGCGCGCGCGTGGCGGTGGAACTAAGCGTGGAGGCGGCGCGCGCCCTCGTGGCGGCGATCGGCAGCGTGCTTGAACGCGCGGAGACGGGTGGATACCTGGAGCAGCCGATGCCGACCGCGCAAGAGAGCAGAGCAGCGGGTGATTGACTTGAACAGGAATGAAAGGATGCCTCTAAACAGAACCACAAACCTGCCGTGACATGCCGCTCACCCTGCGCTTGCCGCCGCAGGGTGAGCGGCTGCGAGCCATGCCGGAAAACGTGTATTGCTGTGGAAACAGGGCATGCTGTGTTGTATTAATGCCCTGACGTGTCAGAGTCGACGCCTGGGTCAGCGCCGGTGTCAAGCGCCGACAGCGCCGCAAGATCGTCGCTTGCAAGCGTGAAGTCGAAGATGTCGATGTTCTGTGCAATGCGAGTGGGGTTCGCCGACTTTGGAATCGCCACGAGCCCAAGCCCGATGTGCCAGCGAAGCACGATCTGCGCCGGAGTCTTGCCGTATTTCGCGGCGAGTGACACCACCGTGGGATCGTCCAGGAGATCCGTTTTTGGCCCGAGCGGCCCCCATGAAACCGTAACAATGCCGTGCGCGCTGTCATACTCACGCTGTTCTTTTCGGGAGATGCGCGGGTTCAGCTGAATCTGGTTGACCGCCGGGCGAATGGTGGTTTCGGCCAGCAGGCGCTCGAGATGCGCGGGTTTGAAGTTAGAAACACCAATCGAGCGGGCCTTGCCAGCCGCGACCAGCTTTTCAAATGTCTTCCATGTGGAAACGTATTCATCGCGCTGGGGCAACGGCCAGTGGATCAGGAGCAGATCGACGTACTCCAGCCCGAGGCGCTGAAGTGAGTCGTCCAGACCCTTGATCGCGCGGTCGTTGCCCTGGTATTCCCCGTCCAGTTTCGTCGTAATGAACAAATCTTCGCGGCGGATGCCACTGTCGCGGATGCCCTGCCCCACGCCGCGCTCGTTGCCGTATTTTGCGGCGGTGTCGATGTGCCGATACCCCGCCTCAATCGCCGTGACGATCACCGGCGCGACTGCCTGATCGTCGAGCGGCCAGGTGCCCAGGCCGATCTGGGGAATGCTGTTGCCGTCGTTGAGCGGGAGGGTCGGTGCGGTCATGTGTGAGCCTTTCGCTGTGCAGTCCGAATCTATTGATGCATAGCGCTTAGTATACCATCGAACCACCTGAGGTCAGCAGCTATTCGCCATTTCTGGCTTTTTGGAGCGCTGCCCGCCGCTTTCCCAATTGAATGTGGTATGATCCCTTCCATGAAAGTGGATGATCACACACATGGTTTCAAAGCGAAAGGATGCACCTGTGCCACACTCGCGGAGTGAAACGATAGCCCTGGCGCTGGAGCAGTCCTCATCGCCTGCCGGGCGAGCGCGGGTGCGGGCGCATATTGCCGCGTGCGGCGCTCCGATTCTTGCCGCCAAAGAGATCTTTCTGGCCGCTGCTGAGGACGCCGAGCAGACCGACCCGCGCTATCCTGTCGCCTGCCGTGCGGGCTGCTGGTTTTGCTGCACAACGCCGGTCGCGGTGTCGGTCTTTGAGGCCGCCATGGTGCGGTCGGCGGTGCTGGCGCTGCCGGAAGAAGCGCAGGCAGCAATCTGGGCTCGACTTCAGGCGCACATCGCCGCGCAGCATGACGCATGTGCCGCGAGCGAGACGCCGCGCACGGTGTTCCACCACCGCTGCCCGTTGCTGACCGACGCGGGGCTGTGCAGCATCTACGAGGCCCGCCCGCTGGCATGCCGCAGCCTGCTTTCTTCGGATGCCGACCGCTGCCGCCGGTCGTTCCTCGAAGGCGACCATGGCGATCCGCAGGAGCCGTTCGCCATGGTCAATACGGCGGCGGTGTTCGGCATCACCGAATTGATGATCACGTTGAACGAGGGCTATCTCGATCATTATCCGAACTACGAACTGGCATCAGCACTCTACGCGCTGTGGACGGACCCGCAAAGCTTTATGGCGTGGCAGCAGGGCGAGTTGTTTGCCAGAAATGGGTTTCCGCGCATGGCCGAGAGCGATCAGGTGTTTCCGACCCCGCCAGACATGTCGCTTGGGCCGCCCGAGTAAGATTGTGCCGGGCAATTCATTTGTTCTGGGCGCGCTGCTCCTGAAGATAGCCAGCTAATTGCTGCAACTCTTTGCGGTAAATGCGCCGCATGATCAACGGCGTCGTGAGCTTGTCGATGACGCCGCCCAGCCCCGGCTTCTGCGGCCACGTTGTCGCAATCACCACGGACGCTTGCTGATCGCCCTGCGGCGTAACGGTGAACGTCGTTGTCATGTCGGACGCGGGGGCGGTTTCCGACAGCACATGCCCGGGCTCCGGCTCGCCCACGATCATATGGTGGTGCTGCTCGATGCCCATGACGCGCATGTGCGCGTTGATGATCGTTCCCGCGCCAACGCCGCCCTGCTCGACATCCAGGCCGGTGAAATACTGTCTGGGGAGAATGTGCGGGTGGCCGTCACGATAATCGGCCAGCAACGCGTAAATTTCGCTGGCCGGTGCGTCGATAACAGCTTCCTCATGTACATGAATGCGTGTCATTGCTCGTCCTTTCGTTTAACTGATAGTTGTGAAGTTTATCACGTTATAGAAACAGACGTACGAGCGCGCCAAAAGGCTTCAGTATTTCTGAAACATTCTGGCGCGCCCGTGCCTCGATCTCGGACGCGTGTTACGGCTGCGCAAAGAACGTGAAGCGGGCCGAACGATGAGAAATGGTTGACTGGCACGAGAAATTGTTGCCGACCAGGAATTCGCCGTCGTAGCCGATAAACGGGTCGCCGTTCGGGCCGAGCGCAAGTTGCGGGCGCGCGCCCAGCCAGGTGCTCACGTCACAGGTGAACGGCACCGGCGGCGCAAAGTCGGCGGCCAGCGCGTCGAGCGGCTCGGCGTTCTGGGCCTGCCAGTTGGCCGATACGTCGCACTGGCTGTTGCACCACAGGTAGCCGATGCCCTGGTCTTCCTTGATGCCGATGGCGATGCGCGGGCGGCCCTGCGGGTCGAGCGCAATATCCGGGCTTTGGCCGACTTCTGCGCCAATATCGATCACCGTCTGCGTCCAATGAGCTGCATCGGTGCAGTCCGCATCGCACGTTACGTAGGACAACTGCTTGCCGCCTGCGTCTAACTCGCCCTGGTAGATCGCAACGCGCGGATTGTCGTTCGCGTCGAGCGCCAGCGTCCATGAAGCCTTGCCGTTGCCACGGTCGAGCAGGCGCGTGCGCTGCCAATTTGCGGCCTGCTCACAGTTCTGATCGCATGTGATGTAATACACGCCGCTCGGGTAATTTTCGTCGCGCGAGTACAACTGCGTGATCATGCGCGGCTGGCCTGCCGAGGTGAACTCGAGATCCGGCGTCTGCACGCGGTCGCCGTCGTAGTCTGGCCCGGCGCTGATGTTGGTTTCGCTCCAGTTCGCCGCGTCGGTGCAGCCCGCATCACACGACACGTAGTACAGGCCGTTGTGAATGCTGCCGTAATGATCTTCGTATATGAAGCGCGGGCGGCCCTGCGGGTCGAGCGCGAAGGTGTGATAGCTGTAGTCGAAGGAGTCCATGTCAATATTATTTTGGACCTGCAATACGTTAAGCGTTTTCCAACTTGTTGGGCTCGTGCAATTGGCGTCACACGCGGCATACATGTATGTCCGGTTGCCGTACTCGTTATACAGCAGCAGGCGCGGATGCCCGGCGGCGGTCAGCCTGATCTCCGCTTTGACAAAATAATCCGTGCCGCTGCCGAAACTCACGGTCGCCCAGTTGGCGGGATCGGTACATACAGCCCCGGCGGCGCAATAGGCATAATACGCCGGGCTCAGCGTCCCGTAGCCGACGTAGCCGGTGTACACGGCATGGCGGCCACCGGCGGCATCCACCGCGACGTCGGCGCTTGCCGTTTTCGGATCGGTTCGAAGGAACAAACCGCTGTCCTGCTGGGTCGGAGGCGGCGTGGGTGTTGGCTGGGTTGGCGGTGGCGTGGGCGTCGGCTGCGTGCCGGTGCCGTTTGCGCCTTGCTGCGTGTAAGGAATGTAAATAGTGTACGGCCCGACCTCTGGCTGTGCGGGCGCGGCCCATGCCGTCAGGCCGCCCGCCAGCAGCAGCGCCAACGCGGCCCAGCCCGCGCGGCGAATGACATGGTGTGTGCGATGTTCGGACATAATGGCTCCTTTGCATGTGATGTAAACCCTAACTTGCCTCGACATACACGACAGTTTCGCAGGCGACGCACGCCGCAAGCGCCGCGACATCGTGCGCTTCGCCACCCGGCTGGTAGATCAACAACACCGTTGTCGGCGTGGCAGTGGGATTCCAGCAGGTGTGCGCCACGCCGGGCGGCACGCATATCGACGTTCCCTGTGTCAGCGTAATGGTTCGCTGGTCGTATGTCACTGCCAGCGTTCCAGAAAGCACATAGCAGCCTTCGGTGTAGGACGGGTGCGTGTGCAGCGGCGCGCCAGTGTCATACGGCGGCAGCATGAGTGTGGCCAGCGCGTAATCACCGCCGGTGCTTGCGCCCGCCGCCACGACCGTGGGCGGGATGGGTATGAATGGCGTTGCGCCGGGTGGGGTTGGCTCCTGCATGCCTGATTCCTTTATGTCGTGCTTCATGTATGTGTCTATAACACCACATACCGCACGTTCATGAAAAGCAACAAACGTGACAGAAACCATCACAAGAAGTGCTACAACTCGGCGGGAAAACGCTGTTTTGGCATGTTACAATACATGTATGAACAATGAAGCTTCAATGAACCACGAGTTAGATTTTGGCGTGTGGCTGCGGCAGATGCGCGCGGTCCACGATCTCACCCAGGAGGCATTGGCCGAAAAAGTTGGCTGCTCCACGCAGACCGTGCGCGCCTTTGAAAGCGGGCGGCGGCGGCCCTCGCGCGACATGGCGGCCCGTATTGCCGCTGTTCTTCACGTTGCTCCCGAAGCGCTGGCGGATTTCATGCGCCGGGCGCGCGCGCCGCAGTTTGCTCCCGCGAAGGCAGCGCTCACCATTGATGATGCGCCGCCTGAGGTGCTAGTTGCGGCGGTGGCGGCGCTGCCGAGCCATCCCAGTGTTGCCCTGCCGACCGATTCGCTCATCGGTCGCTATGACGACTTGCAGCGCGTGCGCCGCTCATTGCTGGATGATCAGCGCCGTCTTGTAACGCTGCTTGGGCCGGGCGGCATCGGCAAGACCCGCCTGGCGCTGCAATCCGCCGCCGATCTTGCGCCCCATTTTGCCGACGGAGTGGCGTTTGTGCCGCTTGCTCCCGTGTCCGACGCGGCTGATGTCGTCACCGCAATTGCCGAGGCGGCTGGCAGTCCGCTGCCTGCTTCGCAAAGCCCGACCGACGCGCTGCTAGCCTTCCTGCATGAACGCTCCATGCTGCTGGTGCTTGACAACCTCGAACATTTACTTGGCCCGCAGCACAGCGACCGCATCAGTGCGTTGTTCACACACATGCTGCACCATGCGCCGCAGGTACACCTGCTGGTCACCACGCGCGAGCGCCTGCGGCTGCGCGAGGAATGGGTCATCGAGCTTGGCGGTCTTGCGCTGCCTGCCGATGAACGTACCGGCGCAATCGAGCGCGCGGAAGCGGTGGTGCTGTTCCTTGAACGGGCACGCCAGGTGTCGCATGATTTTGCGCTTACGCCGCACAACCGCGCGGCTGTTGCGCAGATTTGCCGGCTGTTGGGCGGTGCGCCGCTCGGTATCGAACTGGCCGCGAGCTGGGTGCGCGTGCTTTCGTGCGAAGAAATTGCGGCGGAAATCGCGCATGGCACCGACATGGAAATGCTGTCTGACCGCAACCTCCCGGCGCGCCATCGCTCGCTTTACGCCGTCATGGAACACTCATGGCAGCTGCTTTCCGCCGACGAACAATACGTGCTGGCGCGCATGGCCGTGTTTCGCGGCGGCGGCACCCGCGAGGCCGTGGCGGCGGTGCTGGCACCCGACATGCCTGGCGCGCATCCTCGACTGTCGAAACGCCTGCTGCTGCCGCTGCTGGCCGCGCTGGTTGATAAATCGCTGGTGCGGCGCGCGACCGATACCAACGCTGTCACACGCTATGACCTGCATGAACTGGTGCGCCAGTATGCCGCCGCGCGCCTCGCTGAACACACGGGCGAGCAGGCTGCGGTGGCGGCGCGGCATGCGACCTATTACGCGGAGTGGGTTGCCCACCAGGAATCCATTCTGAAAAGCGCGCGCCAAAAGCAGGCCGTGCAGGCGATGATCGCCGAAATTGACAATATTCGCGCGGCATGGCGCTGGGGCTGCGCCGAGCGCAACCCGCGCGTCCTGCTCCAAATGTTCTTCACGCTTGACTGGTTTTACGAAGTGCATGGCTGGAATACCGAAGCCGAGGCGCTGTTTGCGCAGGGCAATGCCGCGCTTCGGCCTGTCGTCGAGCTCGCTGATGCGTCGAACGAGGCGCAAACATGTTACTGGCTGCTCGTTGGGCGCGAAGGCTGGCATGCCCTGCGGCGCGACCCATCCTATGCCGCGCGCCGCATGCACGAAGCTGCCACAACGCTGCGGCAGATCAATATGTACGGCGGCCTGATGCACGTTATCAAGGGGCTGGCGTATCTCCAAATCTTCGCCGGTGACTACACCAGCGCGGAACAACTGCTCGACGAAGCGTTAGCCCTCGCTCAAGCGGTGGATAATGCATGGGCGCGTTCGGTCGCATTGGTGGTGCGCGGCGTGCTTGAAACACTGCGCAGCGATGCAGCCACGGCCCGGCAGCATCTCAACCGCGCGCTTGCGGTGGCCCGCGCAGTTGGCGACCCTCGGCATGTGACGCTGACACTGAATTATTTTGGCGTCACGGCGCTGAATCTTGGTCAGCTTGACGAAGCCGAGCGCGCATGCCGCGAGGCGCTGACGATTGCGGCGGAACATCAGGATCGCTTCCAAATGAGTCTGAGCCTGCAATCGCTCGGTCGCGTGGCGCTGCTGCGTGGCGATCATGCCGAAAGCGAATGGCTGCTGCATGAAAGTCTCTCTATTGCGCGTGACATCAGCGACCGCTGGCTGGAAGCACAGGCGCTCGGTCGGCTCGGCATGCTTGCGAGCGCGCGTGGCAACCGCGTGCGTGCCCGCCAGTTCCACCGTGCCGCCGTGGCAACTGCCGCAGCCGCGCCGCTGCCGATCGCGCTCGATGAACTGGCGGCGCTGGCCGAATTTGAACTTGCCGATCAGCCGGGCGCGGCGCTGACGGCGCTGGCCTACGTTCAAAGCCACCCGCTTACCCGCCCTGCCGCCCGCGCGCGCTGGCATGCAGTCCTGTCATGTTCGTCGGCAGAGCAGCACGCCGATGCCGACGCAGCCGCGAAAGGGTTAACTGCTCAATCACCTTCTGCGCTGCTGGCGCTCTTCAGTTAACGCATTTTTACCGCCTGTCACTGCGCTTGTAACGCTTTTTGTCCCGCTGGTATGCTGGCTCTTAAACCCTTCATGGTGTTTCATATGAATGTACGCTTTTTACATTCATTGCAACTGGAGGGTTTGCATGTCGAAGTTCTTGCCAGGCCGTTTTCTGCGTGTGGCCGCACTCGTATGTGCTGTGGGCGGCCTGCTTTCTGGGATGAATCCAGCCCGCTTTGTAGTGGCCGCGCCCAACGCGCCGCAGGTCGGACCGAACAGCGTGTATCTGCCGATGATGGCGAGCAGTGGGACCATGCCGCCACCGACGACCATGCCGCCAACCACTACACCGCCGCCAACCACCACACCACCACCGACGACCACGCCGCCACCGGCTGACGACAGCGGCGCGCTGTTCATGCAGCCCGATAAAAAAACTGCGGGCGCGTCGCTCAAGGTGGATGCGCAGGGCGGCATGCACATCGTCTACCACAACGCCATTCCGCTCGCGGAACACCCCGCGCTGACCTACGGCTACTGCCCGCCGCCTGCCGCGCAGTGCAGCGATGCCAGCAAGTGGGCGTACCTTTCCATGGGCGACCTGATTGATCAGGCGCAGCTTGCGCTCACGCCCGAAGGCCACCCGCGCGTTCTGGTTGGCATCCACCGCACGGCTGAATTTGAAGAATGGCTGGTCTATGGCGAATGCGACAGCAACTGCACTGCGAGCGAGGATAACTGGCAGTTCGTCAAAGTCGCCACGCAATCACTGAATGCGGTCAGCATCGGCGATTCAGAGCGGCCCCGGCGTTCGTTCGCGCTCGATCCGCAGGGCCGACCGGGATTTGTCTACTACGACAAAGACTATGTGAACAAAGAGCCCGATCACACCGGTGGCTACTACTATTCATGCCAGACCGACTGCACCGATGCGGCGAACTGGAGCGAAGCGCACTTCACGCGCACCAGCGGCTACTACGACGAATTGATTGACGCGCCAGTGTTGCAGTACACCTCGGATGGCCAGCCGCGCGTGCTTTCCGTGCTGTACCCGCTGAACGAAACCGGCGAACCGAGCGGCCTGTACTATTTCGCATGCGACACCGGCTGCGCGACGGCCAGCGCCTGGGACCGCACCATGATCGATGAGCGCACGTCTGGCCCGTACCCGGCCTGGGATCTGGAGCTTGATGCACAGAACAATCCGCGCGTCGCGTACTTCAAGTACGACGATGGCAGCAGCAATCGCACATTGATGTATCAATGGTGCAGCAACAATTGTTTGAGCAGCGCGAACTGGAGCGCGACCAGCGTCGGCGTGCCGGGCGAGGAAGGTGTCGGCGCGGATCTGGAGCTGGACGCGACTGGCCGCCCGCGCATGGCCTACCTGACATCGAGCGATCTTGGCTACGCATGGTGCGACGGCGACTGCGCCACGGCGCAGGGCTGGCAACACGGCTACGGCGACAGCGACGAGCAGATGACCAAGGATTATCCGGTTGCCCTGCCGGTCACGTGCAACGCTGGCATCTGGGACACCTACTCGCCCTCGCTGGCGCTGGACAACGCTGGCAACCCGCGCATCGCCTACGACGGCAGCTACCAGGCGTATTGCCAGTACCAGGATCCGACCGACCCGACCAAGCCGCCAACCAACGAGTTCCATGAAATCTGGCATGCGGTGCGGCTCATGTTCACGACGCAGCCGTAGCACCAATACACGAAACTGAAACGCCCGCACCCCGCTGCGAGAGCAGCGGGGTGCGGGCAATAATCAATGCGGATTATCTATTTCTTTATTTTGAAGGAGCACACCATGAAACACGTTCGTCTTTGCTTCGTTCTCGCCCTCCTTGTAGCCTGTGTGCTGACGGCCTGCGGCACGGCAACGTCATCTGATAGCGATGACATGGCCGCAGATCCAACGGCTGCCCTGCTCGAAGATGCGCCAACCGATGACGACAGCGCGCTGGAAGCAACCGCCATGGCCACCGAGCCAACCGCAGCGCCAGAGCCAACCGCTGCCGCGCCGAGCCTGCAAGCAGGCCCGGCAAAGGATGTATACGCGGCGGGTGATACAGCCCATATCGAGCATTTTTTAGTTCGCGTGAATGACATCAAGCTGGCCCAGAAGTCGGAGCTTGGAACACCCAAGGCCGGAAATCAGTACCTGCTTGTTGACGTAACGCTTGAGAACCAATCGAGTACGCCCCAGGACATTGCTGCACTGCTTCAGATGACCATGGAAAACGGCGACGCGCAATACCCGATCAGCGTTGACGCCAGCATCGATTTTATGGCGCTGAACGGCAGCATTGCGCCGGGCGAAGTTGCCTCCGGCGTAGTTGGCTACGAGGTTCCAGCCGACGCGCAGAACATGCGGTGGGTGTTCCGCACCATTGCGAGCGACACGAGCGGCATGCCAAAGGAAACGGGCCGCGCCGCATTCGCCGTGCGTTAATCACTCCATGTTCTGGATACGAGTGGGCGCGGTGATGAATAGCGCCCGCTCCTTCTTACTCGCCAAAGCGCATCTCGTCCACATCCACCACCGGCTCGTAGCCAATTTCCTGATAGATGTGATTCGACGTGGGGTTGCTCAGATCGGTGTACAAAAAGCAGAACGAGCGCCCCATGTCGAGCTGGCGCTGGCTTGCGGCGGCCACCAGCGCGCTAGCGTAGCCGCGCCGTCGTTGCGCGGGCGGCGTGTACACCGCGCTGACGCGGATGCCGTGTGGCGTCGGCCCGGCCACGCCCGTCATGGAAACTACTTCGCCGTCTTCCCACAGGTACAGCGTGCGCGACGGGCTGGAAAGCCAGCGATCCGCAGCTCGTTCGGCGGCATGGTGGTCGATATTGGTCGACAGCGCATCGGCGTTGAACCCGGTGAACCATTCCACGAGCAGCGGGCGATCATGGTTCGTCGCTTCGCGCATGCTGCCCGGCACCGGGCGTGGTGGGCGCACGGCAGTGAGTTGAAAGATGCGCTCGGCAACGTTGCGGCGATAGCGCAGGCCGCGTGGCGCGCACCAGAGTTCCGCAAAAGCTGCCGCATGATCCACATCGGCAATCACGCCAGCAGGCGCAGCCGCAAAGCGTGCAAGGTCGGCGACGATAGCCGGGATCGCGGCATCGTCGGCCATGCGCGAAAGAATCAGGTTGTGCGGCGGCGTCATCAGCGCGGCGGCCACAATGCGCCCGTGATCTTCAACCGTCGCCATGTACGGCTGGCTGCCGAACACAAACAGGTTATGCTCCAATTCAGCGGCCAGGCCCAGGATAAGATTATGCTCGGCCTCGCGCTCCAGCAGAAAATGACTGGCATGCGCGAGAAATGACTGCGGTGCGTCAAATCGCCTGATTTCCATACTGCCTCTCGTGAAAAACGTTCATGCGCTGTAGTTTGACCATAGTGTACGCGTGTTGTCAATGCGCAGGCCGCACGCGCGGAACAAACCTCGGTTTTTAGACGTCAATCTTTTTGTAGCACTCGTTGTAGCAGTTGTGACTGTTTTCTCAACGAAAAGAGTGGTTTACTAAAGGTATTGGCGAAGGCATACACAAGGCCGATGAGGAGTATGAGCATGCACACCTTTCTTCAAAGCGGCAATCCGGCGCACACCCTTGAGCATGATATTCATATCACCGCGAATCGCATGCAGATCACAATTAAAAAGCTCTACAGCAGCGACGACTGCGCCATCATGGTCGAGCACCTGTTGCCACCCCGTTCTGCCGGCCTCCCGCCCTACGTACACATGGCGGTTACCAAGGCGTTGTATGTCGCAGAAGGCACGCTCTCGGTCGCGCGCGATGCGGCCTTCACGACGGCACATGCGGGCCAGTTTCTTGCCATTCCGCCCGGCGTCGTGCATTCATGCTGGAACGCCACTGATGCGCCGGTGCGTTTTGTGATGTGCTTCGCGCCGGCAGACATCCGCGCCTACTTCGATGAGCTTGCCATGTTTGTGCTTGACAATGCAAGCAGCGATGCCGCCGTGTGCTATGAGCGCATGCTTATGACATAGATAACGGTTCGATAAATACTTGTCAATGACGCATATTATTGTGCCTTTTAGCTCTGTAGATGATTGCAGGGTTATTTATGTTGTATACATATGAAATAGTGCTAATAGCGCTTTGCTTAAAAATATGTATATGGAAGGTGAAACGTGCAATATACGACTAAGGTATGATGTTAATTGATATGTAGAAAACGTTAGAACCTATGCACATCATTATAAATCGTGTAGCAATAAGGAGATGCGCAGTGAGGTATTTCTGGTCTTTTACGATGTTGCTGATGGGTTTCAGCAGTATATTCATGAATGGCGAGAGCGCTCAGGCGGCGCAGCAACAGCGCTGCTTCCCGGAAACGGGCTTCTGCATCAGCGGCGCGATTCGCGACTATTGGGAACACAACGGCGGCCTG
>DASTWM010000459.1:0-7271 GCA_035765855.1 Roseiflexaceae bacterium
ATCATCGCGCCCGCGCTGCACCCTGCCAGCACCGCACCGCGCGCCAGCCCGCCGGTGATCGCCTGCCATGCGGGTGTGCCGCGCAGCGTTTCCACTACGTATTCCGGGTTGCCGCCTGAAAAATAGAAAAAGTTGGCCGCACGTAATATCGCCAGCACCGCTTCGTCATGCGCGTCATCACGGCCCACAAGCTCTACAGGTGTTACTGTCGCGCCCAGCGCCGAGAAATGCTCGACGCCCATAGCGTTCCAACGCTGTGGCATGCCGGGTTCTAATCCGCTCGCCGTCGGGATAACCACGACGCGCGCCGCCGCTGGCCCGCCAAGTGTGTCGAGCAGCAGCCGGTCAGTGTCGTGCATGGCCGGTGTGTATTCGCCCGAGCCGACGAGCGCCAGCGCGCCTGCTGCGTAGTTCGAATCATTCACAATTGCACCTTTTTATCGCATTCATGCCAGAGAGTACGGCTGAGTCGGCGTGCAGGATCTCGCGAAAACGAAAAGGCACAGGAGCAATATTCCTGTGCCTTCCGTCCGTTGCAGCCAGCGCCTTATGACATCGGCACCTGCGGCACGATCATGCCCTCAATCCGCTCGAAAATTTCACGAATCGAATGGCCGGTGATCGTCAGGCCGTGGTTGCGCAGCCCAATCACGGCGCGCGAAGGGTCGGGCGCTTGCCGCACCAACTCGGCCACCTCGGTCGCCAGTTCGTGCGTGCCGCATGGGTAATTCACCTGCGTCGAAGGAATCGGATCGCGCCACCATGCATGAATATGCACGATCGCGCCCACCTCGGGATGCTCGCGGTAGATCATGTAATGCTCGATCGCGTCCACCGATACGCGGCGCGGCTCGATGTTAGGCGGCACGCTCAGCTTGATCAACAGTTGATCGGGATCGAAGCCAGTTACCAGCAGAATGTCGCGCCCGATAGTCTGGAGGCGGCTCTTGTCCACACCGGAGGCCGACATCCAGAAGAAGCGCGGATCGTGCGGCGCGCGGGCGCTCAGGTTGCCGTAGCTCAGCCCGCCCATGCCGTACAGCCGCTTGATGTGGCGCATGTCGCGCTCGGTCAGGAACTGCTCCAGCGGAATCGCGGCGGGCAGCAGGCCCATGCTGTCCAGTATCTGACCAGCCTGCCCGATTTGCGCCGTCGTTTCGTCGCCTTCCCACAGCGTATCGGGCAGATCCGGGGTGAATTCATTGTTAATCACAAGATGGCTGCATGCCAGCGGTTGAATGCGCCCGACCACGCGCTCGAAAAAGGTCTGATCGTCGCCGGTTTGCCTGACCACGTAATGGCCCTGTTCGATGGTGATAAAATGGCTTTCCAGTACGCCGTTTATGCGCGTGTTATAGATAATCATGTTGGATAGCGAGCGTACCAGCAGCGGGTAGGCCGACTGCATCACAGTTGTGTCGTTGTCGCTGCCCTCGAACACCGTGACCACAAATGTACCCTGGCCGCTGCGGCGTACCGGGCGCGGGCGCTCGATATCTGCCATGTTGATGACCAGCCGGATCTGCTCGTTTGGGTCAATCGCGCCAAGCTCCGCTGAATAGATTTCGTCGAATGGGCGGAACGTGTGGCCCTGCCGCACCAACGTTTCGCGCACCTGCTCGGCATACTGGCGAACAAGCTCGCTGTTTGCCTCGCCAGCGATGCTGAACCGTATGACTGATTCGTCGCTAAAATGCGCATCCTCAAACAGAGCTGAACTTTCTTGATACATGGCAGTGTCTTCCTTGCGAAACAAAGAACAAAAACCGTTCCAATTTATGGTACCACATCTTCGGTGTAGAGCATAGAACGAAGGGCCGGGGCTTGTCAAGTATATAGCACACAAAACGGCTCTGGCACCGCGCCAGAGCCGTTGTTAGGTCCGCGATTTGTAGCAGCTATGCGCCCGACTGGCCCTGATACAGCCGCTCGCGAATCGTCATGACCTCCTGCCGCAGCCGCGAGTCCGACGTAATTTCTTCGCCAATCTTGTCGCAGCCGTAAATCACGGTTGTGTGATCGCGCCCGCCCAGCATTTGCCCGATATCCATCAGGCTGGCGTCGGTCTCCTCGCGGATCAGGTACATGGCGACCTGGCGCGGCACCACGATGTTGCGGCTGCGCCCGCGCCCCTGCAACGTGCGCACGTCCACGCCGTAGAAATCAGATACCTCGCGAATAATCGCGTCCGCCGTGATGCGCCGCCGCCGGGTCGTGTCCAGCAGGTCGGACAGCGCCGCCGTGGCAACGTCCACTGAAACGTCGGTGTTGTACATCTGCGCGTAGGCCACCACGCGGTTGAGGCTGCCTTCCAACTCGCGGATGTTGCTTTGAATGCGGTGCGCCAGGAAATCGATTACCTCGGCAGGAATCGGCGTGAACATTTGCTCGGCCTTGGCGCGCAGGATCGCCGTGCGCGTTTCAAGATCCGGCATCTGCACGTCCACAATCAAGCCCCACTCGAAGCGCGAGCGCAACCGCTCCTCCAGCGTCACAATCGCCTTGGGCGGGCGGTCGGACGAGATCACGATTTGCTTGCCGGCGGAGTGCAGCGCATTGAAGGTATGGAAGAATTCTTCCTGGGTGCCTTCCTTGCCAGCAATAAACTGGATGTCATCGATCAGCAGAATGTCGATGTTGCGGTAGCGCATGCGGAACTCTTCATTCTGCTGCCGCCGAATCGAGTTGATCATGTCGTTGGTGAACTTCTCCGACGAGACGTACAAAATACTCACTTCCGGGTCGCGGTCGAGCGCGTAGTTCCCGATTGCATGGAGCAAGTGCGTTTTGCCAAGCCCCACGCCGCCGTACAGAAACAGCGGGTTGTACGCCTGCGCCGGATGCTCCGCCACGGCCATGCAGGCAGCGTTCGCCAGCCGGTTGCTCGACCCGACAATGAAGCGGTCGAAGGTATAGCGCGCGTTGAGCATGCCGGTGCGCACCGTCGCGGAAAGCTCTAGCTGGTGGGCCGTGCGCCGCTCTTGTGGGTTGGCGGAATGTCCGTTGGCAGCATGCCCGTTTGCGTAATTGTTTGCGCCGTTCCCGTGCGCATAACCGCCAGTGCCGTTATTATCGGCGTAGCCGTTCGTGCCGTTCGCCGCGTCAGTGTAACTATTGACGCCGTTGGTCGGCAATCCGTTCGCAATTGGAGGGTTATCGGTCCCGTGCATAGGCTCGGCATTCTGCTCGTACTCACGATGCGGTTTCACGTCAGCACGAGTCATTTGTGGCGCTATCACAACACGAATCTGGACGGGAACGCCAACCAGATCACTGATCAATTCGCGCAGTGGGCTGATATAGCTGTTCTCCAGCTTTTCCTTGTAGAACGAGCTTGGCACGCCGATCGTTGCTACACCATGTTCAATTGCTACCAGATTCGCAGGTTTCAGCCAGGTTGTAAACTCATGCCGCGATGTTTGAACCTGCATCGTGCCAAGCGCGGTGTTCCAAATCTTGGCAAGACTCACATAAACCTCCTAAAAAAGGGACACAAAATCAGAGTGCGCTGGTCGGCACACAAAAGCAATACAAACAACCACTTTCAGGCAATTTTAGAGAAGAATGCAGATTTGATAATCAATCGACGCTGCTGATCATACTCCATGTGCCTGTCATTTTCAAGCGAGGAAGCTATCCCCAACCATAACAGATGCTTATAGTTTGGGGAGGTTGTCTCGTGATCGTTCTTGCGTGTCACTCCCCGCTCTCCCCAAGATATGTCGAGCAAACCTGGCGCGCATGTGGATAACTTTTTGAGTCGTGCTTGATTGCACGCGCGGCATGTGCTTTACAATCGCATGCATGGGCTTTCTTCTATTTGTCAAGCGACGATAGTGAGATTGTGGAAAACGTGTGGGGATTGTTGAAAACTTTTGTGGATTCTTGCGGCAAACACCAGATTACAAAAAGACAACAAACGATCATGTCAGCGTAACCACAGACCACGAGATAGACATAAGCAGCTACACGCCGCCATGGTGTCTACTGCTCGCCCGGCACCTCAACCGGCGGCAGGTCGCGCAGGCTCGTCAGGCCGAACTGGTGGAGGAATTCGGCGGTCGTGGCGTACAGAATGGGCCGGCCCACGGCTTCGAGCCGGCCTGTCTCGCAGATCAGTTCGCGGCTTAGCAGCGCGCGCAGCACACCGCCGCAGTCCACGCCGCGCACGCCCTCGATCTGCGCGCGCGTGATCGGCTGGCGATAGGCGATGATGCCCAGCACCTCGAGCGCCGCCGCCGACAGGCGCGTATTGGCATGGACGCCAAGAAAGCGCTCGATCACCGCGGCGGCCTCGGGCGCGGAAACAAGCTGCACCCGATCCTCAACGCGCTGGACGCGAATGCCGCGCGCGCCAGACACGCCATGGAGATCATCCAGCGCAGCTTCCACTGCGTCCGGCACAATCTCCAGCACTTTGGCGAGCTGCGCGATGGTGACCGGCTCGCTGGCGACAAACAGGATGCTTTCGATCAGCTGCGCGGTGGTGGCAGCGCTCGGCGGCGGTTCGGCGGGCAGTGTTTGCGGTTCCATGCTGGCTAAACGACGATCAGCGAGCGCTCAAAAGTCGTCAGGCTTTCCATGCCGGTTTCAGTGATAACCACATCATCTTCAATCCGCACGCCGCCGACGCCGGGCAGGTACACGCCCGGCTCGATCGAGAACGTTGCGCCAACTGGCAGTGGCTCGGCGCTGCCCGCCACGATATACGGCGGCTCGTGGATTTCAAGGCCGAGGCCATGGCCGGTGCGATGCACGAACTGCGCGCCGTAGCCGTTATCTTCAATAACCTCGCGCGTCGTGCGATCAATTTCCGCGCCGCTTGTGCCGGGGCGCGTGGCCTTTCTGCCAACCTCATTCGCCAGCTTGACGATATCATAAATCTTGCGCAACTCCGGGGAAGGTTCGCCCACCGCGATTGTGCGCGTAATATCGGACGCATAGCCCTGGTAGAGCGCGCCGCCGTCCATGACAATCAGGTCGCCGGGCTGAAAGGCGCGGTCGCTGTTGGAATGATGCGGGTTAGCGGAGTTCGGGCCGCTGGCAATAATCGTCGTGAACGACGGAGCCGCGCCGCGCGCCGCCATGGCCCGCTCCCAGATGTCGGCCAGTTCGCGCTCGGTCATGCCAACCCGTATCTGCCCAATCGCCTCGCGCAGCGCCTCTTCCACGATCCGCACGGCCTCGCGCATCGCGGCAAGCTCATCGGCGTCTTTGACCATGCGCAGCCGCGCAAAGATCGGCGTTGCGTCTCCGGCACGCACGCTGGGTGCCGCCGCTTCAATGGCGCGCAGTTCAAGCACGCGCATGGCCGTGTATTCAACCCCGATCTGGCCGCTCTCAAGGCCCAGTTCTGCAAGACAGCGGCGCAGCGCATCGGCTGGCCCCTCGTCATCGGTCCACGGATAAAAGCGCAATGGAATGCTGGCTTGCTGGGCGGCGCGCGGCGCTTCGAGCTTCGGCAGCACCATGGCAGCCTCGCCGGTTGCTGTGACGAAAGCAATCGACACGCGCTCATTCATGTGCATGTCAAGGCCAGTAAGATAGCGCAAATTCGCGCCCGGCACCAGCGCCGCCGCGTCCATACCCGCGTCCTGAAGAGCCGCTACCAACCTGTCGCGCCGAAGCGTTGTCATGATTCTTCTTCCTCATTCAGATGCTGCGGGAAGCACACGCACGCGCACATCCAGCCATCTTCTTTCACGCGAAGCTCAAACGAGCCAGATAAATCCCCCGTAACCAGCGTGCGAATGATTTGCAAACCCAGGCCGCTTCCGCTGGTATGTTCGACCTTCGGCCCATGCAGCGGCCCGTCATCGCACACTTCCACAAACGCCATTCCATCTTTGGCGCTGATATCAATAATCACCCGCCCGCCTTCAAGCGCGAGACCGTGCACCACCGCATTCGATACAAGCTCGTTGACGACAATCGCCAGCACGGTCGCCTCGCGCGAACGCACCTTGACTTCCTCGCCGCGCGCCATGAATGCGACTGGACGATCAGGATTAACGAGGCTGACCTGCGCGCTTTCGATGATCTGCCGTGCTACGGCCTCTACCGTAGTCACGCCAACATCTTCGCGGCTCAACAGGTTATGCACCGAAGCGATCGCCTGAATACGCGCCACACTGTCGCGCAGCACGGCAGCGCTCTTTTCGTCGTGGCTGGTGCGCCGCAATTGCATAGTCAGCAGCGCCGAGATGGTCTGCAAATTGTTGCGCACCCGGTGGTGCAACTCCTGAAGCATGGCCGACTTCACGGCCAGGGCGCGCTGGCTTTCTTCGTACAGGCGCGCATTCTCGATCACAATCGCCGCTTCGTCCGCGAACGTGGAAAGCAGCTGCACCTGTTCGTAATCGAAGTGGCGCGGCTCGCGCGTGTACAGACAGATTCCGCCAATGGTGCGCCCGCGCGCATGCAGCGGCATGCAGAACAGCGAATGAAACTGCTCGCTGGCGGCGATTTGCGCCAGATCGGTGAAGCGCGAGTCGTTGTAGGCATTCAGCACCGCCAGCGGGCGGCCTTCACAGATCGCGCTCTCGATGAACCTGCGCACGCCATTGCGATTATCGCCGCCCTTGGTTGCCGCCAGTTCAAGCACATGATCTTCGTTGTAGCGGAAAATATCAGCACGGTTGACGTTCGCAAGATCTACCGCTTTTTCGGCGATCAGGCGCAACACTTCATCCAGATTCAGCTCTTCCGTGATGCGCTTGGACACCTGTTGCAGCGTTTTGAGTTCGCGCAGTTTCTGGTGCAATTGTTCGTCGGTGTGGTGAAACAACTGCGCATTGACGATGAAGAACGCCAACTCGCCCGCGACCGTTTCGACGAAATCAATCTCTTCGTCGGAAAATTGGCGCGGCCCGTAGGTCTGCACGCTGATCACGCCCTGAAGTTTGTCGGCACCCATCTGGAAGCGCTCCGCGCCAAACAGGACGATCGGCACCGCGACCATGGACTGGTACGGATCCTCGCCCAGCGCCGGCTCGACATGGAAGCGCGGCTCTTTGCGCACATCGGGCACGATGATCGGATGGCCTTCCTGGGCCGACCAGCCGGTGACGCCCTGGCCCATGTTGACCTGCACCTGCCCGATCGCGGCGGTGTTCAGGCCGTGCGTGGCGCGTAAAATCAGCGCGTCGCTGTGCTTGTCGTATAAATAAATCGAGCAAACCTCGACGTTGATCACCTCGGCCACGGTTTGGACCACCGTTTGCAGCGATGTATCCAGATCCAGCGTCGAGTTGGCAGCGGAAATGACACTA
>DASTWM010000460.1:0-10409 GCA_035765855.1 Roseiflexaceae bacterium
GCTTGTATAAGTTGGTCACTCGAACAATCGGCTCGGGCATGATGCGTTCCTTCGTGTTAGATGCCGCGGTCGCTCTGCGCCATGCGGCGCTCCAGCCGCGCCTGAAAGTAGGAGAGCACAATCGTCAGCAGCCAGTACCACACCGCGGCAACGACCAGCGCCTCGAAGAAGTGCTGGCGCGGCAAGCCGGCCTGCCGGGCCTGGCTGGTTAATTCCTGGAGTGAAATGGCGCTCGCCAGCGCGGTGTCCTTCTGCATGGCGATGAATTGGTTGCCAATATCGGGGATGACGATCCGAAAGGCTTGTGGCAGCACAATGCGGTACATCGTCTGCCAGGGCGACATGCCGAGCGCCGTGGCCGCTTCTTTCTGGCCGAACGGCACCGCCTGAATGCCAGCGCGGAAAATTTCGCTCATGTACGCGCCGTAGTTCAGGCTGAGCGCCACTACCGCCGCCACAAACGGCGAAAGGACCAGCCCAAGCTGTGGCAGCGCGAAGTACACAAACAGAAACTGAAGAAACAGCGGCGTGCCGCGCATGAGCGAGATGTACAACCCGGACAGGCTGTTCAGCGCCGCGATCCGCGACAGGCGCGCCAACGCCGAGCCGAAGGCCAGCAGCGTCGCCGCCACAATCGAGATGACCGCCACCTCGAACGTGATGATCACGCCGCGCGAAATGAACAGCCACCATGTCCGAATGAACTCAAGATCGAGCGACAGCGTGCGCAGGTGGAGCGGGCCGAGCGTCAGCGACAGGCCGCTGAACAGCAGCACCAGCAGCGCCAGCCAGATTCCCCACCAGATGCCCATGGAGGCCCAGAAAGGAACCCGAAACCGGCGCGCTGGTTGTTGTGTGACAGTCGTCATTTCTTGGTCGTCAGATCAACGCCGTAGTATTGATTCGAAAGTTTGGTGAGCGTACCATCCTGGTGCATCTCTTCGATGATTTTATTGATCGCGTCGCGCAGGCTTTCCGGCGATTTGGAACTTGATTTGTCCAGCGCCACGCCCAGATCCTCGTAATACACCGGGTCGCCCAACACTTTGAACGGCTGCCCGCCCTTGATCGCGTCCTGAATCGTCGGCAGCGCGGTCAGCACCGCGTCGAGGCGCGTGCCATTGCCAAGCGCCAGGTCTTGGAGCGCCAGTTGGTCGGTGTCATAGATTTGCACGTTGACCTGCGGGGCTGGCACCAAAATCTTTTCGCCCTCAAGCTGAAGATTTCCTTGCAGATAGGTTTGGTAGGTGGTCGCCGAGCCAACGCCAACATTCTTGCCTTGCAAGCCATCAATTGCGCTGACATCGCTATCTTTGTGAACTGCAAATGAGGCTGGCGTATAATAATACGGCTTGGTAAACAGGAGCTTCTGCGCGCGCTCGGCGGTCACGGTCATCGAGCCAATGTTGATGTCCCAGCGGTCGTTCCAGCTTCCGGCGGTGATTACGTCGAAATTGATGTCCATGAACTCCGGCTCGACGCCCAATCGTTTGGCGATCTCTTTTCCAACGGCAATATCGAAGCCATCCCAACTGCCGTCGGGATTCTTGAAGCTCTGCGGCTTGTAGTTCGCGTCGGTCGAGATGCGCAGCTTACCGCTCTGCTTCACCTGCGCGAGCAGATCGTCGCCGCTGCTGGTGCTGCCCGTCGCAGCAGTCGGCTGGGCATTGGTGTTCGTCGTGGCGGCTGTTGCTTCCGGTGCCATGGTCGCTTCTGCGGCAGTCGGTTGGGCATTGGTGTTTTCATTCGTCGCGGCGGTCGGCTGCTCAGACGTAGTGGCGGCTGTTGGCAGGATGGACGCTCCGGATTGCGTGGGCTGCTCTGCGCTTCCACCTGTGCCGCCGCTCCCGCATGCCACCAACAGCGCGAGCAGCGCTGCCATCAACGAAACCACCGATACATGACGCGGTACCTTCATCATTCGCTCCTCTATAAACTGGTAACGAGTACACCAATTGACGTCACGCCAGGCATAATCACCGCAAACTGGAGTGGCACCGGATTCATTTCGCGTTTCAATACGTACAAAGCGGTGGAGGGAATTGAAGCATTATAACGGCAGTGTTCGTTCTGTCAAATACCACGTTGACAGCATACACAAGCCATGATACGATTATATTCATATGATAAACATACGTCCATAATATGAACAATAACGTATTTTATTCTGGAACTCAGGCGATTCAGCGGGCGGCGGCGGTGCTCAAGGCGCTCGGTGCTGAAGCGGCGGCGCTCACGCCCCATGAAGTCAGCCAGCGCACCGGCCTGAACCGCAGCACCGTGTACCGGCTCCTGAGCGCGCTCGAAGCCGAGGGTCTGGTCGCGGCCCATGGCGACGGGCGCTACCGGCTCGGGCCGGAACTGGTTGTGCTCGGCGGGCGGGCGCTGCGCCAGATGAACGTGCGCGCCGTCGCGCTGCCGTGGCTCCGCGAACTCGCCCATGAAACCGGCGAAACAGTGGATATGGAAGTGCTGTCCGGCGCAAGCGTCATGATCATCGAGGAGATTGCCGCCGACCACCTGCTGAACACCAGCAGCAATATTGGCCGCACCTACCCGGCGACATGCGCCTCGACCGGCAAGGCGCTGCTGGCGTGGGGGCCGTCTGACGCGCTGGAAGGCGTTTTGCGGTCTGAGTTGCCGGGCTGTGGGCCGGGTTCCATCCGCGACGGCGCGGCGCTGCGCGAGGAACTCGAAACCGTGCGCACGCGCGGCTACGCGACATCGTATGAGGAACTGGAAGCGCACCTGCATGCCGTCGGCGCGCCGATTTTCAACCACGCGGGCGAGGCGGTCGCCGCAGTCAGCGTGTCTGGCCCGGCGGCCCGCCTGCCGCGCGAGCGCGAGCCAGAGATTGCGCGGCTGGTCATGAACGCCTGCGCGGCGGTTTCGGAGCGCCTGGGCTATCGCGTGTAGTTCGCAAAAGCGTACATGGATGGACATCGTAGTGATCGGCCTTGTGCCGGTCGGCGGCACCCACAAGGAGTGCCGCTACGGAATACACGATTATTTGGGAAATGTTCATGCTATTCGGGCTACGATAGGCTTTATGGCAGATGTTTCGTGCTGCTTAACATGACAAAGATATTGAGTCAGTATCAATCAAAGGAGATCCCATGGATTTGACCACTTTCCACTTTGAACCAGATCTTTCGCTCGCCACCACGATTCCGGCGCGCTGGTACACCGATCCGGCCATGCTGCCGATCGAGCAGGAGCGCGTGTTCGGCAGCACATGGCAGCTCGTCGGGCGGCTGGAGCAGGCGCGCAACGCCGGCGATTTCTTCACGTGCTCGGTCGGCGACGAGCCGCTGGTCGTCACGCGCGCGAGCGACGGCACGCTGCACGCCTTTTACAACGTGTGCCGCCACCGCGCTGGCTCGGTCGCGGAAGGCAGCGGCAACCGCAAGATATTTCAATGCTCGTACCATGGCTGGACGTATGAACTTGACGGGCGGCTGCGCACCACGCCGGAGTGGGAAGGCGTGCGCTGCTTCGACAAGACGCAGTACGGGCTGAAGCCGGTGCGGGTGGATAGCTGGGGGCCGTTCGTGTTCGTCAATCTCAGCGAGGACGCGCCATCATTGCAGGAAGTGCTGGGCAGGATTCCAGCAGAAACCGCGCACATGCCGCTGGATCGCATGGGTTTCTACAAGCGCGTGGATTACGAGATCGCCTGCAACTGGAAGGTCTACGTTGATAACTACCTGGAAGGCTACCACATTCCGCTCGCGCATCCGGGCCTGTTCAAGGAGATCGACTACAAGCAGTACCGCGTCGAAACCGAACGCTATTATTCCAAGCAGTTCGCGCCGATCCGCGAAAAGCCCGACTCGCTCTACCGCCGCAACCTCGACGACGGCGCGGCGGCGCAGGCGCTGTACTACTGGGTGTTCCCGAATCTCATGCTGAACATCTACCCCGACAATTTGCAGATCAACATCATTCTGCCGCTCGGCCATGAGCGCACGCTCACTATTTTTGAGTGGTACGTGCTGGACGTGGACCGGCCCGACGTGGCCGAGGACTTCCACAAGTCGTTCAAGTTCAGCGACGTGGTGCAGAAAGAGGACATCGAGATTTGCGAGGCCGTGCAGCAGCGGCTCGCGTCGCGCTCGTACGACGTTGGGCGCTTCTCGGTGGCGCGCGAGAACGGCGTTCACCATTTTCATGGCCTGCTGTGCGAGGCATTGCAGCGCTGAACGCATTCGTGCGATTGCACATTGCACATTGCACATTACCCGAAGACTCGAAGCGCGAGAATAGATCTCCTCTTGCCTTCGAGTCTTCGGGCCTTTGTGGCAAACGCCTGGTTTATATCAATAGAAGTTACGCAACTCACCATAGGGAGCGCGGGGAACACAAATGCTTTGTAGTGCGGGTTTGTAACCCGCATATCATCCATGAACGGAACGCAGGTTGCAAACCCGCGCTACGACGCGCCCGCTCGCTCCGCCTGCGTAACTCCTAAATCTATTGCTGTGGCGCAAGCCACACAAACGTGTACGGCTCAAGCATGAGCGGCGCGTCGGCGGTGTACGCCTGCCCGCTCACAATGTCGACGAACTGGTAGCCCGGGCCGTGCACGCGCAGCCGATTGCCGTCGATTCGTTGGGCGCGCTCGCTCATGTTCGCGGCGACAAGCACGCGCTTGCCTGCATGCGCGCGCACGTAGCTGAAAACGTGCGGGTTGCCGCTGTCGACCACCTCCACGTCGCCGTCCCAGAACGCATCCTGCTCCTTCCGCAGCGCGATCAGTTGTTGCAGCCGGTTGAAGATTTGCCCTTCCGGCGTGGTAAGATCGTGGCGATGCTCGGCGCGCGCCCAGTCCATCGCCGGGCGATGCACCCAGCGGCTGTCGGCTGATTTCGCGCGGTTCGTGGCGTAGCTGTAGTCGTTCAGCATGCCAATCTCGTCGCCAATATAGATCAACGGGATGCCACCGATGCTCAGAATAATGCTGTGCAGCAGAATAATGCGCCGGATGGCCAGCTCAATCAGTTTGGGATCATCGGCCTGCACCGCCTGTTCAAGCCCCGCCATGGAAGCCAGCGTCCCCGACACCCGCGCGTCGCCGGTATCGGGGTTCTCCTGAAACGGCACGCCGCGCGCGAATGAGCCGGGAAAGCGCCCGACGTAGAAATCGTTCAGAAAGCGGCGATGGCCGAACGGCTCGATGCCGAGCCGCCACGCATCCTCGTCGTCGAACGTCCAGCCGATGTCATCATGCGAGCGCAGGTAATTGACCCACGCGGTGCCGGGCGGCAGGCGAAAGCGCGTGTGCATCGAGTGCGCCAGCAGCTTGACCTCGCGCGTGGCGAGCGTTTCCCACAGCAAGGCCATGAGCAGCGGGTTGTACGAGATCTGGCATTCATCCACGCCGATGTATTTCACCACATCGTCGGGGTGGACGATCGCCTCGGACTTAAACAGCAGCGACGGAGCGGCGATGCGCGCAACCGCGTTGAAGGCCTGAATAATGGTGTGCGCTTCCGGCAGGTTTTCGCTGCTGGTACCCATGTGCTTCCAGATGAAAGCGACCGCGTCGAGCCGCAAAATATCAATGCCGTTGTTCGCAAGGAACAGCATCTCGTCGGCCATGGCGCGGAACACGTCGGGATTGTGGTAGTTCAAGTCCCACTGGAAGCTGTTGAACGTCGTCCAGACCCAGCGCTTCATGTCAGCACAGTAGGTAAAATTGCCACGCCGCACGGTTGGAAAGATTTCGCGCAGCGTGCGCTGGTACTCGTCCGGCAGGCTGCGGTCGGGAAAGGTGAAATAAAATTCGAGAAAATCGGGATCGCCGGCCTGCGCCCGCCTGGCCCACATGTGCTCGTCGGACGTGTGATTGAACACAAAATCGACCACCAGGCTGATGCCGTTCTTGTGCAATTCGCTCGCCAGTTCACACAGCTCGTCCATGGTGCCGAGCGCCGGATTTACATCGCGGTAGCTGCTGACGGCATACCCGCCGTCGTTGTCGCCCCTAGGCGCGTCGAACAGCGGCATGAGATGCAGGTAGGTCAGGCCCAATTCTTTCAGATACGGAATGTGCGCGCGGACGCCCGCCAGCGAGCCTGCAAACAAATCGACGTACAGCACGCCGCCGAGCATGCGCTGCGACTGGAACCAGGCGGGGTCGGCCTCGCGCTCGCCGTCGAGCTGCCTGAGCCATGCTGGACGCGCCATCCAACTGCGCGCCATCGCGCCGATAAGCTGCTCAATGTGATAGAAAAAATCGTATTGCTGGCCGTACAACTCGTATAGCAAGCCGAACAGCCGCGGCCACTCACGACGCAAGCGGCATTCAAACGCATGCCATGCGTCCGGATGTTCGTCGTGAAAGGGCGCGAAATCATGTTGAATGCGCGGCCAAATACGCTCAAGCGAACGTGTCGCCAGCAGGCGCTCTCGCTCTGTCATCCAGGCCTCCTCAGTGTATTGCATAGCGTTATGCCAAGTGTCCAATCTGTGTAAATTATACACGGATGCGCCATTTCCATTTATCAGCCATGCACATCCATACCTTGTGTACGTCGGTTCACCCGCCATAGACTCTGTCATGGTTCTATGCTACACTTGCGCCAACAATGTCATCCTGTGAAGAATAACGTACCCATGCAATCATCAGTTTCGTCTTCTTGCACCGTGCGCCCGGCCACACCGGCTGACGCGGATGTGCTTGCCGCTATGTTCAGCATCTTTGACGGCAGCCCGCTCACGGCGGAGCAGATTATCAGCGGCATGCAGGCATGCCAGTCGTTTTTAACGACGTTTCTGGGCGAGATGGACGGCCAGGTGGCGGGCTTCGCCTGCCTGCGGCTGCTGCCACAATTGCAGGATGAGTCGCCCTGCGCTGAAGTAACCGATATTTATGTCGAGTCAGCATTTCGCCGCCGGGGCGTGGCTCGCGCGCTGCTCGAACACATCGACGGCGTAGCGCAGGCGGCTGGCGCGACAGAAATCATTCTAACGACTGGATTCGATAATGAGGTAGCGCAGGCGACCTACCAGGCATGCGGCTACGCGCGCTGGGCGCTGGCGATGAAGAAGCGTTACGCTGGCGATCATGGGCGATAAAAGCAGAGTAGAGAGAAGAAATAGCAGAGCATGAATCAATCAAAATCATTATCTTTGCCGCATCTTGTGCGCATGGCCGAGGGCGAGGCCGCAACGCCGCCGCTGCTGCTTTTGTTGCATGGCTACGGCAGCAACGAGCAGGATCTGTTCGGCCTGACGCCGTACCTCGACGCGCGCTTCCTGGTGCTCAGTGTCCGCGCGCCGTACACACTGATGCCGGGCGGCTACGCATGGTTCGAACTGGCCTTCACCGACGCTGGCATGATCTCCGACATGGCGCAGGCCGAGAGCAGCCGCACGCGACTGGTGCAGTTCATTGGCGAGGCAATTGCCGCCTACGATGCCGACCCAACGCAGGTATATCTGCTCGGGTTCAGTCAGGGCGCGATCATGAGCGCGGGTGTGCTGTTAACCGAGCCGGAGGTGGTGGCGGGCGCGGCGCTGCTGAGCGGCAGCGTGCCGCAGGAGCCGCTGGCGGGCATGGCGGAAGCAGCGCGGCTGCGCGGCAAGCCAGTGCTGATTTTACACGGCCTGTACGACGATGTGCTGCCGATTGAACACGGCCACCAGAGCCGCGATCTGTTCAGCACACTGCCGGTCGATCTTGAATACCACGAATACCCCATGGGCCATGAGATTAGCGCCGACAGCCTGAACGATCTGATTGCGTGGCTGGTCGATCAGATGGAAGATTAAGCCATGAATCATGTTCGGCAGGTGCTTGTCCTGCTCGTGCTCGTGCTTGTGTGCGTCACCAGCGCGCCCGCCCACGCTGCTACCCCTGTGCGCGTGTCTGGTGCTTCGCTGGCCGCCACGCCGACACCCGGCCCATGCGTGGACGGCACGCTGCCCGGCGGCGCGCTGTCGCGCATGTGCATTCCCTCGGCAGGCTGGAACGGCAGCATGGTGGTGTATGCGCATGGCTATGTTGCGCCCGACGCGCCGCTTGCCATTCCCAGCCTCCAACTCCTCGACGGCACTGACATGGCCGATGCAGTGCAGCGACGTGGGTATGCGTTCGCCACCACCAGCTACCATCAAAACGGGCTCGCCGTGCTCGCAGGCGTCGCGGACATGCGTGAACTCATCGCCGCCTTTCCGGCAGTTGCGCATGCCACGCCGCTGCATACCTACGTAGTCGGCATTTCCGAGGGTGGGCTGGTGAGTACGCTGCTGGTGGAGCGCTACCCGTCGCTTGTCAGCGGCGGCATCGCGGCGTGTGGTCCCATCGCCGATTTTCAGCAGCAACTCGATTATGTTGCCGATGCGCGGGTGCTGTTCGATTATTTTTTCCCTGCTATTCTGCCCGGCAGCCCGATCGCTATTCCCGACACGGTGCGCGACAACTGGGATGCAACCTATGTGCCTGCCATCCGCCAGGCGCTGGCAAACAATCCGCATGCCGCCGCGCAACTGCTGAAAACTGCGCACATCGCGGTCGACGACGCTGTGGCCAGCACCACGGCGTACAGCATTATCAGCGTGCTGTGGTACAACGTGTTTGCGACCGATGATGCCACGCTCAAGCTCGGCGGCAATCCATACGGCAACATGGCGCGCGTGTACAGCGGCTCGGACGATGACACGACACTCAATGCACATGTGGCGCGCTTCACTGCGGATGCAACCGCGCTCGCCAACGTTGGAGAATACCGGACAAGCGGCGAGTTGACGGTTCCACTCGTGACGATGCACACTACCGGCGACCAGATCGTGCCGTTCGCGCAGGCCAGCATGTACGCCGCGAAGCAGCACGCGACCACGACCGGGCGCTTCGTGCTGCTGCCCGTTTCGCGCTATGGACACTGCAACTTCACCACCGGCGAAGTGCTGAGCGCGTTCGACCAACTGACGAGCCAGCGCAGCTACTTGCCGCTTGTGATGCCGTAATGGGGATACCTGTTTTCATGGCAGCCATTGCCTTCACCTTCAATCCCTCTCCCCGCCATACCGAGGCCAGTATGGCGGTGGGGAAGGGAAGCTGTGACAACAGCAGGGTGAGGATATTTAGCTCACAACTGATGCATGCTGCTGGTATGCGTCGAGTACTGCTTTGAGCGCCTGAAACAACTCAATCGAGCCGTCAATCTCATCACGGTAGATCGACACGCTTTCGACGTTGATGCCGAGCGGCAGCGTTTCGACATACGGTTGCTCAAGAATGGCGCGCAAGTTCGTGCAGCACGCTTTGATCGACTCGGTGACGGGCGTTGAACTCGCCAGAATTGCCTGCTCGGTGTGCGCCGGAATGGCAATGCCAAGCCACTTCATGAACTCCATGGTCTTTGCGCGCCCGCACGGCACAAACGTCAGCACAATTCGCCGGGGCGCGACGCCCTGCTGCTCGCAGTCACGGTGATAATCCTGAAGCAAGCGAATCGTTGTTTCGGGATGATACACCGCCTGCGAAATGAAAAAGCGACAGCCATGCGCGGCTTTCTGGAGCAACCGCTGGCTTTCGCTGCGTTCTTCGCAGTGCCGCTCGGCAATCGCGACGCCGCCCAGCACGAAGCTGGCCGGGTGAACCGCCGCGACTTGCGTTGCCTTACTGAGCGACAGAGTGCTTTGGGCGTTCTGCGAGGAGGGCAGCCCAACAAGTGACAGATAGTTGATGCCGTAGGTTTTCCGCGTCTCAGTCAGCCATGCATCCCATGCTTCCTCGCTTGCCTGAGCGACACTTTTATAGGTAATGACCGGCGTGCCGGTGAGAGTATGCAACAGGTGCGCGTAGGTGCGCGAGTCCATGGTAGGCAGGAACGGAAACGGGCGCGGCGTCCGCGCGCGGCTGCTCTCGTCCTGCACGTCATACACGACGATGCCATCGAGCGGCAGGCCGCCAATGCGCTCGACGAGTTTATCAGCCGTGTTGCGCACCTTTTCTTCAGGCGTGTTGGCGCGCGGCGGCGTGGTGCCATACAATAAAACCGATTGTTTGGGGTCAGACAATTTTGACGCAAGATTCATCTCGCCATACCTCGATGTGTTGGATCATATCGGGATATGATAGCGGATGGCGCGCCATCTGTCGAGAACAGGAACGATGGTTGCACATCTGTGGTACCATCTGAACGGGCATCATCACCTAGAGAAAGGCAACACCCATGCGCGAGAACAAGCTCCGAACGATCTGGAAGAATGGCGGCGCGGTGATCAACGGCTGGCTGCACATTGCCAACAGCTACGCTACCGAAACTATGGCCCACCAGAAGTGGGACAGCCTCACGGTGGACATGCAGCACGGTCCAGTCGATTTTCAGTCGGCGCTCAGCATGCTTCAGGCGATCTCGACCACCGACGTGGTGCCGATGGCGCGCGTGCCGTGGAACGAG
>DASTWM010000461.1:0-2612 GCA_035765855.1 Roseiflexaceae bacterium
GCTCGGCTACAGTTGGGACGAAGTGCATGACGAGGCCGAGGCGCTGGAGCATGTCATTTCAGAGAAGTTCGAGTCGCGCATCGCCGCGCACCTGGGCCATCCCACCTTCGATCCGCATGGCGACCCGATACCGACGCTCGAAGGCGCGCTGCCATCGCGATCGAAGCATGATCTCGGCGATCTGCCTGTCGGCGCGACAGGCGTGATCGAGCGGGTGAGCGACCAGAATTCGGAGCGGTTGCGCTACCTGGCCGATCTTGGCCTGGTGCCGGGCGCGCACGTTGAGGTCGTTGCGAGCGCGCCGTTTGATGGCCCGGTGTCAGTGCGGGTGGACAACGCGACGCACCCGCTTGATCGGCGGCTGGCGCGCATGATTTACGTTTCGTAAGGCAAAAGAAACTGCCGAACGAAAGGAACTCATAAGCAAGGTTCCTGGTTCCCCGGTTCCGCAGTTCCTGTTCCGATATGGCATATTTCCTGCTTTTGCTGCTTCAACGCATCGAGTACCAAGGAGAAAGCAATGCTGCCGCTGGGCGATGACAACAGCCAACGCCATATTGTGCCGTGGGTGACATACGCGCTGATCATTGTCAACATTGTTGTGTATTTCATCGAGATCACGTCGCCTGACCCGGTGCGCTTTATCTATGCATGGGGCACAGTGCCGGCGCAGATCGCGCAGGGCTACGGCCTGATTACGCTGTTCACCTCCATGTTCCTCCACGACCCGAGCAGTTGGCTGCATATTGGCGGCAATATGCTGTTTTTGTGGATTTTTGGCGACAATGTGGAAGATGCGTTTGGGCATGGGCTGTATTTTCTCTTCTATCTGCTGTGCGGAGTCGCCGCGAGCGTGGCGCAGGTGCTGGTGAACACCAGCGCGGATGTGCCGGGCGTCGGCGCGTCGGGCGCGATCGCAGGCGTGCTGGGCGCGTATATTTTAATGTACGGCACGAATCGCGTGCGGGTGCTGGTTGGCTACTTCCTCGTGTCGGTTCCGGCATTTATCATGATCGGCCTGTGGATTCTGTTGCAATTGTTCAGTGGTTTTGGCACCTTCACCAACGGGCCGACCGACAATGTGGCCTACTTTGCGCACATCGGTGGCTTTTTTGTGGGGCTGGTGCTGGCGTTTATTATGCGCGGCATCGCGCGCAAGCCGGATCCCATTGCGGCACGGGCGGCGCGGCGCTAAGGTGATCAGCCACCATCCCGTACGTTTTTCCAAGCGTCCGGGCATATAATCATGTATACTATTTCTATGCGCTGAATAACAGCTATTTCTGCACGTTCAGCTACTCACCTGCGTTTTTGTTGAGGAGACTTGCGCCCATGGCTGATGAGAGCACGCCGCCTGCACAGACAATGGATGTTACCGCGCTTCACCAGCACATTGCGGCGCTGGAAAGCCAGCTTGAAGCGCGCGCTCGTGAGGCTTTGGTGCTGCGTGAGAATCTGTGGACCCTGCACGCTGTCATTGATGCGCTGCCCTACGCGATTTACTGGAAAGATCGTGACCTGATCTACCGTGGCTGTAACCAGCGTTTCGCAGATGATACAGGCGTTGCCGCTGTGGAATCGATTGTTGGGAAAACTGATGCTGATCTGCCATGGCAGCCAGAAGAAGTGGCGGCGTTTCAGGAAGTTGACCGGCGCGTCATGGCAAACGATGTGGTAGAACAGGATAGTGATGAAACGGTGATTCATGCCGATGGATCGCAGGAATGGTTTGAAACCTACAAAATTCCCTTGCACGATCAGTCGTCGCAGGTCGCCGGGGTATTGGCGACCTACATTAACATCACGGAGCGCAAGCGCGCGGAGGCGACGGTGCTGGCGCAGACGGCGCTGCTCCAGGAGCTTTCAACTCCGGTTATTCCACTGAACGATAATGTCGTGGTCATGCCGCTCGTCGGAGCAATTAATTCGGAGCGGGCGCAGCAGGTGCTGGAAACGCTGCTGACGAGCATTGCGGAGTCGCATGCGCAGGTCGCGATTGTCGATATTACCGGCGTGCCGATGGTTGATACGCAGGTTGCTAACGCATTGCTGCGGGCCGCGCAGGCCGTGCAGTTGCTGGGCGCGCAGGTGGTGCTCACCGGCATTCGCCCGGAAGTGGCACAGACCATGGTTGCGCTTGGCGTCAATCTGCATGGCATCATCACCCGTAGCACGCTGCACAACGGGCTGATGTATGCGCTTGGCCGGTCTACTTCACGAGTATAGCATGCGCGGGTGCGAATCAATCGACCTGTCGAACACATATGCCTGTTTCTGACACGCTCCTGTGTCCGTTATGCAGGAAGCAAACGTCGAGTCAACGACACCTCTGTGAGCACTGCCACGCCATGCTCCCCGTCATTGCGGCGTTGCCCGCGCCGCCGATGATGGGCGATACATGCAGGCTGTATCGCGCTAAAAACGGGCGAGAGTTTCTACTTGTCGCAGACACATACCTTGAGTATGCCTCTGGTTACACGCTCATGCGAACACCCTGGGATAATATTAAATCGCTGACAAATGGCTGGACGGGATGCTATCTTTTGTTGCGTCGCCCGTCTATTATTCCTCCGAACGGCTATGATTTGCGGAACGAATTCAACAATCGCGTT
>DASTWM010000462.1:0-25628 GCA_035765855.1 Roseiflexaceae bacterium
GCTGCTTGCCTACGAAATGAACGGCAGGCCGCTCGAACCAGCCCACGGGTATCCTGTGCGGGTGGTTATTCCGGGCTACATCGGCGCGCGCAGCATCAAGTGGCTCGGCGGCATTTCGGTGCAAGACCAGCCATCGACCAACTTTGCGCAGGCGCGTGCATACAAACGTTTTCCGCCCGGTGTAAGTGAAGCGACGGCAGATTGGGACCACGCGCCCATGATCTACGACTTCGACCTGACGGCGGCGATCTGCGTTCCGCCCGATGCCGCGCAGGTTGCTGCCGGGCCAGTGAATGTGCAGGGCTATGCGCTCAGCGGGCAGGGGCATACCGTTGCGCGCGTTGAGATTTCCGCCGATGGCGGCGCGACGTGGCGCGAAGCCAGGATCGAGCAGCAGGACGGCCCCTGGACATGGTGCTTCTGGCAGGCCACCGTGGAGCTTGCTCCGGGCCAGCATGAACTTTGCGCGCGCGCTTGGGACTCAGCGGGCGCAACGCAGCCCGCCAATCTCGAAGACGTGTGGAACTTCAAGGGCTACATGAATAATGCCTGGCACCGCGTCAAGATAGAAGCCAGCTAATCATTTTTTTCGATGCGGATCATCGGTCGCATACCACGCTGACACCATGCACAACAGACCCCAACATATTCCCGCCGCAGAACTGACCGCCACCCACGACATCCAGGCATGGGAGGCGCGGCTCAACCGTGAATGGCCGGAGCGAATGGAGGTCGCGCAGCACCTTGCCGCTCAGATCGCGCCGCGCCTCGGACCGTCATCATTGATCATAGAGCTTGCGTCGGGCGCGGGTTTTCTCGGCGCGGTGGTATTGCGCGCCTTGCCCGCCATGCGCTACATCGGCTTCGACAGTGCGCCCGCGCTGGTCGCCTACGCGGCGGCGCGCTTGCAGGCGCTGAATGTCGAGCAGGGCGGCCATGCGGCGCTCGGCTTCCGGGTGGCGGACCTCGCCGCGCCGGAGTGGGCGATGCAGCTTCAGGAACGCTCCGAGCAGCCGCGCGCGGTGGTTTCGCTCCAATCGATTCACGATCTGGGCGACGAGGCGGCTCAGGCTGCGGTGTACCGCCGGGTGCGAAGTGTGTTAGCAGCAGGCGGCATGTTCGCCTTTGCCGACCTGCTGCTGGAACCCGACAAACCGCACCCGCGACGGCTTCCCGCCGAGCGCCACATCGAACTGCTACGCGCCGCCGGTTTCACTGATGTTCGCTGCACATGGCAGCGCGGGCCGTTTGGGTGCTTTGTGGCAGTGGGGTAAATTGCTACCACATTCCTGAGCTTACCGGCTGAAGCTAACAAAGAGTCAGGTATAATCCAGGCGTACTCTCCATGTCCGTCCGCATTATGAAAGGAGATCGTCCATGAACGAATCTTTGCGCCCTCCGCCAGGCATTCCGCCCGCAGCAGCACACCGGGTCGCGGCTGGCAATGACCGCTTCGGCGAGCATCGCGGCCTCGGCATCAGCGTCATTGACTTCAAGGTGGTTCCGCAGGACAGCAATGGGCTCTTTATCATCGAGAACACGTTCCATGCGAAAGGCGGTCCGGCCCGGCACCTGCATTACGAGCAAGATGAGTGGTTCTACACCGTCGAAGGTGAGTTCATTGTCGAGGTTGGACAGGAACGGTTTACGCTTCAGCCGGGCGATTCGCTCCTCGCGCCGCGTAATGTGCCGCATGTCTGGGCACATGTCGGCCATGCGCGCGGCAGGATTCTGATCACGTTTATGCCGGCAGGAAAAATGGAAGCGTTCTTTCGCGAAGTGACGAAGGCGAACGCTATGCCGCCGCAAGATCCAGAGTTATGGCGCGCGCATGGCATGGAACTGGTTGGGCCGCCCTTGCAGGTAACGTAATATCAGAGCATTCTGATGAGAAGCCCATCCCACGGTGCGGCACGTCATGGCATAGTTACTGCACAATCATTACTGTATATGTGTTCGTTGATGAACGGATGTCATGTTCAGGATGCTTCGCTATGGAACGTAATCAGTCAAACCGCAACAATCCCGTTCGGGATATGGTCCGGCAACGCATTGGCGAAATTGCATATCGCATCCGGCCCGACCAGCCCGGTGAAGGCCTGGAGCACATCTCGATTGCGGCTGAAGCCCAGCGAGCCTGTTTTTCACGCGGCACGCCGGTGGGCATTACCGTGTGGAATACCTTCAAGGGTCACCGCGAACGTTACTACAATGTGCTGGCGGAACAAACCACGCATGCCGACCTGATTTTATTACAGGAGTTTCGGCACGATCCGCTGCTGGAAACATCTCACCGGACCATCTTTTCGGGGCGCGATGCCGGGCTGGCGGTCAGCTTTTACACGCGCCCGAATCATGAAGCGCCGACTGGCGTGTGTACCGTCTCGTCGGTCCACGCGATCAAGACGCTGTTTCTCTTGTCGCGCTACCTGGAGCCAGTGACGCGCACGCCGAAAACGGCGATTTGCACCTACTACCCGATTGAATCGCTGGAATGCCCGCCCGAACAGGCATTGTTGGTATTAAACAGTCATGGGATTAACTTTCGCCTGCGGCGGCCCTTTCTTGAGCAGATGCTGCAATTCGAGGCGCATTTACGCCAGCATGCCGGCCCGATTATTCTGGTCGGCGATTTCAACACATGGGAAAAGGGGCGGGTGCGCATTCTGGATTCGGTGGCGCGCAGCATTGGGCTGACGCATGTGCGCTTTCCGCCGGGAATCAAGACGGTGGGAAGGCATGAATTGGATCGCGTGTATGTGCGCGGCGGCAGCGCCGTGCGGCAACATGTCGTCGCCGATGCGGCAGCGTCCGATCACAGCCTGCTGGCATTTCAGTTCATCATCAGCTAATCACACTCTAGCCATATGTAAGATAGATCATCCTCATCCTGCTGCCGCAGTTTCCCTTTCCCCGACATGTGGAGGCCCGCATGGCGCTGCACTCAAATCAGCAATGTGCCGTATAATCCATTTTTGAATCAAGGCTACGCAAGCCTTGGCTACATGCCACGTACCCGCCTTTCCAACGGCAGTGATCCCCGCTTATGTGGTGGGGCAGCGTTGCGAAGAAGGAGTGCGGCATACATGTGTAATACCAGGTTCGGGTAAACATTTATGTTTCACGTTTTGTGCTAAGCAAGCGTAAAACGTGATGCGTAACACAATGTAGGCGTACGCATTACGCATTAGGAGCATCATGACGACCATTCAACCCCACGGCGGAACATTGATCAACCGCGTTTTGGAAGGCGCGGCCCGCGAAGAAGCCCGCAACATCGCCCGCAATACTGCGCGCATAACCCTGAGCGACGTTGCCTTGTCTGATCTGGAACTCATCTCGAACGGCGGCTACAGCCCGCTGAATGGCTTCATGGGCCGCGCCGATTACGACCGCGTCGTGAACGAGATGCGGCTGGCGAACGGCACGCTGTGGCCCATCCCGATTGTGCTGCCGGTGACGGAAGGCGAGGCCGACGCGCTCAAGGAAGGCGAGCCGGTGGCGCTCCACGCAGCAGATGGATCGCTCGTCGGGCTGCTGGAGTTGCGCGAACGCTTCTATGCCGATGTCGAACGCGAGGCGCAGCAGGTGTACCGCACGACCGATCCGGCGCACCCCGGCGTGGCGCGGCGTTACAACGAAGGGCCAGTGCTGCTCGGCGGCGATGTATGGCTGATCGAGCCGGTTACAAGCGCGTTTCCCTCGCTGGACTATACGCCAGCGGCCACGCGGCAGGCGTTCGAGGAGCGCGGCTGGCGCACGGTGGTCGCATTCCAGACCCGCAACCCGGTCCACCGCGCCCATGAATATCTGCAAAAGGTCGCGCTGGAAACGGTCGACGGGCTGCTGCTGCACCCGCTGGTCGGCGCAACGAAACATGATGATGTACCGGCCGCCACGCGCGTGCAATCCTACGAGGTGCTGCTGCACCATTATTATCCCCAGAATCGCGTGCTGCTCGCCGCGTATCCCGGTGCCATGCGCTACGCCGGGCCGCGCGAGGCCATGCTGCACGCGATTGCGCGGCAGAACTACGGCTGCACGCACTTCATTGTCGGGCGCGATGCGGCGGGCGTCGGCAATTACTACGGCACCTACGATGCCCAGCGGCTGTACGACGAACTGGAACCGGGCGACCTGGCGATCACGCCGCTGAAGTTCGAGCACACCTTTCACTGCCGCACATGCGGAACGATTGTGTCGTCGCGCACATGCCCGCATGACAGCAGCCATCATCTGATTCTGAGCGGCACCAGGGTGCGCGAGATGCTGCGGGCTGGCACGCTGCCGCCAGCCGAATTCACCCGGCCTGAAGTTGCCCAGGTGCTGATCGACGCGATGCGGGCGGCATGATTATGAGCCACAGAGGACACAGAGATCACAGAGGAATCAAATAGAACTCGTACGTATTGTCATTCCGAACGCAGTGAGGAATCTCTCCAGAAAGGTTTCTCGCTCCGCTCGAAATGACATGGTTAGCTGATGTTTACTTGATTTCTCTATCAGATAGTATCTATCCTCTGTGATCTCTGTGTCCTCTGTGGCTAAGAAGGAAATAAAGATGACCACTGGATTCACTATCTGGTTCACCGGCCTGTCGGGCGCGGGCAAGTCCACATTGTCGGCTATTCTTGAGCGGGAACTACGCGCGCGCGGCCACAAGGTCGAAGTGCTGGATGGCGACGTGATCCGCACCAACCTGAGCAAGGGACTGGGCTTTTCCAAGGAAGATCGCGACACCAATATTCGGCGGATCGGCTGGGTCTGCGAGGTGCTCACGCGCAACGACGTGGTCGCAATCGCCGCCGCAATCTCGCCTTACCGCGCCGTGCGCGATGAAGTGCGCGAAAAGATCGGGCGCTTCATCGAAGTGTTTGTGGAAGTGTCGCTGGAAGAAGCCATCAACCGCGATGTCAAGGGGCTGTACAAAAAGGCGCTGGCGGGCGAGATCAAGGGCTTCACCGGCGTGGACGACCCGTATGAGCCGCCGCTCGATCCTGATGTGACGGCCCACACCGACCGCGAGACGCCCGAAGAAAGTGCAGCGAAAATCCTGGACATGCTGGAGCAGCGCGGCTACCTGTACAGGTTGCAGACAGCCGCTATCAATGGCTGATAAAGCATTCGCATTGTGTAACGTCTTTTCCATAGAAAACATAGAATACATAAAAGCCCATGGAGTACTTAGCGCTCCGTGGGTTTTGTGTACAAGCGTTGAAATCACATCAAGATCGCGACCGAGACCAGCGCGCGCGTGCTTTCGCGAGGTGTGCCTGGGCTTGTTGCTTCGCATCGTCAGAAAGATACCCGGCAACTAATGCATCGGCGGTGGCGGTGGTAATGTATTGGCCCTCCAGGAGCTTTTGTGCCAGTGCCTCGACCGCAGGCCACCACGTAATTAACAGATTTTCCGTATCCTCTAGCATGTCCTTCAGCCATGCTGAGATCGGTATCATCGGGCGCAGCCTGGGGCTGTACAATGTGTACGTCGGCGGCAGCTTCGGAGGCACACGGCTCGCGAAGCTATACCGCGCTGACGTGCGCGCCGCCAACCTGGTTGACGTGCTGACCGAAACGCTGGATCAGTGGCGCCACGAGCGCGCCGCGGGCGAGGCATTCGGCGACTGGGCGCACCGGGCGCTGGCGAGCGCGTAACGGTAGCGTTTCGGAAGAAAGCCACTGAGGTCACAGAAGCCACAGAGTATCTTGAACACTCTGTGGCTTTTTTATACATGCTTCAGCCGTGTTTTTCGAATATCCAGCGACTTGTTGTATGTCGCTGACGGCTACACATGCGTTGGATGAACCGCCACGATCCCGATACTTGTATAGCGCGTAAAATCATCAGTGTTGGCGGTAATCATATGGTTAATGCTATGCGACAGCATAGTGGCAACGAGTCTGGCATCATGGACTTGCACGCCTGACACGCTAAATTGCACGACCAATTTCCGCCATTCTGCATATACGGTTGGTTGCTCGGGTAGAAGGGGAAAGAGGCGCTCAATGAGACGGAGTGCGGTGTCAGCTTCACTCGTGCTTAATCCGTACCCATTCTGCGTCGTTGGACGCGTCGCAACATTCCAGAATTCGACGCAGTTCTGCGGGGCAATGCACAGCTGGTGCCCGTCCTGGCGAAGTTTCCGTACCGCCACGCGCATCGTCGTATGCAGTGGATCGCGACGGTTCACAAAGCGGAGTATGACGTTGGTATCGACTAAATAGCGCACAACTACGGATGCTCCTCATAGATCCCAGCCCGGCTAGTGGCATACTCGGATAGCACAGGAACGTCTGCGGGAAGTGTTCGCGCAAACAGATCAATGAGTTGAGCGGCCAGCATATCCCACTCTTCATCATCATGCGGCATAGACACGTGCGGCTGTTGGAGCAGTGCTTCAATGGTGGGCGTTAGCGCGCTTGTAAGCAACTGACGTACACGTTCCGCATCCTGATGTGCGATGCTATCACGCAATTCGGCTTCTACTTCTGGCGATAAATCTAATGTGACGGTCAAAGTCATAACTTACCTCATATGTGATGCTCGAATCATATGCTGCTTGAACCAGCCTGTCAATCGCGAAGGCGCGCCGCGGGCGAGGCATTCGGCGACTGGGCGCACCGGGCGCTGGCGAGCGCGTAACGGCAGCGTTTCGGAAGAAAGCCACCGAGCTTACGGAGATAGTATGAGCTCTGTAAGCTCGGTGGTTTTCGCATTTACGGGTTGTCTCCTGCTATCACGATGATCGTTCGAGCAAGTCGTTCGTCGGCACGATCGCCAGATCGACCTCGCCGCGAATTGTCGTGGTAAAGACGACATAGCGCTCATTGCCAACGAAGCGGGGATGCGGGTCGATATGGTAGTTGCGCCCGACGTAATCGTGCCGCGCGGGGTTTTCGACCAGCGTGATCACCTTGCCGGTTTCACGGTTCATGAAATGTACGGTCGACGCGCACCCGCGATAAAAGCCATTATTTGAGTCCCCGACGAACAGTTGACCATCGCGGCTGCTGTGCGAATGCCAGCAGTGCCGTGGAAAGGCAATCTTCTCGACGTCGCCGTCTGCGACCCGCACCCGCCAGGTATCGTTGCCCCACACACACCAGACATGCTCGCCGTCGGCGTCCCACCACTCGTGCGTGACCCGGGTTGGTTCAGGCAGAATCGGGCGCGGCTGCTCACCACGGCGGATCAGCCAGAGCCGGTCGGTGATCGGGAAGGTCAGCCCGGTGATCGGATCGGCGTGATTCTCCTGAGCAAACAGCACCAGGTCGGGATCGGTGGGGCTGAACTGAGCGTGATTGTAAAGCCGGTCAAAGCGATGCCAGAGTTGGAAGTCACCGCCATCCACCGGCAGGCTGCCGAAGATCCATTGCAGTTCCATTCCGAAATCAACGAAGAACTCCCGACCGTCGGCGGAGCGCGTCAGGTGCGTGGCAGCCCGCGACACCTTGCGGCCACCGATCAGGTCGTCGGGAATGGCGTTAATTAGCTCCACCTGCGCATCAGCCTGCGGGCCGCGCCGCCACAGGTAACGGCCGGATTGCCAGTACACATCACCGGTCGTGGTATCCACGTAGGGCGATGCCTCGCCAAATTGTGTCTCGGGGAAGTGGCGCACCTCGCCTGTGTGAGTGTCGAATACGCCCAGCGTGCGGCCATACGCAGCGGTGCCAGACGGCGGGAACGCACAGTAGAACCACAGATAGCGACCGTCGGCGCTCATGGAGTCGTTGACGAAGTAGAACGCCTCCTGCACCGGCGCAACCTTGCGCGTCAGCACATGGATGGTCACCCCCGATTCGGGATGTGTTACGGGAGTGAACAGATCGCGGTTGTTGAGATCGATCATGGGCTTGCCTCTTGTCTATTTTGAGCTAACAACTCAGCGTTCACCGGCGTGGCAAAGCATGTCGGACTGGAACGCAGTGTTTGCGTGGTAGCCAGCCAAATTGAGATGGCCTCGGATGTTGATCACGTCAATTCGGGGACATGCTCATCCTCATATTTTTCGATAAGTACGCCAATGACCTCCATCAGCGAGGCAAGTGGATGACTTTCTTCCTCGCCAACTTCATCGATCAACGAGTCAAGCAAGCTGACTAATCGGTTGTATTCTGCTTCTGTATGGGAGTAATAGACGACATCTTTGACAGCGGGCCAAATGCGCTCAACCTGCTGTACATCACCTGCCAACATTGCTTACTCCTTCCACTTGCCCTGATCATATTCAGCATGTGTCAGCACAGCGCGAATATATAAAGCTTCTGGCGATTGTAGTGAATGGCAGCTATTAATCGCACCTTATTGCCGCCGATGTTACATACAGTCAGCTTGCCAACCTGATCAGCTCTTGGGAACACCGCTCGCAATTCTGCGAACGAGCGATACTCGCCGGATCTCACAAGCCGATACCAATGCTGCAACGCTGGTTTGGTATCGGGATATGTGGAGGCGAATTCATTGAGACGCTTCCGCGTGATAATGTGCATATGCCCAAACGACCGCTATAACTCTTCTGCTCGTATTGTAGAGGAAAGCGCCATGAGCCGCAAATATGTACGGCGCTGCAAAGGACATGTTGCCTCTATGAAGGAGTAAAGTTGCGCCCTAACGAACCCAAGCTCAGGCGCGGTTGGCCGCGACCGAAACTTACCCGGCGCGCCGTTCGGCACCAGAGCAGAACCGAGGACCGAAAGTATGCCCGGCCAACTGTCGCCTGCAGCGCCGTGTTAGGCCAGCAGTAGCTTGGATCCGCACAGGCCAGCACCAGCGGAATGGCCCGAAGGGTGAACGGCCCGGAACGACTGCCAGGAACCCGCACCCTCCGGCGCGAATGCCCCGCGCGTGAACTCGCCAGCGCCAGCTAACGCGCGCCAAAAGTTACGGTGCGCGTGCCTTATGCCGAAGCGAGGCGGGCCTAACGGACCCAAGCTCAGGCGCAGGTGGCCGCGACTGGAACTTATATAAGAACCAGGAAAGACCAGGTGTCAGTTCTGGTTTCGACGTGTAGCCGAGTCGAAAATATGAGCTGACACCGGGTTTTTGCCGGGTTTTCATGAATTGACATCGGGTTTTCACCTAAACATATTCCAAATCTAACACGAGTTTTCCCCGAGCGTGTCTGGTCTCCGTTTTCTCCAACGCCTCGACGCCCTGCTCAAATGGGTACACTTTCTCTATTTCAATATGCACGAGGCCCGACGCGACATCGGATGCAAGCTGGGCCAAAGCCGGCCTCGTGTCACGGTCAAGTTTCACTTGCGCAACCACAACCCCTCTCTCTGCCGATACCTGATCTCCGGAGACAGTGACTACTTTACCACCGTCCCTGACCACGCGAAGACAGTCAGCCCCGGTGCCGGGTTGTATCGCCAGTGCCGCATCAACACCGCCTGGTATCCAGGTCCGGATTTGATCCGTCCAATAAGAATCGTGGTAGTCCACACTCTTGTCCACGCCTAAAGAACGCATGTAATCGTGGTTTCGAGAGGATGCGGAGGCGGCGACGCGACAGCCGAGCCGTTTGGCCAATTGAATCGTTATTGTTCCAATAGCGCCGGACGCACCGGCCATGAACACTGTGTCGTCTGGATCGAGGTCAAGCAGTGCCAACGATTCCGCCGCCGTGGTGCCCGCAACCGGCAGCGCCGCGGCCTTGATGAAGCCCAGGCCAGCTGGAATACGAAGCAGCGCGCGTTCGGCAACCGCGGCGTACTCCGCCCAGACACCGCCTTTGGGCTGCATACTGCTGGTGAACATAACCTCATCACCGGGTTGAAAACCGGTTACTGCCCCGCCAGTCTCCTCGACGACGCCGGCCGCCTCAATGCCGATCGGGTAAGGGAAAACTGCGTTCTCCGGCATAAACCAACGATCATGGCTGCCTACCCCGATAGCCTTGACGCGCACCAAAACTTCGTCGTCATCGATGCCAGGCCGCGGAACATCCATCAGGATCAAGGCACCTCCTGACCGTTGCATACCAATGGCTCTCATTCGATTTAACTCCTTGTATTACGAGCATCTGTGTTCTGCCTAACGGATTGCGCATCAGCCGCCGCGAGCGCATGAGAGCACATTTCAAAATCGGCCCGATCTCGTGCGCACAGCGGTCGGCTACAGCGCCGTGTTGGGCCGCCTTCGTTTATGGGTTCCGCGCTTCTCTGATTGCTGGTGGCAGGCATCGCTTTGGAAAGATATAGGTGGTCTGCTCGTCTTTGAGCCAGTCGATTAATTTCAAGATCCCGATATAATTGAGCGCGAGACCCAGCCCAATACCCACAATCCAATCAAGGGATGTTACCGAATTGGCTTGAACGATGCGCTGAAAGAAAGACACCGCAAGAGGCAGAAACAATATGTCTGCGGTAACCATGCCTGGGTTGTAGATGGTTTTTCCCTTGAGGTTGAATAGAAACGTATGGGCGACGATATTGCCGATTGAAACGAGCATCGTTGCAATACCTAACCAGATACCTCTCTCACTCAAAACGGCAGCCAAGAAGTAAAAGAACCATCCAACAATGACGTTGACAATCAATGCGGTATTGGTGTTGAGCGGATAGCGGTCGGGCTGCTTGCTTGCAAAGAGGGTCAGATTGATCATGCCAGGAAAATAGCCAGGAAAACGGTACTCTTCGAATTGATGGATAAACAAGGCAATCAAACTGATCCAAAGCAGGAGAGATACGGGGCTCAGCATGGTAAAGAGCAAAAAGATGCTTACACCGAGAGCAAGCACCAAGCCGACATCGAACCAATGGTGTCTCATGAAGTTCATCAGACGCTTCTCCGATGAGCGGCCCAACATGTAATTCTGCCGCACGCACAGCCGAACTTCCCGATCCCAGGAGTTCGACCGCAGATGTGCGACCTATCTCCGGCATAACGGATATTCGACCGCATATGCGCGGTCGAACTCCACTCATGGGTATATTCTACCGCACCGCCGCGCCATGCACAACAAGAAAGCCACAGAGCACAGGAACTCTCTGTGGCCTCTGTGTGCTCTGTGGCTTTCTCACACCTGCTCCAGCCGCTGCCGCAGTGCCTCGTACAGCATGAGGCTCGTCGCCACCGCGAGGTTCAGCGAGTCGCGCCGCCCGACCATGGGAATGCGCACCACCGCGTCGCACAGCGCCTGCTCATGCTCCGACAGGCCGTTGCGCTCGCCGCCCATCAGCAGCACCAGCGGCCGACGATACTCAACCTCGCGGTAGTCGGTTACAGCGGCGGGCGAGGTGCCGATCACCGCGAGGTCATGCTGCCGCACCCATGCCGCAAATGCAGCGACGTTCGTGCGCACCAGCCGCTGCGAGAAGATCGCGCCGACGCTGGCCCGCACGCATTCCGGATCGTATGGATCGGCGGTGTTGCCGAGCAGCAGCACGCCCGCGCCGCCGGCCGCGTCCGACGTGCGCAGGATTGTGCCAAGATTGCCGGGATACTGCACCGCATCGAGCGCGACCCAGCAATCGGTCGCGCAGGGTTGCAGCGCCGCCAGCGGTGTCCAGCGCTGCCGCACCACGGCGGCCAATCCATGCGCGACATCTTTGGCGGCCATGGTCTCGAAGGCGGCTGCGGTCACTTCGAGCAGCGCTGTGCCAGCGCGCCGCTGCGCCGCCACCAGCGCCCGCGCCTGGTCGCTCGCCAGCAGTTCCGGCGCGACAATCAGCGTTTCAATGGCGGCATGCAGTTGCACCGCCTCAACCACAGCCTGAATACCTTCGATAAAAAACGTACCGCTTTGCTCGCGCGCTTTGCGGCTGCGGAGCGCGCGAATCTGCTTGATTCGCGTGTTATTGGAGCTTGAAATAGGTGTCATATGTTCCTCATGCTCAGGGCATGGGCAGCACAAGGAACAACAAAAACGGCTGTGAACCCTGCGCTGGCCCACAACCGTTCGGAAGAATCGGTTATTACATTATGTCAAATGAATTCAAGGCACAGCACGATCATGTTCACAGCCGAAACCAGGCACGGCTGTGCGCCCCATGACCTTGATCATGCTGTAGCCAAAGAGAAACATGTCACACTCCATTGCATCACGTACCGAGAGCATAGGTCATGGATGTCAAAAGCGCATCATTCTTGCGACTGATTTGTACACGTTTATCATGCGCCATGTGTAACTTTTTGCGTTACTGTGCGTTTGTACAAAAGGAGCCTTTTTGATATATGTAAGGAGTTTTCGTTCATGCACCGCCTGCAACGTCTTGCTCTCGTTCTCGCCCTTGGCACGCTGAGCGCCTGTGGCACCACGCCCGCAACACCCGACGACACAGCCCGCTCCGGCGCGGCACCAACCACCATTCCAGTCATGTCAACCAGTGCGCCAACGTCCGCTCCAGCCATGCCTACCCTTGCGCCAACTGCCCAACCAGAGCCGGTCGCCCAGCCGACCAGCGCGCCTGCCGCGACCGCTGATCAGCAAACCGATGCCATCCTGGCCGCCGCCGAGAAAGCGCTTGAGGCAGTCCGGCTTTCGACACCCGGCACGCTGCATGTCCAACAGGTTGAAGGCGATTATGCCCGCGTGCAGTGGACGCCCAACGACCCGAATGCGACCGATCCAAGCTACATTTTTGTGCAGCGCACCAATGGCGCATGGAAGCCAATCGCTGGACCCGGCACCGCCTTCATGCCGGAAGATTTGCAGCCGTATGGCGTGCCGCAATCGCTGTGGCTCGACGCGCCGCAGCCCATAACGCAGAATCCGCAGTGCGATGCAGCGCAGACGATCATGGAGCAGACGCTGAAGGTCAGCGCGACCGTGGTTGTCACCGATGTGCTGGACCCGCAAACGAACGCCAACAAGCCGGGCTGCCAGCTTGTGGCGCGCGGCACCGGCAAGGATTTCACCAGCCCGAGCGATACCATGCGCAAACTCATCGGCGCGTTTGGCGCGCAGGGCTGGCAGGAAGACACGAATTATGTCGCCGATGGCCCGGTCGGCACGGCCACCGGCATCCGCAAGAATGGCACGCTCGGCCTGCTGAACGTCGGCTGGATGCCCGCGCCGGAAGCCAACTGCCCGCAGGATCAGCCGATTGATATGTGCGAGCTCACGCCCGAGCAACACCTCTACGAAATCACGCTCGCGCTGCCAACCGAGTCGTAGGAACACCATGCAGGGGCGGTGCGCGTACCGTCCCTCCAGCTTGTCTCTACGCCCATGGCGTGCTATCCTACCGCGCACGTAGCCGAGAGTTTCCACGAGGAGCTGCCATGCCAACCACGATTCAGAACGTCATCGATTGCATTCTCGACGACATCCCCAACGCTCCGCGCCACGACACAGTTGATACGATCAAAACCGGCGATCCGGCGCAGGCCGTGACCGGCGTGGTAACGACCTTTCTTGCAACCTACGCTGTGATTCAGCGCGCGGTTGAGCTTGGCGCGAATCTCATCATCTCCCATGAGCCGACGTTCTACAACCATCATGACGAGACCGAGTGGCTCCAGCACGATCCCGTTTACGCCGCCAAGCGCCGCCTGCTCGACGAGCACGGGATTGTGGTGTGGCGCTGCCACGACAGCATTCATTCCCGCACGCCGGATGGCATTATCACCGGCGTGGTGCAGCAGCTTGGCTGGGAGCAGTACGCCGATCCAGAACATGTGGAGCTATGCACGCTGCCGCCGACCACGCTGAACGAACTTGTCGCAACGCTCAAGGAAAAAATGCAGATTCAGGCTGTGCGCGTCGTCGGGTCGGACGACATGCGCTGCCAGCGTGTGGCGCTGATCGTCGGCTCGCCGGGTGGGCGCTGGCATATCCACGCGCTCAGCGAGATCGGCGTGGACGTGATAGTCTGCGGCGAAACCAATGAATGGGACACCACCGAGTACATCCGCGACGCGCTGCGAATCGGGCAGCAAAAAGCAGCGATTGTGATCGGCCACGCCAACAGCGAGGAAGCGGGCATGCGCTGGCTGGCGGATTGGTTACGCGAGCGGTCGCCGAAGGTGCCAGTCACGCATGTGCCAGCGGGCGACCCGTTTCGCTTCGCATGATCTGAACACACAGGAATAAAATAATGTTTGATGTTGCGGTCATTGGGCTCGGCATGATCGGCTCGGCGGCACTGCGCTACCTGAGCAAGCCAGAAACGGGGCTGCGCGCTGTTGGCGTTGGCCCGGCTGAGCCGCAGGATTGGGCGACCCACCAGGGCGCGTTTGCAAGCCATTACGACCAGGCGCGGATCACGCGCGTAACCGACCCGGACACGATCTGGGCCACGCTGGCCCAGCGCGCGATGAACACCTACGCGGAGATCGAGCGTTCCAGCGGCATGCAGTTCCATTACCCGGTCGGCCATCTGCGGATCAATCCGCGCCCGGACCGGGAGGGCAATCTGTTCGACACCGCCGAAGCAATCGGGCGCATGCTCGACGCGCCACTTGAGCGGCTCGACAGCGCGCATCTCGCGGCGCAGTTTCCGTATTTGCGCATTCCCGACACCGCCGAAGGCTTGTACGAGCATGGCGGCGCGGGCTTCATCAACCCACGCGCATTGGTGGCGGCCCAGCTCACCATCGCGGCGGCTCAGGGCGCAACCATGGTGCGTGAAGAGGTTGCGCAGCTTGCGCGTGCCGATCAGGGCTTTGTGCTCACGACCAGCAGCGGGCAAACCGTGCGCGCCAAACGTGTGCTGATCAGCGCCCATGGCTACACCAACGCGCTCGTGCAGCCGCTGCTGAACCGCGCGCTCGACCTGGTGAGCATGGCGCACACCACGGTGTACGCGGCCATCGCCGACGCGCAGGTGCAGGAACTGAGCGCCATGCCAAGCGTGATCTGGCCGGTGGAGGGCCATCCGGCGCTTGAGTCGATCTACACCACACCGGCGATGCGCTATCCAGACGGGCGCGTTTATCTCAAGACGGGCGGCCCGCTGTTTACGCACCCGATTTTGGACACGCCGGAGTCCATGCTCGAATGGTTCCACAGCGCGGGCAACCCGATCGAGATCGAGGCGCTGCAAGAGGTGCTGTTGACAATCATGCCCAATCTCGACGTACAGGGCTGGAGTTCCAAGCCGTGCATGAACACCTATACATCGCACGGCTACCCATATGTCGATCAGCTTGACGAGAATCTCTTTCTCTGCACCGGCGGCTGCGGGTCGGGCGCGAAGTCATCCAACGAGATCGGGCGCATGGGCGCGCTGCTGGCCCAGCACGGCGCGTGGACCTGCGACCTGCCCGCCAGCGATTTCCGCGCGGTGTATATGGGCGCGTAGTGTCCTCGTGCTGCTGCGCGGATTACGCCTGTTTGCGCGTGTTCAGGACATCGAGATAATGCTGATTGTACATGATGCCCAGGATGTTCCCAAACGGATCGATCACCGACGCCGTGACGAAGCCTGCGCCACGCTCGACAGGCGCTTCATGCATGGTCGCTCCCAGGGTTAGCAACTTCTCGAATGTTGCGTGGACATCGTCGACGTGCCAGTAGACAATCGCGCCGCCCGGAACTGTCGCCGCGCCAGCAGGCGCGTAGCGGCTGTCGATTATGCCAAGTTCATGCTGGTAATCGCCGAGGCGAAACTCGGCATAGCCTGGCCGTTCAAAGTACGGCTCGATGCCCAGCAGCGTGGCGTACCACTGCGTGGCCGCCGCGAGATCTGCTGCCCAAAAACTGACGGTGCTGAGTCCACGTAACATGCGTGCTCCTTTCATCACTGCCACACGCTTTGAGTATAAGCGCAAAAGAGGACAGACCCCGATCCTATTCCTGCGGCAATCTGCCTCAGTAAATTCCTACTCCACACAATCAAGCATGCTCACCTTCGCAGCAAGCCCAAGAGCTGCGCCCGCTCGCGCAGCATGGCGCTGAAGTGCGTTGCTGCCGATGAAAGCTGCGCCGTCCGCGTGAGCCGCACCAGCGCGGTGTCGCGGTAGATCGGCGGCAAATCCTCAACGGTCAGCGTCACCACGCGCCCGGCTTCCACGTCTTCCTCGATCAGGATCGACGGAAAGAAGCCGACGCCCACGCCCTGCACCACCAGGTAGCGCCCGGTCTGCTGCGGCACATCGGCCACGCTGCGCGCCTGCGCCGCCAGCCGGGCGATCAGCGGCGGCGTGGACTGCCACCAGCGTTGCAGCAGAAATGGCTGGCTGCGCTCCAAAATATCGGCCTGGCGCACGACAGCCTCGCGCGCCAGCGGGTGGTCGCGCCCGGCCACCAGCGCCAGCGACTCGCGCATGTGAAACAACGGCGTCATGGCGGCCAGCACCGGGTCGAGGTACGGCCAGACAATCATGCCAAGCTCGATCACGCCGTCGGTCAGCAGCTCCACAATCTGTGTCTGGTCGCCCTCGCGCACGTAGCACTCGACACCGGGATAGGTGCGGTGGAACTCGGCCAGTGCGGGCGTCATGAAGCTGCCGGTCAGCGAGCGCAGCGCGCCGACAGTGAGGCGGCCATGCTGCCCGCTGTGCGCCCAGCGCGCCACCTCGCTGCCTTCCGTCAGCGCCGCAAGCGCCCGCCGCGCGTACGGCAGAAAACTCGCGCCGCGCTCGGTCAGGCTCACGCGGCGGCTGTTGCGCACGAACAACGGCCCGCCAAGTTCGTGCTCCAGCGCCTGAATGCGCGCGCTGATCGTCGGCTGCGCGATGTGCAACTCCCATGCGGCCCGGCTGAAGCTGCCTTCGCGCACGATTCGCTCAAATGCCACAAGCTGATCGGCGTCCATGACCGTTCCTTGTATTCAAAAAATCGATGCAACACATTCATAATGCGCTCTTGAATCATGCCCCGCAGCATTATACAGTGAGCGCAGAGCAATAAACATCTGTCGCGATGTATGGAGAATGTCTATGACGCACATACAAAATCGCCGTGGCGAGTATTGGACGACATGGGCCGCATCGCTGCTGTTCTTCGGCGCGTTTTACACGCTGCTGGTGCCGCTGCCGCGCTACCTTGTCAGCATCAATATGGCCGATTGGCAGACGGGCGTCGTGCTGGGCGTGTTCGGCGTCGCCGCGCTGGTCGGGCGGCCACTGGCGGGCGCATGGAACGATGTGTGGGGCGTGCGGCGCGTGCTGCTGGCTGGCGCGGCGGCGCTGATCGTCGGCGCGGTCGGCATGAGCATGACCGGCGACTTTGCCGCGTTGGTCGGGCTGCGGCTGCTGCAAGGGCTGGGCTACGTCTGCTTCACCACCGCCGCGACGGCCCACGTCGCTGACCTGGCCGAGCCAGCGCGACGCGGCCAGATGCTGGCATGGTTCGGCGCGGCAGCCAACGTCGCCATGACGCTCACGCCCGCGTCGGTCGAGGCCGCGCTGCCGGTGCTGACGGTGCGTGGCGCGTTCTGGCTGGTGGCTGGATTTGCACTGGTCAGTGCCGCGCTGGCGCTGCGGCTGCGCCCGATGAGTCAGACGCGTCTGCCCGCAAACTGGCGGGCCATGCTTGCTATTCCGCGCCCCGTGTGGCTGCCCATGCTGCTGTCGGCGATTGCGGGCTGCGCGTTCGGCGCGTTTTTTCAGTTCATGCCGCTGCTGGTGGAGCGGCGCGGCGATGTGAGCGCCGGCCTGCTGTACACCGCTTACGGCATCGCGATTATTGCGACGCGACTCGTGACTGGCCGCTGGATCGATATTGCCGCGCCCCACACGGTTTTACGCTTTGCGTTTCTTGCGTCGGTCGGCGGCTTGCTGCTGCTGGCTGGCGCATCGGCCACGCCCGCCCTCATCCTGGCGGCGCTGCTGATTGCGGCGGGCGGCGGCACACAAACGCCCATGCTCATCCGCATCCATGTCGAGCGCACGCCAGAGAACGCACGTGGGCGCGCCGTGGCGTGGTATTATCTCGGTTTCGATCTTGGCATGAGCAGCGGCGCGTGGTTGCTCGCGCCTGCATTAGAATGGCTGGGCATCAGCACGCTGTTTCTGGTTGCGGCGGCGGTGGCGTGCAGCGGCATCGCGCTGGCCGGGCTGCTCAACCGCACACCGCAGCGCGATCTTCTTCCAGACAACCTACCAGTGGCACAAAAAGGAAAGGCATCATCATGAGCATCCATGTGCGCCCAGCGACGCGCGCTGATCTGCCGGGCATTCTTGCGATCTATAATGACGCTGTGCTGACCACCACCGCCTCGTACGATTACGAGCCGAGCACGCTGGCGGAGCGCGCCGCGTGGTACGATGCGCACGAGAAGGATGACATGCCGGTGTTTGTCGCCGTCGGCGATGCTGGCGAAATCGTTGGATGGAGTTCGCTCAGCTGGTTCCGGCCACGCTGGGGCTACCGTTTCACCGTCGAAGATTCGGTGTACGTCGCGGCGGATCGGCGCGGGCAGGGCATCGGACGGCTGCTCATGGTGCCGGTCGTCGCCGCAGCCCGGGAGCGCGGCAAGCACTCCATCATTGCCGTGATCGATGCCGCCAACGACGCCAGCATCCGGCTCCATGCGTCGTTTGGCTTCGAGCAGGCGGCGCACTTCCGCGAAGTGGGCTATAAGTTCGACCGCTGGCTCGATCTTGTGTTTATGCAACTGTTGCTCGACCAGCCACAGTGAAGAGATGAAAGGCTTACGCATGCAGGATAGTACACGCGTGGTGCGGGCAGGCATGCCGCCCGCCACACAAGGCGAACCATTTACGCCCGGCCCGACGTTTGCCTCCGCGTTCCACGCCGCGGGCGACCCAAAGGAGGTGGCGTACACCTACAGCCGCTTTCACAACCCAACATGGACGCGCTTTGAAGAAGCGTTGGCCGAACTGGAAGGCGGCCCCGCGCTGGTGTTTAGCTCTGGCATGGCGGCGGTGGCGGCGGTGTTTGGCGCGGTGCTGCGGCCCGGCGACGCGGCCGTGCTGCTGAGTGAAAGCTATTACACGACCCGCGTGCTGGCGGGCGGCTACTTTGCCGAGATGGGCGTGGACGTTCGCACCATGTCGGTGACAGAGAGAAATCTTAAGTCACAGCTTGACGGCGTTAAGCTGCTGTGGCTTGAAACGCCGACCAACCCGAGCCTGGACGTGTGCGACATCGCCGCGCTATCCGCCGCTGCGCACGATCATGGCGCGCTGGTTGCGGTAGACAACACCACGCCAACAGTGCTCGGCCAGCAGCCGCTGCGGCTCGGCGCGGATTTTTCGGTCGCCTCAGACACCAAGGCGCTGACCGGCCATTCCGACCTGATTCTCGGCCATGTGGCGGCTCGGGATTCCGCGCTGCTTGAGAAAGTGCGGGCATGGCGCACGCAGGTCGGCGCAATTCCCGGGCCGATGGAGGTCTGGCTGGCCCACCGCTCGCTGGCAACGCTCGACATGCGCTTGGAGCGGCAGTGCGCCAACGCGCTCAGGATCGCGCAGTTCCTGGCAACCCGGCCCGAAGTCAGCATGCTGCGCTACCCTGGCCTGCCCGACGATCCGGCCTATGCCGTGGCAAGCAAGCAGATGCAGCATTTTGGCCCGGTCATCAGCTTTGCGCTGCCCAGCCGCGAACAGGCCGAGCAGTTTCTCGGCGCGTGCCAGCTGGTGAGCGAGGCGACCAGCTTCGGCAGCATTCATACCACGGCAGAGCGGCGGGCGCGCTGGGGCGGCGACATCGTGCCGGAAGGGTTCATTCGCTTCAGCGCGGGCTGCGAGGGCGCGGAGGACTTGATCGCGGACATGCGGCAGGCGTTGGATGGCTTGCGATAGCAACACATCTTTTATGAGGTACGTCGTGCTTCATGCACATAACTGCTGATGAACATTGTACAATTTTTTCGGGGATGTCACCGTGGCGATGCCCCTTGTGGGCATCGGATGGCACCCACAAGGGGTGCCGCTACAGCAGACCCGATTAAGATCAATCTACCGGCTGCGCGTTACGCCGATCCGCTCGCAATACGCCGCGACCGGGCAGGCGCTGCAACGCGGCGAGGTAGGATGACAGATATTCTGCCCGAGCGTCACCAGCAGGCCGTTGATCTCCAGCCAGTATTCGCGCGGCAGCCTGGCCCGCAGCGCAAACTCCGTTTCCTCGGGCGTTTTGGTTTGCACGTAGCCCCAGCGATTGGTAATCCGATGGACATGCGTGTCGACACAGATGCCGGGCAGCCCAAAGCCGGCCGTCACCACCAGATTGGCCGTCTTGCGCCCGACGCCCGGCAGCGCCAGCAGCGTGTCGAGATCGGACGGCACCGCGCCGCCATGCTCGTCGAGCAGGCGCTCGCAAATCTGGCGGATGGTGCGCGCCTTGGTGCGGTAGAAGCCAACCGGGTAGATAAGCTGCGCGATCTGCTCCTCTGGCAGCTCCAGCATGGCCTCGGGCGTGTCGGCCACGGCAAACAAGCGCGGCGACACGACGGCCGTCAGCGTATCCCTGGTGCGCAGGCTGAGAAGGGTCGAGATCAGAATGCGAAAAGGCGACTGCCCCTCCGCGCCCATAGCGTCGATCAGCGGCTGCTCGAAGGACGGCATGGCCTCCCGCAGCAGCGCGATCATGGCGTGAATATCGTTATCTTGCATACTCTGTTTTCTTCACATGCGTCAGCATGGCTTTAGGTTTCAAGCACGATCGCTGAATCGGCCTTGCGGTGGATGGCATTTGGCACCCGGCTTGCTATAGTACATCGTAGATGACAAAGTATTCATTTCAAGTGCCAGGTGATGTATGATGCAGGTCTTCGCAAGCCCACAACGTGTCAAAACTAAGGAGCGTAATGAGTTTGGCTGCGCGCTGCGCTTTCAGACCGGCGCGAACGCAGTAAAGAATTTCGCTGCGGTGGTGGCGAACATGTCGCCAGAGCTACGCGCCGCCTTCGAGGCCGAGCGCGCCGCGCGGCAGGCGGAACTGGACTCATACGTGGAAGCGCACGGCTACCGCACGTAGACGTTTCATGTTCATTCTTGCAGCAAGCCTGAAACGTCCTGCGTGCTCCCAAACGCGAATTGCACATCGCCAAATCCACTTCGCAGCCCATCAACGTCCTTTGCAAGCTCCCGCTGAGCCGGATTTTTCACCTTCCACTCGCCGCGCCCCTGCTTGATGATCAACTCGTAATTGCTTACGACGTGCAGCACCACGCTGGCCGCGTTTGGCAGCGCGCTGGCCGCCGTCATGCCCGCCACGAGCGCCTGGTACATCGCGGTTGGCTGCGTCACACCCCGCACCACAACTTCACCGCTGCGGCGTGCCGACGACGCGCGCAGCGCCCAGCGCACCGGACGGTCGCCAGCAGGAGACAGCAGCGCCAGCGTCCATGTTTCGGCGTCGGTCGCCGCCGTCGAGGCGCGCTGGGTCGCCACGAAGGCCCGGTTCGAGGCCGCGTTGGCCGCCTGATCGACCCGCTCATTGCGACGGTCGCCGGCATGGCCGCGCACCCATTCGAATGTGATCTGATGCGGCTGTGCGGCGTCCCGTAGCTGCGCCCACAGGCCGCGGTTTTTTTCCGGCAGCGCGCCGCCACGCAAGATCCGCTCCAGCCCGTTGAGCACATACTGCGAATCGAGCCGCAACAGCACCGCGCATGGCCGCTTCAGCGATTCCAGCGCGCGCGCGGCGGCGTAAATTTCCATGGCGTTGTTAGTGGTCATTTCCGGCCCCTCGCCATGGAGCAGTTTTTCACGTCCGTTGGCTTCCAGCAGCGCCGCCCAGCCGCCCGGCCCGGGATTGCCACGCGCCGCGCCGTCGGACGTAATCGTTACCCGAGGTAGCTTGTCATGCATATATTTCAGAAATCGAAGAAAACCAAAGACACAGAGGTCAATTATACATCCTCTGTGTCTTTTATTGTGTTTTATTGGAGGAAACTAGCGTTCGGCGAGCGGCACAAATGCGCGCGGCGCTGGCCCAACGTAATCGGCCTTCGGGCGGATGAGCCGATTATCCGCAATCTGCTCGCGAATGTGGGCCGTCCAGCCAGCCATGCGGCTGAGTGCGAACGCGCATGTGAACAGATCGAGCGGCACGCCAGCCATGTAGAGCAGCGGCGCGCTGTAGAACTCAACGTTCGGCGCGAGCTTGCGCTCAGTGAAGCGCGGGTGCTCGGCAACCACTTGCGCGACGGCATCAGCTATCGCTTGCGGGCGCGGGTCGCCCTCGCGTCCAAGCGCCTCCACGGCAGCGCGCAGGTGGCGGGCGCGCGGGTCTTCCACCTTGTAGATGCGGTGCCCGACGCCCATCAGCCGCTCGTGCCGCCCGAGCAACGCGTCGATAAACGGCGCGGCATTGTCGGGCGTGCCGATTGCCAGAAACGTTTCCATGGCCTTCTGGTTCGCGCCGCCGTGCAGCACGCCCTTGAGTGTCGCAATCGCCGCGACAATTCCACAATACACATCCGCGCCCGCGCCGATCGCCACCCGCCCCGCAAAGGTCGAGGCGTTCAGGCCATGCTCGGCCAGCAGCACAAGGTAAGTGTTGAACGCGCGCGCCGCCGTGTCGCCGGGGCGTTCGCCGTGCAGCATGTACAGGAAATTGGCCGCATGGCCGAGCTTCGGGTCGGGCGCGACCGGCTCCTTGTCGTGCCGCAGCCGATCCCATGCGGCGATCAGCGTCGGCATCTTAGCCAGCAGCCGCGTGCCGACGCGCTCGGCCTCCGCTTGACTCTGCGCGCCCATGCTTTCGAGCGCAGGGTCGAGCTGCGCCACGCCGGAAACCAGCGTGCGCAAAGCATCCATGCCGTGGCCGCTGGATGGCACGCTGCGCACCAGCGCGGCCTCCTCGGCACTCAGCGCCCGCTCAGCGACGAGCTGCGCCGTGAAGGCATTGAGTTGCTCCGCATTGGGCAGCTCGCCATGCCACAACAGGTAGCATACCTCCTCGAAGCTGGCGCGCTCGGCCAGATCGTGAATGTTGTAGCCGACGTAGCTCAACTCGCCCGCCGTGCCGTTAATGGCGCTGAGCTTGCTACTGGTAATCACCACATTTTCCAACCCGCGTGCTGTAGGTGCGGTTGTCATGCTGTTCCTCCTCGCCGTCATGGCGCATGTTCTGTGGTATTATTGATAAAGGTGTACAAAATACATCACTATATTGTCAGGAATCATAGCACTAAGCTTGATGCATGTCAATTTATATTGATTTGTATTGATTGAGAGACAGGTCATGCAACGGCACAGCGAACATGACTATATTGATGGCGACGAGGCAGCGACCTTGCTTGGCGTGAAAAAGGCAACCCTGTATGCGTATGTCAGCCGGGGCGTGCTGCGTTCGTTCAAGCGCGGCATGGGGCGGCGGCGCGTGTATCGTCGCGCCGATGTTGAGGCATTGCGGGCGCTGCGCCCAAGCGAGGAAGCTGCATTCGAGCAGCCAGCGCATGAAGAAGCGTCGCAATCAAACGCGAACGGCGATGGCGTGCTGCGCGATGTCGATCTACCGAATGCGGAAACGTGGGCCGGGGATCATTAGCGGCTACTGCCGTGTTTCCACCAGCGTGAGGATGTTCTGGCGCAGCCGGGCGAAGCGCGTGTCAAGCCCTTCCGGGCGCAGGTACAAATCATCGTGAATCTGGCTGACCTCGCGGCGGAGTTCTTCGATCGGGTCTTTCGCTGAGGTCGCAGCGCGGGCATAGGCCAGCGACAACGAATCATCGACCAGCAGCAGCGACTGATTGGTGCTTTGCCGATCATTCGCGCGCAGCGTCGTCTCCGCATCCGCGATCTGGCTGATCGCGCGGCTCAGGTACATGGCCGACCACAACTGATCGACATCGGCATGCAGGTCGGCAATCTCCTGGCGGCTGATGCCTTCCGCCAGCGGCAGATCAGGCGTGGAAACAGGGGAAGGAGACGGCGCGGGCAGGGCCGTTGGCTGCGGCGCAAGCGTTGGGACAGCGGCGGACGGCGCGGGCGCGCGTGGCGCAAGAGCCTGCTGCACAGCCACGCTCAGCGCGATCGCCACAACCGCAGTGAGCACATGCGGCAGCACGAAACGCCAGCGGGAGAACTGGGATCCACCCGTTACCTCGTCGGAAGGGGTGGCCCCGGACTCTGGAGTTGCCACAGCACGTTACTTTTCGATCTGCGCCGTGAGCAAGATTGCCTGGGCAACCTCGCGCATTGACTTGCGGGTGTTCATGGAAAGCTGCTGAATCTTGCGGAAGGCTTCCTGCTCCTTCAAACCCTGGGTGTCCATGAGGATGCCCTTGGCCCGCTCGACCAGCTTGCGCGTTTCCAGCGTTTCCTTCAGATCGTCGATCTGCTTGTCCATCTCCTGGAACTCGGCATAGCGCGCGCGGGCGATCTCAATCGCCGGCAAGAGTTCGCTGTCGCGCAGCGGCTTGACGATGTAATAGCCGACGCCAGCCTCCAACGCGCGATCAACCAGTTCGCGATCGGAATAGGCGGTGAGCAACAGCACCGGCGCGATTCGCTCTTCAGTCAGCACTTTCGCCGCCTGAATGCCGTCGAGCTTCGGCATCTTGATGTCCATGATAACCAGATCCGGGCGTAATTCACGCGCGAGATTGATGACGCTAACGCCATCGCCTGCCTCACCAACCACAAGATAGCCCATGCCAACCAGGGTTTCCTTGAGGTTCATGCGGATCAGCGATTCGTCGTCTGCAATAACCAGACGTAGCTGCTGAGCCATGGGGTCTCTCCTTCGGAAAGCGTTGTATATCTTAAATTTTAGTATAGCATAGCACAGATAACGCGGTCAAGGAGCACAACGCTGTTGCGGCGGCGCTGGCATGACTTTTGATATAGTACGTTATACGTTTACCATAAATGGAGCAGTATACTACCAAAGGAGGGGGCAACATGGCCGATGTGAATCTTGAGAACGCCGTTCATCTCCTGCGGGATCGCCTTGGCGCGCGCTATAAGGGGCCGGAAGAAACGGGCCGCGACGATATGGTTCACGCATTGCAAAGTGGCCTGGGCTACAGCCATAAAGAGGCGCGCGAAACGGTTGACGCGCTTGTTGCATCTGGGACGCTCCGTTATCAGCGCGACTCCACTGGCGAAGTCCCTAATCCGGTGGTGCCTGTTGCCGCAGGAACCGGCGGCTCGACTTCCGGCATCGCGTCGGGCGGCGTCGATTATTGGAAGATTGGCGAAGATACGGACGAGTCCAGCGGGCGCACGGGACAAGTACAGCCAGCATAAGGGTTTATAACGCTACACAAGGAGGCAGCCATGGCAGAGGTTGATTTTGAGCAGGCGGTTCAGGCGTTGCGCAGCCATCTTGGCGCGCAGTACGAGGGCATGGAGGCCGACGGGCGCGACGACATGAAGGATGTGCTCAAGAACGAGCTTGGGTATAGCGACAACCAGGCCGGCGAAGCGATTGATGCCATGATCAGCGCAGGCACGCTGCGCTATAGCCGCTCCAGTCCCCTCAATGACAATGCCGATACCAACGATGAGACCACAATGGCGGCAATTCCGGCAGTGCCAGGCGCGGCAGGCGCTGGCGTGGGCGCAACAGGATATAGCGGATCACCGATTGTGCCGGTCCCAATCGGCGGCGGCTACTGGCAGATTGGCGCGGGCGACGAGGCAGAAAGTGGCCGCAAAGGGCAGATCTCGCCAGAGTAAATCGCTCGCCAGCATGCACGAGAAGGCGCGGGAGGATGACTCTCGCGCCTTTGTATATGCCACAAAGCGGGCGCAAATACATGATTCCGCATGGTACAATGATCCACAGGCGAGCACGATGACGCGCTGGCCTTTC
>DASTWM010000463.1:0-11492 GCA_035765855.1 Roseiflexaceae bacterium
ATCGCGGATGGCCTGCCACTCAGCCCGCGCCACATCCGGCTGGCCGAGCAGCGCGGCAGTGCGGACGCGCATGGCGTGCGCGTACAGGTTGCGATCCTCCAGCTTCAGCGCCGCGCCGTACAGATCAAATGCCTGCTGATATTTGCCCTGAGCGAACGACAGATCGGCCAGATCGACCACGCGCAGGGCATTGGTCGGGTCGGCGGCGCGCGCCCGCTCGAACAGCGCCTGTGCGCGCGGCATGTCGCCGGCCGCCAGCGCCTGCCGCCCAGGAAACGCATATTGCTCGCCGCGCAGCCATGTCAGGTAGCGCATGCTGAAGATTAGCGCCAGAAAGACCAGGCAGCCGCCCAGCGCAAGAGCGAGACGAAGGACAAATGATCGACGATGGACGATAGACGATTGACGATAGCGTTCTGAGTTCCCGTGTTCCTCAGTTCCCCAGTTCCTCCGTCGCTTAGAAAAAATGAATGTTGTTCCCCGCGCCAACGCATACGCCGCGAACGGAATCATCGCGCCGACCAGCGGCAGCCGCAAGCGCGGGTGGCCGAGCGTCACCGCCGACAGGAGCGTGCCGAACACGATCCATAGCAGCACCGGCAGCGCTCGCCGCCAATGTGGCGCAAAACAGACACCAGCGATGCCAAACAGCATGATCAAAACATACTCGGCGTCGGCAATCACCGTCGGCCAGAACGGCAACTCGCCTGAGCCAACCACGACCAAACCACCGTCCGGGCTGATCGAGATGATATCACCCACCGCGTAGGAGCGCAGCAGCAAGAGGTACAACGACGCAATCTTGAAGCGCGTGCGGCTGATGAACAGCACCGGGTCGGCGGCGATGTTGTCGAGCGCCATGCGCACTGCCAGCGCCTGCCGATCGGCCTGATTCGGCACAGCGAAGATGCGCTGCTCGCCCGCAAGCTGTTCCTGCTCGCCCGTGATCGTGCCGTACCAGAAGCTAATGCCGCCGTTCGTGTCCACCGGAATGAAACGATGGTAGGCCACATAATTGCGGGCCGTCCATGGGCCGATCACGAGCGCCGCGCCGAGCAGAAGCGCGGCAGCATTTACCACGAAGACGCGAAGACGCGAAGACGATGCAGGTAAAATCTTTGTGCCTTCGTGCCTTCGTGGTTGAAAAACAAGAACGAGTAGCGCGGCGACCGGAATGAACGACAGCGCCACCGCTCGCGTGAGCGTCGCGAGGCCGAGCACGATGCCGCACATGAGCGCCGTCTGCCAGCGCCCATTGACCATGGCGCGCACCAGCAGCGCCAGCGCCAGCACGATCAGCACGACGAACAACGCCTCGGCGAACAACAGGCTGCCGAACTGCGCAAGCGGAACGAACAGCGCCGCCATGAGCGCGCTCAGCACCGCCACCGCCCGCCGTTCGAACAATTGCCAGCCCAGCGCCGCAAATGCCAGCACGCCCACGCCCGTCACCACCGCCTGCCCAAACAGCGCCCATGATACATTGACGCCGCCGATCAGAAACATCAGCGCCAGCAAAGCTGGATAAAGCGGCGGGCGCAGCCATTTGCCAGTGTCGTAGTAGCCGCCGTGGAGCAGGCCGAGCGCCGAGCGGTAATATTCTTCCGAATCGCCCGGCTGCACCGCGCCGCTGCGGCCCTGCGCCCACCAGAACACGAGCCGCAGCGCCACAGCCAGCAGCACCGCGAGCGCGAGACCAGCCGTAACAGCTACGCGACGATGGACGATGGACGATGGACGATGGACAGCAGGTTGTACGCTGCTTGCCGTTTGGCCCACGATCATGGCTTTAGCTGATGGATGGACGTGCTGCGGCATTAGCTGATTGGGGAGCGCTCAATGCGAATAATCCACAGGTTCAGCGCTGACAAAAAGGTGAAGATGTAGATCATGCTGACGAACAGCTTGCCCCAGCGCCCGCGCTCCCAGAAGCGGTCGGCGTAGACGGCCCAGCAGATCATCATGGGCGGCAAAATGTAAAATAACTGCTTGTCAACCATTGACATGCGGTAGCCAGCAAACATAAACAGCACGCCGACCGTGAACCATGCCGCAAACGTCGCCCACACGAGCCGCCGCGACCAGAGCGCCACGAAGCCCGGAATGACGAACAGCAGCGGAATGTATAAGCCGTAGTACAGGTAATCGCCCGGCCAGATATGGTAATCCAGATGCGGCAGATAGGTCAGCATGTACTGGCTGAACGGCGGGCGCTCCACGCCGACGCTTTGCGGGCCTTGCGTAAACAGTTCGGCCATGTACGGCAGCGTGCGCTCGATCATGCTGGGGATGTACAGGCCGTAGTAAATCACAATCGACAGCACGATGCCCAGCCCGGTCGCCAGCAGCATGGGCTTGAGCGGGCGGCGGTCGACGCGGCCACCCAGCACGAGCACCATGGCGACGAACAGCGTGATGAATACCACATGGAACACAGCCATGACCGTGTAAAACAGCATGCAGGCCAGCGTCACAAGCGTCAGCAGGATGAACGGCCCGCGCTCGTGCAGCCGCTCGTACAGCGCGACGATCACGGTCATGACCACGAACGTCCACCAGATGCCGAACGTGGTCGGCACGTTGCCCCAAGCGTGCAGCAGAAACGTGACCGGCGTGACGGCCAGCATGAGCGCCGCAAAGAGCGTGGTGCGGTTGCTCAGGCCCGCCTTGCGGGTCAGAATAGCGAGCAGGAACACGCGGCTTGTATCAACCAGCGCGCTGAATAGATTTGCGCTCCGTTCCAGCGACCATGGAAAAAGCGCAAACACGGTCGAGAAGATGTGAAAGAACGGCGAGTACGGAATCACCGGGCGGTTCGGCCCCCACTCGTCCACCGGCATGACCGACTCGGAGAATGCACCGGGCTGGTAAAGTTCGGCCAGGTGGCCGTTCAGGATCAGCCGCACTTTTTCCATGTGCCAGTGAATGTCGATCGACTGCATGTAGGGGAACACCATTGCGCCGCCCTTGAGCCAGAAGCCGACGATGAAGATCAGCACCAGCGCGCGCCGCAGCCATGGCGCAAGCGGGATGTCGAGCCAGCGGAACAGCCGATCAGCTGCCCAACTGGATAGCGGCGTGAGCGCGGCGCTGAACAGCGCCAGCAAGGCCAGCGGAGGCAGATACAAGCCCATGGTCAAACGGCTCGTCACCAGCGCCCATGCGCCCACCAGCGCGACGGCCAGCCCGGCAGCGGCAGCCAGCCAGCGCCACACATGCAGCCAGCGCAGCGCGCCGTACATGCCAATGACCACTGCCAGCGCCGACAGCAGCAAGCCCCAAGGCGGCAGCGCCGTGCCAATGCTCGCGGCGCCAACCGGCGCAATGGCGACATTCTCGACCAGCACGCCGAGCGGGCGCGGATCGCGGTACGGATCGGCGGCAATGGTAAGTGTCAGATCGCCGCCACTCGCGACGCTTTCCGGCACCAGCACCGAAATTCGGCGCGAATCGGCGTAGTCCGGCAGTTGCGCTATCTCGACGCCATTCGCCAGCAGCCGGGCATGCACCGGCGACTTGTCGGGATGGGCAACGACGGCTTGCAGTTGCACCTGCCAGGTGCCGCGCCCAAGCGAAGGAAACGTAATTGTACCCTGTTCCGTTGACCAGCGATACGTCGCGGCGGCAGAGAGCGTCACGGATTTGACCTGCAACGGCGGCGGCACGGTATCAGTGCGGTCGAGCAGCGGCTCAATTCGCAGATCGAGCGTCGGACCAGCCGTGACGCCATTCGGCAGCAACACGCGGAAATCGCGCCCGCCGCCGTTGTCGGTGATCGTGTCAATCTCCTGGCCGTTTACGTACACGGAAGCGAGGCGGCGCGGCAGCCCGGCCGGCAGCGAATCGAGCGTAAAGGTCGCCATGGCGAAGGCTGGATTGAGACCGTCGGAAATGGTTAATTCCTGGCTGCCAGCCGGCCAGTCGAAGCGCTGCGACGGTTCGATTGCGCTGAATTCGCGGGCATGAAATCCTTGCAGGTAGGGGTAATCGCTGTTCGCGCCGAGGTCGAGCGATTCAAACGGGCGGATGCTGTAGGCCGCCAGCAGCGCCAGCAGCGCGCCGACGACCAGCAGCGCCAGCGGCCAACTGACGCGGCCAGGGCGCAGATATGTTGCTTGCACGCGGCGACCAACCTGCGTGCGCGAAAGATCACGAGTAGCCAAACAAAAATCCTTGAGCGTATATGGTTTTCTGAGGCCGCATTATAGCATACTCATCGCCGCCTCAAGCCTGAGTGCAGTGTTACAACGGTCTTTGTGTCTCATGTCCGCGCAACAATTGCTATGGATAATCCTGGGCCGGATATTGGCGTAGTCAGCATAGTTTCTGTAACTGTTGGAGCACGTAGTCGTAGCTAATCCGCTCTTGTTCGACACGGATGTTGTTGTTTGCCAAATAGGTGAAGAGCGCATGTTCATCCGGTGTGAGGTGTGGCAGATGCGTCGTAGCGCCTGGCTCACCCGCCACAGCAAAATGACCGAAGCGTTCTAGTGTCGTGGTGTCCATCATCAGCGAAACAGTCAGCGGGTAGGCAGCACGCAGTTGTGCAAGGATCATAAAGCCATGGGCGTCGAGATCGCCCCAGTAGATCAGCGAACAGTCGGCCAGCCACGAAATTCCCTTCAGTAGCTCGACGGCGAAGCCGCTGCCGAAGATCGCAAAGCAGCCTGGCAGCGATGGAAGTGTGAGGAATGTCAGCTTGTTCTCGATAATAATACAGCACTGCCCAGCCAGATCGAGATGTTCGAATTGCGACAGCGGCACACTCAGATCAGAAATCGGCAAACCAAGCCGCTCCTGAAGCTGCGGATCGAGCAGCCGCACGCGCAACAACGGCTCATCATAGCGCAGCCCGAATCGTCGCTCGAAGCTGCGCTCGGGCGCACTGATTGCCTCGGCAGGCAGCAGCCCGTCAAGCAGGCGGCGCAAAATTCCCTGATGCTCTTCGATAAACTTTGTATGCACCGTCAGCGGCAGTTGGCGGGCATATAGGTTGGGACGCGGATGCGCCAGAAAATACTGACATACTTCGATCAACCCCGGCCATGCGCCGGCATGCCTGATGACGTGCTGCATATTGTTGCGCAACCAGTCGCCGAGTTGCGGCAATTCATGGCGGATCAACACGGCATCACACTTGAACGCGGCGGCTTCTTCCACTTTGCCGATCAGTTGCAGCAGATCGGCTTCAGTCTCGAAAAAGATACGGGTCGGCAGCGATTGTACGCCGTAGCTGCGGGTCTGGCGTTGCTGCAGATCAACGCTGTAGCCGAAGCCGCGCTGGGCTTTCGAGCCTTTGGTCAGTTGCTCCACACCGGTGCGCAGCGTGATGTAATCATCTGATGCCTGCGGTTTGCGGAAGGAAATGTCATGCGGAAAGTATGGCTCGCCGTTCAGCCAGGCCAGCAGCATCGGCAAGTACAACCGCTCGGCTTTTTGGCGAATCTCAGCAGGGGTAATCATGATGTTCATTCCTGTTGGTCACACACCGTCTTGCATGCGCTGTTTATGCTCATGATACTGAGCGATGGTCAGATTATACACTTTGGAATCGTTCTCTTCGGCGTTGTTGGTCACAAAGTGGCATGCGGCGATGTACGGCTCAACCACATGCGTTTTATCCAGCGGTGTGACGACTAGCAATTGCAGGTTCAATTGTTTGAACAAATCCATTGCGTAGCGGGCGTTGGCTTCATCCGATTTGCTGAAGGCTTCGTCCACGACCACAAATCGAAAGGTTTGCGTGCCCGTCGTGCCAGCCTCAAGCCCGAACTGGTAGGCGATGGCTGAAGCCAGAATGGTATAGGCCAGCTTGGCTTTTTGGCCGCCCGATTTGCCGGACGAGTCAGAGTAATAATTGCGCTCCGAGTCATCACCTTTGTTGCGCTCACGGGCGTAAAAGTCCAGCCAGTTGCACACATCGGTCACTTTGCTTGCCCAGCGCTCGTCCTCCTCGAAACGCTGAATCAGGGCGCGGATATGCTGGAAGCTGGCTTCGTTGGTTTCCGGCGTGCTGATCTGTCCAACGTCAGGCAGACATGCGCGCAGCAACTGCTTGAACTCAATCACCTCGCGGTCGCGCGCCGGGTCGCAGCCAAGTTCAATAAAGGTTGCAGTAGTATAATCAATACCACGCAGCGATGTATTCAAGCTCTCAATGCTTTCGCGATACGCTTCTTCCTGGCGTTCCAGCGCGCCTTTGAAGAACACAATATCTTCGACGACTTTGCGATCCAGCAGTTCTTTGAACTGCTGCGCGTAGCGCGGCAGATCATCGTGTTCGACAACCTGGAGCATGCGACGGAACTCGCCGAGCGCCTCGATTGATGCATCTACATCTTTGGTTTCGGTCTCATACTCGCGCTTGTAATCGCCCATTTTCCTGATGATGTTGTTGTGCAGGCGCGTGCTGGTGTCGCGCTCCCGCTCAATATCATTACGATACGTCTCACGTACTTCTTCTTCCACAGTGTGGATGAGCGGCAGCGTAAGATCACGGCCTTTCAACCGTGCGGTCACCAGCGGAATATAGCGCGTGAGCGCGTCGGGCGGAAAGATGCTCAACCGTTGCACGTTGTCGGCGCGCTGGCGGGCATAATCGTCGAGGTCGCGCTGGCGGTTGGTCTCTTCGCCGGCAGCGGCATCGCGCTCGCGTTGCACCTGCTCGATCTGCTCATGCAGTGTTTCCAGGTCGGCGCGCAGCTGCTGGAGGCGGTCAGAACTTTGTTCGATCTGACGGCGCTGTTCACGCAATTCAGCAATCTGTTGCGCGTCGCTATGCCAATCGAGCGCCGCAAAGCTATCGAAGCGTAATAATTCTTGAAGCAAGCCGAGCCGTTGCCCGTCTTCTTTTTGCACCTGTTCGATCTGCTCGATTCGTTTAGCCATTTGCTGGCATTTGTCAGTGATACGCTGCAACTCGGCTTCATACTCACGAACTTTGTCTCGGTTATCCCAGCCCAGAATGTAATACTTGCGGTCATCCAGGCGGTGGCGATCATCCTTTTCGTGCCGCGCCCGGCCGCTCTTGATCAAACCAGTAATCGTAAGGGCGCGATGCTCCTGCCGAAAGCGCGCCATGTCCGCGCAACAAACGTAGTTGTACGCTTCGTGTAATTCGGCTTTGAGCCAGTCATAGAAGCTGCTCTCGCGCTTGATCTCCAGTTTGTGCGGCAACGCATCAGGATCGAGGTCGCGCATCACCTGACTCATCTGCCGCTCAGAGACGCGGTGAAACACCAACCGTCCATGCAGATGCGTTTTGTTGATGTATTCGCTGACCTGCTGATAGTGCACCTCTGCGACGAGCAGTTGCCGACCGAAGCCGCGCAGCACACGCTCGATTGCGCCTTCCCAGGCGTGGGCATCGTCGCGCACCTTGAGCAACTCGCCGACGAAGGGCAGCTGCGCCTCGTCAAGATCGAGTGCCGCAAGCAGGCCGGAGCGCACGCGCAAGTCCTCGGCGGGGATCTGGCTCTTGCGCATCCGCAGCGACTGTAATTCGCCGTCTAGCTGCGCGCGTGTTTCGTCCAGGCGGTTGCTCTCAAGCTTTGCCGTATCACGATCCGCGATGAGCTTCTTCAGCCGATCTCCCAATTTCGGCAGCGCATGCTGGCTTTGCTCCATATTTTTGTTGAAAGCGGACTCAGCCCCATACGGCTGAAATTGCAGTTGGCGCGCAATCTGGCTATATCGCTGCTCTTGCGCGCGCTTGATTGCTTTACGTTCCTCCAGCCGCTGGATGTCCTTGTCTATGTCGTTCAGGCGCTGGCCGGCATGGTCGTTGTTGATCGCGGTATAAAGATCGATCTCGCGTCTGTGGAGCGCGCCAAGCTGTTCTTCAGCAGCTATTTTGCGCTGGTTGGCACGCGTGAGGGCATGATCGGTGTCGGCAGCGGCGTGTTCCAGCAGTTCAATGCTGCGTTGCGCAAAGAAGGCCGGCACGGCGTTGGCTGCATGCTGAAGATCGATGCGGCGCTGTTCGGCCTGCTCATACTGATCAGCCTCCTTGATTAGCGGGCGCAGCAAAGCTACCTGTCGCTCGGCCTTGAGGATGGCGTCATGCGCGCGCGTGAGATTTTCATAGTTTGCGCGCAGGCTGGCGATCTGCTCCTGGGCGTTTGTCCGTTCCAGCATGTGTGAGCGCACGAAGTCATTCAGACCACCGATCTCCTTGATTGATACAGTTTGATTGAACAAATCCAGTGCTTTTTCAGAGCGCAATCCGACTAGCTTGCGAAATTGTTTGCTGTAGCGCACGAACTCATCGTAAACCTCGATGCCCTGGCTGCGCAGACGCTTCCGCAGATCACTCGGTGTATCAAAATTGGCGAAGTGCTGTTGAATGCTCAGATCGTGCTGCGTGAGGACGAAGAATTTCTTGACACCATCATCGGCAAGCCAGAAGAACTGTGCGAGCGCTACCTGCTGCCTGACGGCGCCATTGCCGAACACCGCCAACAGCACAGTGTAATCGTCTTTGGTGCGCAAGTATTGCGTGCGGGCAGCGTAGCTTTCTTCGGTCTTCACTTTGCCATACGCGCCGAGCATGTACGTGCGTTCGTCACGTTCGCGTCGCCGATCCGCACCACTGGCCTGGTTGTAATTGCGCTTGACGTGCGGCACCAGCAGCGTCAGCAGCGCGTCTACCAACGTCGACTTGCCAGAGCCATTTGCACCCGTCAGCAGCGCCGTGTTCCCGCATGGCTCGATCCGCCACACTTTGTTGTTGAATGTACCCCAGTTCAGCACCTCAAGCCGCTCCAGGCGATAACCTGTTTGGCTTGCGTCGTCGAATTCAAACATGAGATTGCGCATGCGCCACCAACTTCTCCTTGATTTCCGCCAGCATATCGGCCGGAACCTTCGCTTTGATGATCCGTCTAACTTCGTAGCGTTCCTCGTCGCCGCTCAATCGCCGCAGAAAGCCGAGTTCGACCAGGCGCGATACATGCGCGTCCAATGAACGCGCAAGTTTCACCTCGTCACTCCGTTCGCGCTGAAAAGGACGTTGCATGTCGCGTAATTCCTCGATGGTGACCACCAAACGATCTGACTGCGACTCGCTCGCGTCGAATTGCTGCAACGCTTCATGTAGCAACACCAGCAGCAGTGTGACTGGGTAGCTGAGGCGATGCCGACTCGTCAGGCGTGGCAGCGTCATTGCGACCGAGCTATCCTCTTCTGGGTCGGGTTGGCGCAGAAACGCATAGCCTTCGGTCTCGTCAACCTCGACATGAAGTCCGGCGCGCTCGAAATACTCGTGGATGGCAGCTTCATGGTACAGCAACAAGCTCCATATGGCTGCGTCATCATACGCAATGATACCCTGGAGCAGTTTGATCAGGACGGGCGCGTAGGACTCAATGTTTTCTGACTTCATGACAATCCTTGTTGTCCAAAGATGACCCGCGGAATCTTCAGTTGCTGCGTGCCAACACCATTTTCGTGCAACACGATCACGTCATACTGCTGATCATCGATATGATGCTCCTCGCGCGCGGCAATCGCAAGGTACATGATAACTTCCGCGAGTCCCTTTTCGACCGGATAGTGCTGGGTGATCTCAGCCAGCGTGACACAGGTGCGCGTTTCGAGTAACGTTGCGACGTGGTCGCGCAGCAGCATTTCGTCGACGTAGAACTGATTGTACAGCGCAGCAAGATCGACCGTGGTCGCATCTTCCTCGGCTACATCAATCGTTTGCCCAGCAAAGTTGGGTGGTTCGCTCGCTTCCCACAGCCCCCGCTCCATGGGCATGCTGACCTGCGGTGTGCCTTCCAACATGAAAAACGCCTCGTCGTCAGGTGGCGTGTCCAGGCATGCCAGCGCGGCTTGCTTGATCTCAACGATTAGATTGCGCACGCGGCGCTGCTCGGCAAGATTGCGTTCATCCAGCATCTTGCGCAGTTGTTCAGCTAAACGGTGATTGGACTGCATGACCTTCTGGCTGGCGGCGAGCAGGTTGTCTTTGATGCTCCACAATAACGGGTGCTCGCCGCGCGCTGAAGCAAGTTCGGGAATGTGCGAAGCCTGCCTGAGCAAATCGCGCAGCAGATCCTGGCGAGACGGCGAGCGGAGAAAATCCCAGAAGGCGTAGAAGCTGCGACCCTGATCTGACTCCTGGAGTGCTTCGTCGGCGTCGAGCACATAGCCGACGACCGAGCCTTTCTGCACACTCTGCTCAAGTTGAGCCTTCTGCACCTGCATAGCAATGTCACGAAAATTATGCTCGACCTCGCGAAAGTCGGCCAGCAAACGCCTTGCCACATCGCTGGCCTCCTGAAAGCGCTCCTTGATCTGTGTTTCAGTCAGCCGCTCAACGGCACCAGTGCGCTGAATCGCCTCGATTTCGCGCTCAATTTCAGCCTTTTGCTGCTCAAGTTGCGCGAGCCGCGTTGCTACATCGGCGCCACCGCGCCCAACGATCTCTTCGAGAAGACCAAAAATTCGCAGAAAGCGTGACTCGGCCCCAATGAATTCGGCTGGTTGCAAATCTTCGAACCATCCGATTACGCGTTCGGCGGCGGGAGTGAGCTCGTAGACTGGCTCATCGCTGCCCGACTCGTAGTAGCTTCGCAGCAGGCGGTGATCCTCGTCGCACCAGGTCTTGAGATATGCGGCAGCAGAACGAGGATATACGCTAGGCTCTTCGGCATTCAGTTCTTCCAGATGATCTTCAAGACGCGCCATCAGTTCGTTCGCTGGAACAACCACACGATGGTTTCGCTTGAACTGCTGAAAGAGAAAGCTGATAATCAGTGGCGCAGTGTCTTTCTGCAACAGCCGGAGACTCGGATTATGCAACGTTTCGTAATGAACGCGAGCGTGATCCACAAGTATCATCCTTCAGACATCATCAATCAAAGGAACAACCCGACTATATGGGTTGGGAATAGACATAGATTACGCATGTCACACTGATCAGCAGTTTGGCATGTGCAAAGCAGAGTCTATGATCCATTATAAGATCAAATTATCGTAAATGTGGAGGCAATATTGGGCCAGCAACTATTCGAGTGCGACCAGCACAGCATATCAACTCGCGCTGACAATCGAGGAAGGGGTGAGGACTTCTGGCATGAAAATACGTCTCTACAAAGTGAAGGACTCACGCCCGAGCAGGTGACCATCTCGAACGAAGACTGGCCAGCACACGTCAAGGAGAGCAGGGTGTATCAGAGATATATAACTTCTAAGTCTACTTCTTCACCAGCAGCAACTCATACGTTCCCTGAAACAAGCTGCGATAGATAATGTAGGCCGCCGGCGCGAGGCCCAGCCGCCCCAGCCAATCGCGCGCATGCCCTTTGATTCCGCCGGCCGTACCCGCGCCGCGCCGCACCCGGTCAGAGCCGATGTCGCCAACGCGCAGGCCGTAGCGCGCAGCAAGCACGCGGAAGCCCGGCACGGTGAAGTAGTGCATTTCCGACAATTTCTGCCGGTCGCGGAAGTCGCCCGCTTTGCGCCGTCCACGCCATGCGATGATCGCC
>DASTWM010000464.1:0-2882 GCA_035765855.1 Roseiflexaceae bacterium
GCGGAGCCGAGCGCCGCCGCCCACCGCGTGCTCAGGTCAGCCAGCAGATCCTGCATGGCGCCATTGGCAGGCGTCAAATTGGAGGCGATGTTGAGGAAATGCAGGTTGGTGCGGTCGTTCAGCACCAGTCCACACATCGCGATGCCGACCGCGCCACCCAGGTTGCGCATCATGTTGAACAGGCCGCTGGCATATTTCAGCCGCTCTGGTGACAGGCTGCCGAGGCCAAGGGTGACGGCGGGCGCCACGGCAAACACCTGCGGGAAACCGCGCAGGATTTGCGGAATCAGGAGCTCATCATCGCCCCAGTCATGAGTGATGTAGCTGAAGCTCCACATCGACAGGCCAAAGCTTGCCAAGCCGAACATCATCAGCCACCGCAGGTCAATCCGGCGTCCCAGCGCCACATAGATCGGCACACCGATCAGCGAGGCGACGCCGGTGGAGAACACAGCCATCCCGGTCTGCCAGGCGGAAAAACCGCGAACGTAACCCAAGAACAGTGGCGTCAGATAGATCGTCGAAAAGATGCCGATCCCGGTGACAAATGAGAGGATAGAGCCAACCAGAAAGTTGCGATTGGTTAGGGCACGCAGATCGACCACCGGATGCGCGTAGGTCAGGCTGCGGATAATAAACAGAAGGCCACTGATCGCAGCAACGAGCGTGCAGGTGCGGATTGTCCGATCGCTGAACCAGTTCCAGCGCGCACCCTCTTCCAGCACGTATTCCAGCGTGCCAAGCGCAATCGCCATCAGCACGATGCCGGGATAATCGGCGTCGGCCAGAAGCGACAGATCGGGTTTATCGATATCGACCAGCAGCGCCACGCCGAGAGCAACGAGCAAACCCGGGATGAGGTTGATATAGAATAACCAGTGCCAGTCCAGCGTATCGGTGATCCAGCCGCCGATTACCGGGCCGAGTGTCGGCGCAATTGAGGCAATCGTGCCCACTACGGCGGCGGCGTAGACACGCTTCTGGCCTTGGAAGTAGTGGAAGGACGAGGTGAACACCGTCGGGATCATCGATGCGCCGAGCCCGCCCTGCAGCGCCCGGAACAGGATCATGCTGCTGATGCTCCACGCCAGACCACACAGCATGCTGGCGATGGTGAAGCCCAGGGCCGACGCGGCAAACAGCCACCGTGTCGAGAACACACGGGTCAGCCAGCCGGACAGCGGGATCATGATGATCTCGGCAATCAGGTAGGCCGTCTGTACCCAACCGATCTCGTCTTGCGCAGCCGACAGGCCACCCCCGATGTCCGCCAGCGACGAGGCGACGATCTGGATGTCCAGCAGCGCGACGAACATGCCGACGCACATCACTGCGAAGGGGAAAACGCCTCGAACCACTATTCAACGGCCCTTCACCCTGGGCGGCTTTGTATCCACGCTGGCAGTGACCGAAAGCCCGGGCCGCAACAACCCGAGGTCGGTGGCGTTGCCGTCGAGCGTGATGCGGACGGGCACGCGTTGCACGATCTTGGTGAAATTCCCGGTGGCGTTCTGTGGCGGGATGACGCTGAACACCGCCCCGGTCGCCGGCGCCAGGCTTGCGACATGACCGTGGAAGGGGCGTCCCGGCAGGACATCCGCGACGATGGTCGCGGGATCGCCGGGCTTCATTTGGGCGAGTTGATCTTCCTTGAAGTTCGCGTCCACCCATAGCCCACGCGCGGGCACCACGGACAGCAGATTGGTGCCGCTTGCTACATAGGCGCCAACCTGGGCGTAGCGGTTACCAATATACCCATCGATGGGCGCGGTGATATCGGTGTAGCCGAGATTAAGCTGTGCCGTGCGCAGATCGGCCGTGGCCTGTGCGATGCCCGCCTCAGCGGCGGTGATTTCGGTATCAAGGACAGAAAGCTGCTGGCCTGCCGCTTCCGCCGCCGCCTGGGAGGCGCGGACCCCGGCTCGCGCCGAGCGATTATCGGCGAGTGCCTTCTGAGCGCTCTGGCGCGAACCCGCCGCGGTAAGAGCCAAGAGCTGGTAGCGCTTGGCGTCCTGGTCAGCAAATTCCGCCCGGGCCTGCTGCGCTGCAAGATCAGCCTCGGCACCAGCGATAACCGACTGCTGCAGTAAACGCTTCGCCCGTAGGTTAGCGAGTGCAGCCACGCGGGCTTGCAGCACAGCGTTCGCGTGATTGAGCGTCGCCTGGTAGTCGTCTGGATCGAGGCGGACCAGGCTCTGCCCGGCTCGGACGTGCTGATTGTCCTTGACGAGAACTTGCTGCACGAACCCAGCAACATGCGGCGCAATCGGCGTGACGTCGCCGCCGACATAAGAATCGTCGGTAGACTCGACGAATCGGCCAATCGTCCACCAATGATGGCCGTAGTCTGCCGCGCCGGCCAGAATGGCCAGCCCTGCCGCCACCAACAGCGAACGCTTGCCAAGTTGCTTGCTCCGCCTGGCCCGGCGCGTAGGTGCCGCGATATCGCGGTCAATGACATGATCGCTCATTGCGCGTGCTCCGCAGCTTTGGGCGGGCCGCCATCTGCGCGCGGGGCGAGGCGGGCACGCGTCTTGTCATCGGCGGCCGGTCCGGGTGCGCTGCGAAACGTTCGCGATGTCATGAGCTTGCCGCTCCGGCGGTCGATCAGGACCGGATCCGCCCGTTTGCCTGTTTCCGCATCGACGACGACCACGCTCGGCCCTTCTGGAGCGAAGTGTTTGTTGCCCCAGGCGAGCAGCGCCCACAGCACCGGCCGAAAATCCCGGCCCCGGTCGGTCAGCACGTACTCGTCTCGTGGCGGGCGCTCACTGTAACGACGCCGTTCGAGCAGACCGCTCTCGACCAGCCCGTTGAGCCGGCGGCTCAGCATATTCGGCGCAATACCAAGGCTCTTTTGAAATTGGTCGAATTGCGTGGCC
>DASTWM010000465.1:0-2636 GCA_035765855.1 Roseiflexaceae bacterium
TGGGCGCCGGTCGGTGAAGGCTTCGCGTTGCCGCATCCAAGCGCGAGAATTGCACTGGGCCGTGATTCTGGGTCACTCGCATTGTTGTTGTTGCGAGACCCGCTGCAAGTGCCGGGCAACGGCACCGACGGCGTGCCGATCACACGGTTATTCTTTTTTATCGCCCCGTCCCCTCGCGCGCATCTTGATCTGCTGGGGCGACTTTCTCGCGCCCTTGGCTCTGGACCACTGCGCAAACTGCTCGCGAAGGATGCAAAAGATGACGAGATATTTGCCGCTGTCGCCGCCGTTGACCGATCGCCGAATCCGGAGGTAAAACCATGACAGCAGGTGCGTGGTTATTACTCGCCGGCGCGAGTCTGGTCGCAGGAACCGCAGCCGGTCCGTGGCTTCGGCGAACGTGGCTGGTGCTGACCTTAGCCGGCGTGGCCGCAGGGCTGACAGCCGCGCTCTGTGTCTTACTTGGGGCCACGGATTGGGAATGGCAAAGTTCGTTTGCGTTGGGAGGGGAGTTCATTCATCTGCGTCTCGATGGAGTAAGCGCGCTGTTCATGGTGCTGGTGTGCGTCGTCGGCGGAGCCGGGGCCGTGTATGCGAAAGAATATTGGTCAGAAGATCATTACCCCGCATCCGCCCCGCGAGGACGAGCGTGGTGGAGCAGTTTGGTTCTGAGCATGGGGCTGGTTCTCGTGTGCTCGAATGGATTGCATTTTCTTTTCGCCTGGGAATTGTTCACGGTTAGCGCGTATTTCCTATTAAGGTTAGACGCGCAACGGCGCGAAGTGCGGGCTGCCAGTTGGTTGTATTTGGTCGCATCCCATGTGGGCACAGTTTGTCTCTTCGCTTTCTTTAGTACTCTTGCCGCGCGCACGGGCAGTTGGGATCTGGGACCAATGCGCGAACAAACTGAACTTGCTCCGTTGTTTTGGCTCGTGCTGGTGGGCTTTGGCGTCAAAGCAGGTTTTTTCCCTCTCCACGTCTGGCTTCCGTCCGCGCATGCCAATTCACCGAGTCACGTTTCAGCCATCATGTCCGGCGTTGCTATCAAGATGGGCGTCTACGGGATCGTGCGCTTCAGCGGTTGGCTGCCGATCCCGGCGAATGCAGGTTGGGTCGTGATTGGTCTTGGCGCAACCAGCGCATTGCTCGGAATCGCTTTTGCATTCGCGCAAAATGATTTCAAGCGGCTGCTCGCATATTGTTCTGTGGAAAACGTCGGTATCATCTTGATTGGAATTGGCGGCGCATTGATCGCCGTCACACATGGTGACGCGCCCTGGGGACGGCTACTGCTGGCGGGAGCATTGCTGCACGTGTGGAATCATGGAGCGTTTAAGTCGCTGTTGTTCTTCAACGCCGGTTCCGTTTTGCATGCAACGGGCACACGCGAAATGAGCAGGCTGGGCGGATTATGGCGGACTATGCCGTGGACGGCAGGGTTGTTTTTGCTCGGCTCCCTTGCGGTTTCAGGCTTGCCGCCGCTCAATGGATTCGTCAGTGAATGGCTCGTCTATCTCGGGCTCTTCGATGCAGTCACGAGCAAAGGTCCTTGGGTCTGGGCAGCGATTCCGGCGGCCATTATGTTGGCCATGGCCGGCTCCATCGCGATGGCAAGCTTCGTAAAGGCGGGTGCGATGATTTTCCTTGGCGCAGCGCGCACCAACTCCGCAACGGATGCACACGAATCTGGAGCGGGAATGCTCGGGCCGATGCTCGTATTGGCGAGCGTATGTGTCATCATCGGCCTGGCTCCGATTTTATTATGGCCGGCAGTGTCGCGAGCGGTTGCGGCGTGGCATCCCTCCTGGACGTCAACGGCGCCGCCGGCGCCGTTGCTCACACTCGGTTCCATTCACGTGACACTGTGGATTTTAATTTCAGCAGCGGCGGTCTGGTTGTGGCGCAAAGCGCAGGCCACCAGCTTCAGGCGCGGTCTAACGTGGGATTGCGGTTACGCCAAACCGACCGCACGAATGCAATATTCCAGCGCATCATTTGCGGGAATCATCTCAGGCTGGTTCCGTTGGATCCTGCAACCGGAGCTTAAAATAAAAAGACCGCGCGGCATCTTTCCGACGGACGCCGTCCGCCTTGAGCGCGTTCCCGAAACAGTACTCGAGCGGATCATCGGCCCAATACGTCTCGCTGTCCAGCACGTGTCCACGTCGGTACGGCGCTTGCAACACGGGCGTTTGCAATTTTACATCCTCTATTTGGTGGCCGGGCTGATTGCTCTGGGCGTCCTCATAATTTTCGGAGGCGTACAATGAAGACGATTTTGGAACTAGTCCTACGACTCGCAGTATGGATACTGCTCGCGCCTTTATTGCCCGGCATTATCAATAAAACAAAAGCCTGGGTAGCAGGTCGTCGCGGGCCACCGGTACTCCAGCTTTACTATGATCTCGCAAAACTGTGGCGTAAGGGCGTGGTTTTGAGCTTGCTCGCATCTCCAGGGTTCATCGTTGGTCCGGCGGTGGCATGGGTTGCCGTGGCAGGTGCGGCGATCTTGATGCCGTTGGGTCCGGCGGGCAGCGCATTGAGTTTTAAAGGCGACGTATTGTTGCTCATTTATCTCCTTGCTCTAGCGCGATTTTGCACGGCGTGGGCCGCGATGGAAACTGGCTCTGCTTTTG
>DASTWM010000466.1:0-14259 GCA_035765855.1 Roseiflexaceae bacterium
AGGAATGCAAACAGGCCCATCGGCTTCGACGCTGTTGAAACGACCTCGGCTGTGTTCTCCACGTGCACTGGTCGTGTCCCAACCCATAGTAACGCGCACAGCAGGTACGCCACCGGCGCAGCCCACAAGGCATACCGGTACGAGGACAGTTGATCGAGTAATCCGCCCGTCCACGTCACAAATAGCCCAGGCAACACACCGGCCGCGAAGCTGCCGACGAACCCCATGAACGCAAGCACGATGCCTTGCGCCGCAAATACCTGATTGCGCGTTTCGTCAGTGGTGACGTGCATAACGTAGGGCGGACTGTTCACGCTGTACAATGCCGAACCAATCCACAGCACGGCCCAACACCCAAACAACCAGAGCGTCCAAAAAGGTTTGGGGAGCACTTCAACCAATAGCACTAAGCCCATCCCAAGCGCCGCAAGCACAAAGGCCACAATCAACGTGGTGCGTAATCCAAGTCGGCGGCCAATCATTCCGGCGGGTAACGCAGCAATGGCCCAGGTGACCTGCCCTGAGGCGATTAACAGGCCGATGAATTCGGAGCCAAAGCCAAGACGGAGGAGATAGAGGTTGAAGAGCACCCCCTGAATGCCAAAATATCCAAACGCATCGAGCGCACAAACCAGCAGGAAGATGAACGTACCGCGATTGAACGTGCGAAGCGCCCGCCAAGTGTGAAACATGACTCCCTCCCCAACTAACCCTGCCACAACAAGCAACTCAGCGACGCGTCGTACAGCAACAATCCCCACCCATTGCTTGTAAGTGGTATAATGTGAATTAGTGCTTACTCTATCACAGGAATTGTAAGGAGTCAAATAGGAATGAGGCATTACAAAGAATCTGAGTTGCTTGCCGAGCGGATTGTAAACACGTGCGATACAACACGGGCGGAGCCGGAATACCTCCGCACCCCTGTAGATCTGGCGCAGTATGTGCGCACTTGGAACATCCCTCTGAGGCAGCAACCTACCGCACAGGATCTCGCCGCGGTGCTCGACCTGCGTCGTCGCTTACGTGCCGTGTTTGAAGCAGGCGACATGGCGGTTGCGGTTGCACTCCTGAACGAACTCCTCCATGACGTTCGAGTCAGGCCGTATGTCGCGCTCGATCAGGATGGCGGCATTACCCTCCAACTGGCTGTCGGAGAAGACCTGCCCTTAGCGCGCCGCCTTGCAGCCGAAGCAGCACTGGGTCTGAGTGCAGCGCTTGAACAGTATGGTATCGAGCGATTTCACGTTTGTAACGCAACGCCCTGTACGGATGTCTTCATTGACACATCCCGCAACCATACGCGGCGCTACTGCTGTGAGCAATGCGCAAACCGCCATAATGTGGCGGCGCACAGGCGACGACAAAAGCCAGCATAACAACGATTGCACAGATAGTTTGTGGTAGGATCAGGATAATTCATGTGCCGAAGGGCAGGTGTGTCATCGACGAACGTGGAGGGGATGAAGTCAGCGTGAGGAGGAGGCCGTGAGCAAGACCGAGAAGGAGCAAAGGAGTGGCAACAGACCATACTACTCCTACATCCAGTGCTGGCGGTGAGTGGGCGGTCCAACAATCGCTTCCAGTCCGACAGCCTTGCCGTAGCGATTTTTTCATACCCGCTTCGTGCTGACCGCTTTCCCGCCTATCAAACGTATCTTCTGCAAGGCTGCGGCTGAAGTTTGCCATTAGGCTGCAATCAAACGAACAAAGAACAAACACAAAAGCTATGCTCTTTATGCGCATGTTTCTTCCCACAGAAACCGTTTCAAATCAACATATCCGCGCTCGTCAAATGCAATGCCTTCAGCTTCCAGCAGCGCCCGTTGCAGCGCGGCATTGAATTCGTTGCTGATCCGACCGGCCACGTTGATCACGCGCCACCATGGCACCTCGCGGTTATGCTCCGGGCCCAGCGCGTGCAGCGCCCAGCCGACGCCACGCGCGCCGCGCGGCACGGGCGTCATCTGCGCAATGCGGCCATAGGTCGAGACTTTGCCGGGTGGGATGCGCTTCACAATTTCGTACACATCGTCGTAGTAGCTCATGATTATCGTGTTGGGTCGGCGTACTGCTCTAAACGACCGTTGTTATACAGCACGTAAATAGTCTTTCCGTCGCCAAGCCCGCTGGGACTAAACAACATGACGCCGTTCTCGAAGGGCTGGTATGCGCCCGCGAACGGGCCAGCTTCCGGCGCGGTGGCATAGCCAACCTGCTGGCGCACAGCAGCATGCGAATCCCACACCAGCCCAAAGCCGCTGGCGGGCGCTTGCGTGCCGGGCGGCGGTGTGGCACTCGGCGGATCGTCCGGTCCCTGTTGCTGGTCGGGCGGAAAATCAAGGTGCTTGCCGGTGGCATTTTTGCCGATAAACACATAGATGGTATTGTTATTTTTGAACCACAGCATGCTGCCGTGCTCGAACGGCTGCTCGGCCACATCGCCGCCTTGCTCGGGCGCGGTAGGGCAGCCGAGCCGCTGCTGCACGCCGACACGCTGCTCCAGCAGCGCGCCAAAGCCGCCCGTCACCGCAACCTCGCACGGCGCGCCAGCGACTTCGGTCGGCGCGACGGTTGGCGCGGGTGCTTCGGTCGGCTGCGGTGTTTCGGTTGGCGCAAGGGTTGGCTGCGGCGTGTTGGTTGGCGCGCTGGTCGGTTGTTGCGTATTCGTCGGCGCGCTGGTCGGCCTGGTCGTTGGCTGTGTTGTAGGTGATGCGGCGGGCCTGGTCGTTGGCGCATGCGTGGGCGCAGGTGCCGGCGTGGCAGCGCCTGTGTTTGACGTGGCCGTTGGCGCTGCCGGTGCGGTTGGCATGCTGGTCGGTTCAGCAGTTGCAGGTTCCGCAATAATCGCTGCTGTGGCGGCTTCGGCAGGCGGCGCATTGGTGGGCATGAGCGTCGGCACAGAGAGCGTTGGCGTGTGCGTCAGCGCCGCAATGACAGCACCAGGATTGTCGCCATTATCGCCGCGCCGGAATGTATTGGCGAGCACGTAGCCACCGCCGCCAAGCAGCATGAGCAGCACCAGAATAACTGGCCATGCAGGAAAGCTCCGCTGCACCGGCGCAGGCATGCTGCTGGCAGTGCGCGCTGGAGAGGGCGCAACCGTGCCACGCAGCGTCGGATCGTCGGCGCGGGCGCGCTGGTTCGCAGCCGCAGGCCGGGCAGGCGGCGGCGCAGCAGCGCCGCGGCGGGTCGGCTCGTCGGCACCGATACGCGGCTGGACGTACTGGTTGGCCGCCACGGTCGGCACCACGGCGCGGCCTTCAAAGCCACGGCGCGCCGGTGGTGGCGTGGGCATGCCAATGCCGAGCGCCACGCGCAGATCATGAACGAACTCGCCTGCCTTCGAGTAGCGCTGCGCGGGTTGGCGGGCGAGCGCTTTCTGCACCACTGCATCGACCGCGACTGGCAGCGACGGCATGAGCATGGAAGGATCAGGTATGGTGCCGTGCAAATGGCCGAGCAGCACCTGCTCGGTGCTGCCCTCGAACGGCAGCCGCCCGGTCAGGGCGCGGAACACCAGCACGCCGAGCGCGTAAATATCGGCGCGACCATCCACAGCCTGGTTCGCGATTTGTTCGGGCGCCATGTAGTCGGGCGTGCCGATCAACACGCCAGTGCTGGTCATGCCGGGCGCGTCGAGCGATTTGGCAATGCCGAAGTCGGCCAGCAGCACGCGGTCGGGCGGCTCCAGCAGAATATTGCCAGCCTTGATGTCGCGGTGAATCACGCCGCGCGCATGGGCATAGTCCAATGCTGACGCGATCTGCTCCACAATTGGCACAAGCTCGTCAACTGGCAGGATCGGCTCTTCGCGCAGCCGGTCGGCCAGCGAGCGCCCGTGCAGCAGCTTCATGGCGATGTAGACGAAGCCATCCTCTTCGCCAACGTCATAGATCGGCACAATGTTCGGGTGGTCGAGCCGCGCCGCGACAATTGCCTCGCGCTGAAAGCGTTCCAGCAGCGATGGATCGGTGCCGTAGTGCGGGTACAGCACCTTCAGCGCCACGTCGCGGCGCAGCCCCGTGTCATGGGCGCGGTACACGGCGGCCATGCCGCCCCGCCCAAGCACGCCCGTAATCTGGTAGCGGCCAAGCTGGCGGCCTTGCAGGTCTTGAAGACGCATCATGAGTTCGCTCGTACTATCAACATGCTATGGGTATAGTACCGCATATCGTAGCTGCGTAGTAATTATACAAACGTGGCGGCGCGCTGCTATTCGCCGGTTTTTGTCACCATACAGCCTTGTTTCAGTTTAGTATCAGGCATAGTACGTTGGCCCTTCGGCATGGGCGTGGTACAATTCCCTGCGTGTCCACGGAGTAGGACGCTTAACTGAAACAGTTGGTTCCACATGCACGCGGTTGTTTGTGGCATCACGTTTCCGAATTTTGACAATATTTTACGAGGCATATGCAACCAGAGTATCGGAATCATCGCTTCTTTCGTCGTTCGCTCGCCGGTCGTCCGATTCCCCGCCATCGTCCCATGCCACGCATGCTGCGGCCAGAGCCAAAACGTGGTACCAGCGCGGCCTCATGGGCGCTGCGGCTCATGTTTGGCCTGGCTGTGATTGCTGTGGTGCTGGCGCTGTCGGGCGTTGGCAGCGCGTACGGCGCATACACCCAGTTGAGCGAGTCGCTTGCGCCGCGCCTAGCGCAAATCAAGCAGCATGACTCCTTCCAAACCACCCGCATCTACGACCGGAACGGCACGCTGTTATACGAGTTCTTCGGCTCCGGCAAGCGCACCGAAGTGCCGCTGAGCAATATTTCGCCGCTCTTGATTCATGCGACGGTTTCGATCGAAGACAAAACGTTTTACCAGAATCAGGGCGTCGATTACGAAGGTATTGCCAAGGCGTTTGGCCGCAGCCTGAATGCTGGCGAAGTGACCGGCGGCGCGTCTACGCTCACGCAGCAGTTGATCAAGCTCGTTGTGCTGACCGACACCGAGCGGCTTGATGAGAACAAATATCAGCGCAAGGTGAAGGAAATTGTGCTGGCGCAGGAGTTGACCCGCCAGTATTCCAAAGACGACATTCTTAATCTGTATCTGAACGAGATTTACTACGGCAACCTGGCGTATGGGATCGAAGCGGCGTCCGAGGTGTATTTCGGCACGCATGCCAAGGATTTGACGCTCGCGCAGGCGTCGCTGCTGGCCGGTTTGCCGCAACTGCCGAGCGTGTACGACCCGATTAACTACCTTGAAGACAACGTGTTGAAGGGCGTTCCGCTGAAGCAGGGCTGGCTCGATCCGAATTATCAGCTGCCACAGGACACGCCGCCGCCCAAGGCGCGCCAGATCGCGGTGCTGACCCAGATGGTTGACGAGGGCTATGTGACCGAGGCCGATGCGCGCCGGGCTGCCTCTGACGATCTTAAATTTGCCAGCCAGGATGTGCCGCTCAATGCGCCGCACTTTGTCTTTTACGTGCGGAAGCTGCTCGAAGAGCAGTACGGCCCGCAGTTCGCCAACCTGGGCTTGTCGATCTACACCTCGCTCGACCTGAATATCCAACGCATGGTGCAGCAAAAGGCTAAAGAGCGCATTGCCGAGATGGAAGCGCGCAACATTCACAATGCTGCGGTGGTGGTGATGCAGCCGAACTCCGGCCAGATTCTGGCCATGGTAGGCAGCATTGATTACAATTCGGTCGTTCCATCCAAAACAGGGCATGACGGCAATGTGCTGGACGGCCAGGTGAATGTCACGGTGCGCGAACGGCAGCCGGGTTCCGCGCTCAAGCCATTCACCTATCTGTCGGCCATGGATCATGGAATTACGCCCGCGACGTTGTTGTGGGATGTGCCGACCGAGTTCACGGCTGGTAAAGATCCGTACAAGCCTGAAAATTACAACGGCAGATGGAACGGCCCGGTGCGCATCCGCACCGCGTTGGCAAACTCGCTGAACATGCCCGCTGTCAAGGCGCTCAAGTTTGCAGGCGTTCAGAACACGATCGATCTGCTGCATCGCGCGGGCATCACCGGCTTGCAGCGCGGCGCGAATGTGTATGGCCTGTCGCTGACGCTCGGCGGTGGCGAAGTCACGCCGCTGGACTTGACCACGGCGTACAATACATTAGCCAGTGGCGGGCGCTATTATCCGCCGCAGCCGTTCCTGCGGATCATCAATGGCAAGGGTGAAGCGTTGCCGTTCGACGTGAATCATAATGTGACTGGCGCAAAAACTGGCGATCAGGTTCTCAATAAAGATCATGTTGCGATCATTTCCGACATGCTGAGCGACGACAACGCGCGCCGGGCGATCTGGGGTTTGAACAGCCGCCTCAAGCTGTCGCGGCCCGCCGCCGTCAAGACCGGCACGACCAACGACTGGCGCGACGCGTGGGCGGTTGGCTACACGCCGTATGTCACGGTCGGCGTGTGGACCGGCAACAACAATAATGAAAAGACCGCCGAGGTCGAGAGTATCCAGGGCGGCGGCGAAATCTGGCACAACGTCATGGAGTCGCTTTTCGCCACGCCGGAGTTCGAGAAAGTGCTGGCCGAGCCGTACAATGGTAAGGTGCCGCGGGACTTCTCGGTGCCGTCGGAGGTGCAAACACGCCCGATTTGCTCGCTGCCCGGCCCGTTCGGCAACTACAGCCGCGAGTTGTTTTCGCCCGACATGCTGAAATCTGCATCCGATGACAGCCGCCTTGGCTGTGACTCGTTCCAGAAAGTGACGGTGATGCGGCTTTCCGGATCGGGTGATAACGGTGACCCGGGAAGTTACTGTCGACCGACGGCTGGCATGACCATTCCGGCGGGGCTTGCGACGACAATTAATATCTGGAAAACGCCACCCGCTGACCCGGACGAGAAGGTGCGCTATGTCTGGTCAGGTGGTTCGGCGGGCGGCAATGTGCCGGTGTGTAGCCAGGAGCAGTACGCGTCGGTGATCGAACCGACGCCCGAGCCGACGCCTGAGCCAGCGCCCGGATCGGTGATCATGCCGGATCTGCGCAAGTTTGGCGAAAATCAGGCTAAGGAACGGCTGGCGGCGCTGGGTGTCACGAATTACATTTATGTGGACTATCAGACGCGCGAGCGCATCCCAGCGATCTACGACCAGTTTTCGCCGTACGCAGTGGTAAGCACCATCCCGGCGGCCGGGCAGCCGATTGTTCCTGGCACAACGATTGTACTTGGCATCCGCGCGCCAGATCCGCAGCCTGCCGCGCCGCCTGCGGATCAGCCCCCCGCGCCGCCAGTGCCGCAATCGGGCGACGGCCAACCGCCTGCGCCATAACATTATTGATTGCACCTTTTGGAGCCTCCCGCACGTTTCATGTGTGGGAGGCTTCTTTATGCTCCTGTGGAGCCACATAACTGAAAGGCAATCACATGCACGAACTACCCGACGTATTTCTTCAACAACTTACCGAGCTTGAGCGCGCCTATCTCGATCATGACGATCCAATTCGCCAGTCAGGCTTCAGTGGCGGCGCGGCGCGCTGGCGCGCAGAGCGGGAGCCGCTGCTTGATGCGGTAGACAACGACGGCGAATTGCTGGACATCGGCTGCGCGAATGGCTACCTGCTCGAATGCGCGGTGCAGTGGGCCGCGGAGCGCGGACATCGGCTGATTCCGTACGGCCTCGATCAGGGCGAGCGCTTGATCGATCTGGCCCGGCAGCGCATGCCGCACTACGCCGATCACTTTTTCATCGGCAATGGCTGGGATTGGCAGCCGCCGCGCCGCTTTCGCTATGTGTACACTCTGTACGATTGCGTGCCGCTCGATTATCTGGACGCCTACGCGCGCCGTTTGCTTGCAGACGTGGTTGCGCCGGGCGGGCGGCTGATCATCGGCGCGTATGGCAGCCGCTCGCGCGGGTTGCCGCCGTTCGACATTGCGGCGTTTTTGCAGGCGCATGGCATAACGGTTGCGGGTACATCCAGCGGTGGCACGCCGCCGATTGCGGCCTTCGCCTGGGTTGATGCGGAAGGTAGCCCCGCATGATGCGGTATAATTGCTGATATAGCTTCGGGAACGTCGTTTATGAATAGCGAGCAATCATGCGGGGATGATAGCGTAGCGACCGGACTTGTGCCGGTCGGCGGCACTACAAGAGGTGCCGCTACGGAAGACCCGATTATTTGGGGAATGTTCATCGACGGCCTTGGCATGCCAGCTCGCTGATCCAGTCGTCGTGCAATTATAATAAAAAAAGCGGGGTTCAAACTGCTGGATGAGGAATTTTCTATGCGCTATGTCGTTATTATAGAAAAGGGAAACGATAGTTACGAGGCCTATGTTCCTGATCTCCCGGGGTGTGTCGCCGTTGGAGAAACTCCCGAGGAAGTCAGGGAATTGATTCAGGAAGCCATTCTCCTGCATGTCGAGAGCATGCGTGAGACTGGTATGGCCGTTCCCCAACCATTGTCACACAGCGAGTATATTGACGTGCCGATTGCCGCATAGCGGCTGAGCTATCCGGGAGGCTGCTAGAGCAGGCCTGAAATCACTTTTCATAGAGGAATTATGCGACTTATTCTTATTCGCCATGGCGAGACCGACTGGAACAGTAGCTTGCGCTATCAGGGCCATGGGGCCGTGCCGTTGAACGAGCGTGGCCGCATGCAGGCCCGCAAGGCAGCCGAGCGCCTGACGCGCTACAATGCGACCGCGCTGTATACCAGCGACATCGTGCGCGCGTCGGAGACGGCGGCAATCATCGGCGCGGCGGTGAAGCTTCAGCCGCAGCCCATGAAAGATTTGCGCGAAATTGATGTGGGTCAGTGGGAAGGCTTGACGCCTGAAGAATTGTATCGGCGCTTCCCCGAGCACATGCAGGAGTACGAGCGCGACCCAGCCCGCACGGTGCGGATCGGCGGCGAGTCGTACGCGCAGTTGCAGCAGCGCGCGCTCAAGGCGCTCAATGACATCCACGCCGCGCACCAGGGCGACGAAACCGTGCTGGCGGTATCGCATGGCGGCACGATCCGCGCGCTGCTGTGCCACGTCATCGACCTTGATCTGCGCAACTTCGGGCGCATGTGGCTCGACAACGGCTCATTCACTGAGCTGCGCTACGGCTCGAATGGCTGGCGGCTGATGCGGCTGAACGACGCCGCGCACGTGGAAGGTATGGACTTCGCGCGCGGCGAGTAGCATCCTTTATTGCCGCAGCACGCCGCGCAGATACTGCCCGGTGTACGACTCTGGCACGGCGGCGACCTGCTCCGGCGTGCCAGCCGCCACGACGTAGCCGCCTGCCGCGCCGCCCTCCGGCCCCATGTCAATAATATAATCGGCGCTTTTGATCACATCAAGATTGTGTTCGATCACCAGCACGGTGTTTCCGGCATCTACCAGCCGCTGCAACACCGCCAACAGCCGCTCGATATCGGCGAAATGCAGGCCAGTCGTCGGCTCGTCAAGAATGTACAGTGTGCGCCCGGTCGCGCGGCGGCCAAGCTCGGTCGCCAGCTTGATGCGCTGCGCCTCGCCGCCCGACAGCGTGGTCGCTGGCTGGCCGAGCCGCACGTAACCCAGGCCGACGTCGATCAGCGCCTGGAGCTTTTCGCGGATAGCTGGCACGCGCTCGAAGAAGCTGGCTGCCTCCTCGGCGGTCATGTCGAGCACCTCGGCGATGGTCTTGCCACGGAAGTGAATGTCGAGCGTTTCACGGTTGTAGCGCGTGCCGCCGCACACCTCGCATGGCACAAACAGGTCGGGCAGAAACTGCATTTCGATCTGCATCAGCCCTTCGCCATGGCAGTGCTCACAGCGCCCGCCCTTGACGTTGAACGAGAAGCGGCTGGCGTCGTAGCCGCGCGCGCGTGCTTCGGGCGTTTGAGCGAACAGCTGGCGAATCGGGTCGAACACTTTGGTGTAGGTGGCCGGGTTCGAGCGCGGCGTGCGGCCAATCGGCGTCTGGTCCACGGCGATGACTTTGTCAAGATATTCGGTGCCGCGAATTGCGTCATGCGCGCCGGGCCGCGTCCTGGCGTCGTACAGCAGTTGCGCCATGCGAACGTACAGCGTGTCGTTGATCAGCGTGGATTTGCCGGAGCCGCTCACGCCAGTCACACAGATGAATGTGCCGAGCGGAAACGTCACGTCGATGTCTTTCAGATTGTGTTCGCGCGCGCCCTTCACCACCAGCTTGCGGCCATCGCCAGATCGGCGGCGACGCGGCACGGGAATCCGTCGCTTGCCGCTCAGAAACTGCCCGGTGATCGAGCTCGGATTGTTCATCACCGCTTCAAGCGGCCCGCTGGCGATCAGTTCCCCGCCATGCTCGCCCGCGCCCGGCCCGATGTCCACGATCCAATCGGCGGCGCGGATCGTTTCCTCGTCATGCTCCACTACCAGCACGCTGTTGCCGATGTCGCGCAGGTGCAGCAGCGTCTGAAGCAGGCGTCCATGGTCGCGCGGGTGCAGGCCAATCGACGGCTCATCGAGAATGTACAGCACGCCGGTCAGCGCCGAGCCGACCTGCGTCGCCAGCCGGATGCGTTGTGCCTCGCCGCCGGATAATGTGGTTGCTGTGCGGTCGAGCGTCAGGTAGCTGAGGCCAACTTCGATCAAAAAATGGAGTCGCGCCCGCACCTCGCGCAGAATCGGCGTGGCGATCATGCGCTCCCGTGCAGACAAGGAGCGAGGGGGCGGAGGAAAAGAGGAGATTATGACAGCAGTTTCGCTACTATTCTCCTTGTCTCCTTGCCTCCTTGTCTCCTCGTCTTCTAGCAGCGCAGTGGTCCATGCAAGCGTCTCCGTGACTGGCATCGCGGCAACTTCGGCAATGTTGCGCTCCATCACTGTGACGGCCAGCAACTCGGGTCGCAGCCGCGCGCCGTTGCATGTCGGGCATGTGCGCGGCGTCATATATTGTTCGATCTGCGCGCGCTCGCTCTCGTCGGTCGCCTCGCTCAGGCGGCGGCGCAGCGAGGGTACCACGCCCTCGAACGGTCCTTCGACCACGCGCGTTTCGCCGCGCAACTGGTAGTGTAAGGGCATCACATCGCCGTTCGAGCCGTACAGGATGGTGCCAATCACTTCAGGCGGCAGTTCGCGGACCGGCGTGGTTGTGGAGAAGCCCATGTACTCGGCCAGCGACTCAAGCAGATCGTCGAAATAGCGGCGCTGTGACTTGCTGACCTGCTGCCATGGCGCAATCGCGCCGTCGCTCAGGCTGCGGCTGCGGTCCGGCATGACCAGATCCGGGTCGATCTCCTGCACTACGCCGAGTCCGTCGCAGGTCGGGCATGCGCCTTGCGGCGAGTTGAACGAGAACGCGCGCGGCTCCAGCTTCGGCAGATTGATCGGGCCGTGCGTCGGGCATGCATACTGCTCGGAAAAAATCAGTTCTTCACCATGCACAATCTGCACAATCAGCATGCCGTCGCCCAGCTTCAGCGCCGTTTCCACCGAATCAGCGATGCGAACGCGGTCAGGATGATCGGAGTTTTGAGTTTTGAGTTCTGAATTTTGAGTTGATACTTTGTTCTCTACTTTTTGTTCTTTGTTCTCAGCATGACGAATGATCAGCCGGTCCACCACCGCGTCAATTGAGTGCGATTTGTGTTTGTCAAGCTTGATTTCCTCGTCAAGCTCGCGCACCTCGCCGTCCACGCGCACGCGCACCAGCCCGTTCCGCCGCGCGTCATCCAGCGCCTTCTGGTGCTCGCCCTTGCGGTCGCGGACCAGCGGCGCAAGCAGCAGCAGGCGGCTGCCGTCCGGCAGACTGAGAATCGCGTCAACCATCTGCTGCGCCGTCTGGCGCTCCAGCGGCTGGCCGTCGATCGGACACTGCGGACGCCCGACGCGCGCGAACAGTAGCCGCAGGTAATCATATATCTCGGTAATCGTGCCAACCGTCGAGCGCGGGTTGCGGCTGCCGCTCTTCTGATCAATTGCGATGGCGGGCGACAGCCCTTCAATCGCGTCGACATCCGGCTTGTCGAGCTGGCCTAGAAATTGCCGAGCATAGGCCGAGAGCGACTCGACATAGCGGCGTTGGCCTTCGGCAAAAATGGTGTCAAACGCCAGCGTCGACTTTCCGGAGCCGGACAGCCCGGTAATGACCACGAACTGGTTGCGCGGCATGGCAACGTCGATATTCTTAAGATTGTGTTCGCGCGCGCCATGCACGACGATTTGATCATTAGACATGGTAGTTATACATACGTAAAACGTAAAGTGTGAAACATGTCATAACACAAGAGTGAGGGACTCACATTTACATTTTACAGATTATAGATAGCTTCGTATCGTAGCATACTGATGCCGAATCAGCAAATATTATGCTTGAAAAGCACGAACAGATGTGCTATACTATAAAGGTCATGATTTCCTGTTTCTGCGGCGCTGCTGGGCTGGAGCGACCGACGAAGCACGCAAGTATGAGTACGTAACTACAAGCAAGAGTAATGATTGCCCGGTTGCCTTTCGTCAGCCCCGAGCAGCCGGACAGGAGGAACAGCATGGCTACCACCCGCAAAGGCGGCGACGAGCGCATCGTTTCGCGCACCTATCGCGCTGCCATCCGTGTCGGCGAAGACTTCATTACGCTGGAAGAGACGGTCACGCTGCCAATCGACGCGACCGACGAGGAAGTGGCGCAGGCGGTTGACCTTGGCATGCGCATCTATCAGGCGCAGCGCGAGGCAATCGAGGCCCAGGCCACCCATATCCGCGAGACAGCCGGCCCGCCGCCCGCAATCACCGTCCGCGATCCTGATTCACCCGCGAGCGACAAGCAGCGCAACTACATCGCCACATTGCAGGACACGCTCGGCTGGTCGAACGAGCAGTTGACGACCTATGCGAGCGAGAACAGCGTTGAGTTGGTGACGATGACCAAGGGGCAGGCCAGCACGTTCATTGATGGTCTCAAGCGCCTGTCAGAGGAGCGCGGCGCGTACAACGACGCCCAGCGCAGCCGAAATGAGCGCGCAGCAGAAGCGCCTGCGAATGATGGCGCACGCGCGAATGGCGGTGTAACTCGCGCGAACGAGCGGCAGATCAGCGCGTTGGAACGGCTGGCGCAGCAGCATCGCCTCGATCTTGGCGCTGAATCGCAGCAGCGCTACGGTGTGCCGGTCGATGAGTTGAGCTATGATCAGGCATCGGCCCTGCTGCGCGAACTTCAGCGGCCTGCGCAGCCGCGCCGCCCAGCCAACGAACCAGCTTTATAAATTATTCTTCCCGCATGGAAGGGGAAGGCATAATGCCCCACCGAAACGCGCATGGCGCTACGCCATGCGCGTTTCGGTGATGGGAAAGTCCCAGGATGTGGGTGTAGGAGATCGTGCGGGTTCGCCTGTGGCAAGCCGGGCTCCTGTCGCGTACTCATGTTTATGATGCGCGCCGAAGTGTTGCAAACAATTGCTCGCCGGAAACAATCTGGCGGTGTTGCCGCCGCGCCTCGGACTTGCTGCGCCAGAACGACAGCCGTCCCTCATCGGCGTAGTGTTCCTGTAGAGCCGCAAGCACATGCTTGCAATTAACGCCGCCATGCTGGCCCCATGGGCAGCTACACTCCCCGCGTAGCTCGTCGTCCGCCAATCGGACTTCGTACATTTCGCCCGGTTGCGTCGCGCTCTCGACCAGATAGCGACCATGTTCTGGATCGACCGGCACGACCATGAGGCGTTTGCTGGCGCGTTGCAGCCGCTTGACGTTGACCACGCTGCGCTGCAACGGCTCACTGATTTGATCGAAGGATTTCATAGCTGTTTCTCGTGTTTGTGTGTGCAATAATCGTATTAAAGATACTCTTATTATACCACGAATAAACCCATTTTTCCTGATTAGAATGCTAAAAGTGTACTAGAGATTATGGCTTTTCTATACTTCGATCCATACCTCAGTTCCGATGGGGACATCCATCTTTTCAACCTGTTTAAGTTCGCACAGATAACCAACCATCTTTTGCGGAGGAGGATTAAATGTAGGTCTGACAAACATTGCCTCAACCTCATGAGTCGTTTCATCAGCAAATTTCAAAGTAACTGTTCGTGGATGCGGCTGTGGTAGCATATCTATAGAAATATCAGGCGCAAGCACAAGCCCACGCCCCTTGATGTCAAATACATCTTCAACTTTCAATAGCAGTCGGGCATTCTTCATCATTTACCTTCACGATTCATTCGTCACTCACAACCGGCGCGGTGCATCACCAGAAACAAAGACGACGCACCGCATCGTCTCTACCACCGTACCACCCTATCACCGTGTCATCGTGTCATCGTGTCATCGTGTCATCGTGTCATCGTGTCATCGTGTCATCGTGTCACCC
>DASTWM010000467.1:0-18825 GCA_035765855.1 Roseiflexaceae bacterium
GATCATCGCCAAGGTCCTGATAATCGCTGCCGGACGTGAGAAAGGCCGTATTGGTGCGGTAATAAATTTGCCCCATTTTGTCTAAGCCGAGGCCACGGATGGTGTACCCGTTGAAGCTGCCGCCATCCGCCATGAGGAATGCCGCTTTGTTGCTGACGCCGCTGTTCGTATGTACGCCGCCGTTGTCCTGAAAATAATTATCAGGTTCGTAGATGGTGTCGGTCATGCGGTCGGGTTGGCTGAACGCATGCGGGTCGGCCATGTTCCGGATCGCGCCATTAGGTGTTTGGCTAGAATCATATGGTAAGTCTTCACCCATGAGCCAGCGCACATTTGCAGCATCATTGCCCTGCTGGTCAGTCAGGTCGATCAGTTCGCCAAATATATCCGACATCGATTCGTTGATCGCGCCGGCCTGAAAGTAGTAAAACAGGCCAGAGGTGTGTTCGGTTACGCCATGGGTCAGTTCATGGCCGACGACATCATCGGCAGATGCAAAACTATCGCCATAGGTCATCTGCTGCCCGTCCCAGAATGCGTTCTGGAAGGGGCAATTCTTCGGGTCTGAGTCAGGGCAGTAGCGCACCAGCGAGATCAGCGGCATGCCTTTGTTGTCGATGCTGTCGCGTTTAAAGTTGCTCTTGTAATAATCGTAGGTCGCGCCAGAGTAATCATACGCGAGATCGACATCCTGTACCGCCGATACCGGGCCGTTTTCAATGCGAACATATTTGGACGGCGGGCAGTTGTTGGTTTCGTCACCGTCGGTATCAGGCACATTATTATCGTCGCAAATACTCCGCTTTTTGTCATACGCAACTTGATTAAAATGCAGCATGACTTTACCAGTCTGCGCATCCACAAGCACCAACTAACGCACGGGCGTGCCAGCCGCGCTGGACTGCACGTCGACGCGCCACGCCAGATGCGTGATGCGCAGCCCCGGCCCGCCCAGCAGCGCCGGATTGAAAATCGCGAGTTGTGGCTGGCCGACCGTCAACTGGTTGTCTGCTAACGTGTAGGATTGTGCGACAACAGCGCGAGCCTGCGCCTGCGCCTGCTGCGCTGACACGCCCGGCGTCGTATCGACGGTGATGTCGGGCAGCGCCTCGCCGTTCGCCGTCACAATATTGCGCTGGCCGTCGGTTTGCACCACCAACTCGCCGCCGAGTACCGGCACGCCATGATAGCGCTGCTGGAAGCGGACGAACGAGCGGTCACCAAATGCGGGTTCGCGCATGGCGACTAATTCGTCCGCTTGAGCGCGCAGGCCAAACAGCGCGCCGTAGTTTGCAAGGAAGCTGCGCGCGGCCTGCTCCGGCGTAGCCGAGGCCGTAAGCGTGCGCGCGCGTTTGATCGGCTGACCAGGCGTGGTTGCCAGAAAGCGAACTTTGCCTGTTTCGGCGTGGCGCTCGATCTGAAGCTGTCCGTCAGTTTGCTGCTGAAGCTGTCCGATGAGCGTGCGGTCGGTCGTTTGCGGTTGATCAACTGATTGTGCAGAAGCACTGCCGGTCGGAAGCAACCCGACGAGGAGCCAAACCAGAAGAAGCTTGGACAATCGCTGCATGAATGAGGTTCCTTTAACAAAATCGCTTGCGTTTCCATGCGTAGCTTGTACGAAGCGGGACGTACATCGCTCACATGAGTATAACGAGCAGGCATTACAACTTTGCAACCGTGTTGTCGGCAATTCCAACAACACTTGCAATAGCGAGATCATGCGAGTGTGACAGGCTGACCGCCCATTCGGTCAAACCGAGCGCCGTAGCGCGCGCGGCTGCCCGGCCAGACAACGCGAGCAGCGGTCGTCCGCGGTCGTCATTGGTGATTTCCATGTCGGTCCAGGCCACGGCGTCACGATCGGTGTGGCGGGAGGAGCCGCCCAGGCCGCGCAATCCTACGCCGAGCATCTTGGCGGTCGCTTCTTTGGCGGCCCAGCGCGCCGCGAGCGACGCCATCCGATTCTGGCAGGCGGCGCGTTCGGCAGGCGTAAAGACGCGCTGGAGGAAACGATCACCCCAGCGCGTGACAGCACGCTCGATGCGGGAAATTTCAACGAGGTCGACGCCGTTGAACAGCATGGCATGTCCTCGGCGCGTTACAGCGTGATCTTGTCGGGCATGCCACGCCCGACGCCGCGATAAATAAACCCGCGCTCGATCATGTCGGCGGGATCGTACAGGTTGCGTCCATCAAGAATGACGGGGCGACGCATAAATTGCTTGATGCGATGGAGCGAAAGCTGTTTGAATTCGTTCCATTCGGTGACGATCAGCAGGGCGTCGGCTTCTTTGGCGGCGTCGTAGGCCGTCGCGCAGAAGGTCACGCTCGGCAGCAATTCACCGGCGCGCTCCATGGCGACCGGATCGTAGGCCTTGACCCGCGCGCCTCTGGCGTGCAGCATCTCAATAATCTCGACCGATGGTGCCTCGCGCATGTCGTCGGTGTTGGGCTTGAACGCCAGCCCCAGCACGCCGATCAGCGTATTATCGAGCGTGCCGAGAATATCCACCAGCTTGTCGATGAAGCGGCGGCGCGCGTCGGAATTGATGTCCATGACGGCCTGGAGCAACTGCGGGTGGCAGCCAGCGGTGGCAGCCATGTGGTGCAGCGCCAGCACGTCCTTGGGGAAGCACGAGCCGCCGTAGCCGATTCCGGCGTCGAGGAAGTGCGGGCCGATGCGCTTGTCCGCGCCCATGCCACGCGCCACTTCCTTCACGTCCGCGCCCAGCTTTTCGCAGATCTGCGCGATCTCGTTCACGAACGAGATGCGGGTCGCCAGAAACGCATTCGAGGCGTACTTGATCATTTCAGCGGTGCGCAGGTCGGTGATAATCACGTTTGCGCCCAGCGGCTCGTGCAGCGCCGCCACGGCCTCGGCGGCGGCGCGGTCGAACGAGCCCAGCACAATCCGGTCGGGGTTGAAGAAGTCCCGCATCGCCGACCCTTCCCGCAGAAACTCCGGGTTGGAAACGACGGCGAAGCTCGCATCTGGCCCGGCGTGCTCCTTGATAATCTCGGCCACCATGTCGCCGGTGCCGATTGGAACGGTGCTTTTGTCGATGATAATGGCATGATCGCGCAGATGCTGCCCGATACTCTGCGCCGCCGCGCGAACATATTTCAGATCCGCCGCGCCGTCGTCGCCCATGGGCGTACCGACGGTGATAAAAATAAAATCAGTATCCGCCAGCGCCGCCGTGTAATCGTCGGTGAAGCGCAGGCGACCAGCGCGCATGTTGCGCTCCAGCACTTCCTCAAGCCCCGGCTCATAGATCGGGGATTTGCCCGCGCGCAGCGTATCGAGCTTGATCGGATCGATTTCGATGCATGTCACAGTGTTGCCAAGGTCGGCAAAGCTCACGCCAGTCACCAGGCCGACATAGCCGGTGCCAACCACGCTGATATTTTTCATGGTTCCTCGTATGTATATGGAAAGTTATTGTCGCCCGACCAGCCCAACGTCGGTCACTTCAGAAACATAGTCATGCCCGCGCGCCTCAATTCGGATCGTTTGCAAGTAGCGAATGTCTTTCAACGCAGGAATGTCGCGTAGCTCAAGATTCAAATGGTACCATTCGTAAAATGGCACGGGTTTGTAATAAATATCGCCATGTTTTTCAGGCTGAGAAACAATGTTGCCGTCTTTGGAGCTGTAAATGCAGATATATTGCACGTCAAAATCGCTTGGGCCGGTTTTCTTATACTCCAGGTGAATGAGCAGCGGGCATTCCGTTCCATCGCCAACCGACGGCAGGCTTTGGTACACCACCCGCACCCATGCCGACAACTGAAGCGATTTATACTCAGACACGTCCACGTCGAGCGGCTGGAAAATGCCGATAAAGAAGGGCCGTGTCTGGCCGCCATCACGCCGAAACTGGGCAATGTTCACCTGATTATTTTCACACAGGATTGGCGTTTCAGGGCTGCACGACTTTACGACATTGAAGACGGCGTTGCGCTCCGCAACGGTAAGATCGGGCGCGCCCAGGCCCCAGAAGCGCTGCCATGTGTTCGATTGACCAGGTGAGTAAAACTTTTGCTGGGCGTACTGATTAAACTGGCCATCGGCGACCAGTTGCCATGTTGGTGCCATTTGCTCGGTGATCATGCCGGCAGTCGTGACCTGGCGTTTGGTGTTTTGCTCGACAATGCGCTGTTGCGCGCCGCTGTGGATCGTCGCGCTGCCGGAGCGCACGGACACTTCGACGAGCGGCGGCGGGCCGATATACGTGCCGGTGGTCGTCACAACGCTGGTCGATTGGTCGTCCATGTTCGGGACATTGATGCTGTAACTGCCCGGCACCGCCAGTTCAACTTTCACGTTGTTGGTGATAGTGACGGTGTAGTGAACATTTGCGTAGCGCTGCCCGTCGCGAATATCATAACGCGCATACCCGGTCGTCTGGTGAAGTTGTATCTCCTGATCGCGATTGGTCCAGCGCGAGGCATGGTACTGTTCCAGCTTCAGATCAGCGCCGGTGGGATGCGCCCACAGGTCGATCTGTGACTGGTCGGGCAGCACCAGCGAGGCGACCGGACCGTAGCCCGCCTCGGCGTTGGCGACCACGCGCATGCCTTCTGACAGCCTGACGCACACCTTCTTTGTGTCAACGCACGGCGTTTGCGGGATAATCAGCGGGCTGGAGTCGCTCTGCTGAATGCTGACGCCACTTGGCGCGCTGACGCTCACAAGCGCGGGCGGCAGCGGCTGGGTGGCATTGCGATAGTAAAACCAGCCGGTTGCGCCTGCTCCGGCCACGAGAATGCAAAAGAGAAAGAAAAACGTCAGCAGCGTCAGCCATGCGCTGACCTGCGGGCGCACACGGTAGGTCGGACGAACGGGTTGTGATTGGCTTGCCATGCGATGCTCCTGTTGAGAACCGGAGCAATTATACCATAGTGGCCTTGCGCGGGCCGGTGAGCAGCGCATTAGTACATCGGCAGGTAGCGTTCGCGCTCCCATTCGCTGACGACGCTGTTGTAGTCGTTCCATTCGTGCAGCTTCGCCTCGACAAAGCGCTCCATGATCTGCGGGCCAAGCGCTTCGGCAATCAGGTCATCCTGTTGAAGCGCCGCCAGCGCCTCGCCAAGCGAGCGCGGCAGTGTTTCCAGCTGAAACGCGCGCGGATCGACCTGGAATAAATCTTCTTCTGCCGGCTCCGGCAAGGGCAGCTCGCGTTTGATGCCGTCAAGGCCAGCCTTGAGCATGACCGCGAAGGCCAGATAAGGATTGCACGATGGATCGGGGCAGCGCAGTTCCACACGGGTGGTCTGCGGGCGGCTGCTGTAAATGCGCGGCACCCGCACCAGCGCGGAGCGGTTCGTGCGGCCCCATGTCAGGTACACTGGTGCTTCAAAACCAGGCACGAGGCGCTTGTACGAGTTTACCAGCGGCGCGAGCACGGCGATCATGCCGCGCGCATGCGCCAGCAGCCCGGCGATGAAATGTCGCGCGGTCGGCGACAATCCGTACGTGTCATTTCCATCGTAGAAGGCATTTTCGCCGCTGCCCACCCGGCGCAGGCTTTGATGGGTGTGCATGCCGCTGCCGTCCACGCCATTGAGCGGCTTGGGCATCATGGTCGCGTACAGTTTATGCTGCTGTGCGACGGCTTTCACCGTTGTGCGAAACGTGACCACCTGATCGGCGGCGCGCAGGGCAGGCACATGCTTGAGATCGACCTCATGCTGGCTGATCGCGACCTCATGGTGGGTGGCTTCCGTCTCGATGCCGAATGCGCCAAGCGCCTGCACAATCCGGCGGCGCACCTGGGTCGCCATGTCGGTCGATACATCAAAGTAGCCCGCCAGATCGTGCGGCACGAGCGACGGCTTGCCATCCTCTGCTGCGCGAAACAAGAAGAATTCTATCTCCGGGCTGACCAGATAATCGAAGCCCAGTTGCGCAGCTTCGCCGAGCACCCGCTTCAGGATCACCCGCGGGTCGCCAGCGAACGGTTTTCCGTCGGGCGTGTAGGCGTCGCAGATCAGCCGGGCCGTGACGATACCGCCTTCTGAGTTCCACGGCACAATCGCAAACGTGTCAAGGTCGGGCGCGAGGTACATATCGCGCTCGGCGATCCGCACGCGCGACAGACCCTCAATCGATGAGCCGTCGAACCACACGCCATGGTCGAGGCAATCGGTCAATTGCGCTACAGGAATCGTTACATTCTTGACCATGCCAAGAATATCGGTGAACTGAAGGTTGATGAATTCGACCTGCTGCTCTGCAACCAGCCGTTGAATATCGTCTGCCGTGTGTGTCATAGCAATGTAAAGTAAGAAATAAGAAGTAAGACGTATGCAACAGATTTGAAGGCCAGTACGATATATTTCCTGTGTTTACCTTTTACTTCTTACTTCCCTATGTTCCCGCCTTTTGATACAGCACCTGATAGCTGCCGTTGCGCGCGCCCTGCGCGATCACGCGGTAATGCAGCGCGCCATTGGCGTCGGTCTGCACCGTGCCTGACTTGGTGACCTGCTCGTTCGGGCGGCCCTGTACAGACAGCACCACGGAGCCGTTCGGATCAAGAATGTCAATGCGCAATTGCCCCTGCGCTACCGACACAATGGTTATAACCGAAAGCTGTGACTGTTCACCAACATCAAGTGTGCGCTCGTCCTGGCCTTCCGCGCTTACAAACGACGCGCTGAGATTCCCAGCCGCTGCCTGCGTGTCAGTTGACGTAATGCCGCCAGAAGTGAGCAAGCAGCTTGATAAGAACAAAGAACACAGCACAAAGAACACAGCACTGGCTACTGGCTGGCATTGCCTGATCTTATTCTTTGTTTCATGATCTTTGTTCGCCGCGCTAGTCATACGACTCGGGTCGATCATTGCGATTATAGGTTTCCTCAATCGGAATACGTTCGACTTTGAGAGGATTGTGTTGTGTAACGCGCAAGTTGGTTTCGCATTTGGGATTCGCGCAGACCACGTCCGTGCCAACGGTCATATAGCTGTAAATGCCAAGTCTTTGCTTACACACCGGGCAAGTGACAAATTCAATAGCCACGCTTGTGCTCTCCTGCTTATCAAAAGAATTGAAGACTGAGATGTGGTCGCGAGCGCTATGCCGCCAGCAAGCTGTCAACAAAGGCTTGCGAATCGAACATCGCAAGGTCGATCATGCGCTCGCCCGTGCCGATGTAGCGAATCGGGCGCTGAATGTCCTGCGACACGGCGAACGCAATCCCGCCCTTCGCCGTGCCGTCCATCTTGGTGATGGCCACATCCGTCACGTCAACCGATTCCAGAAACGACTTGGCCTGCAAAATGCCGTTTTGCCCGGTGGTCGCGTCGATCACCAGCAGCACCTCGTGCGGCGCGTCGGGAATGCGGCGGCGAATCACATTGCGAATCTTGGTAAGCTCCTGCATGAGGTTGGCTTTGGCATGCAGCCGCCCGGCCGTGTCGATGATCAGCACGTCGACATCCTGCTCCAGCGCGGCGTCGACCGCGTCGTATACCACGGCGGCGGCGTCAGCACCCTGCCCGCGCGTCACGACCGGCACGCCCACCCGCTCGGCCCACGTTTCCAGTTGCTCGGTGGCAGCGGCCCGGAAGGTGTCACCGGCGGCCAGCATCACCCGCTTGCCATACTGATTCTTCAATCGATAAGCCAGTTTGGCGATAATCGTTGTTTTGCCGACGCCGTTCACGCCCGCGACGAGCATGACATACGGGTGGCTGGTGCGCGGCGGCTCGCCCGCGTATTCCTGGAGCGTGCGCACCATCTCGGCCTTCAGCATGTCTTTGGCCTCGTTCGCGCGCTTGACGCCGTAGCGCACCGTGCGGTCCTTGGTGCGGTTGACCAGGTACATGGCCGTTTCAATGCCGACATCGGCCTGGATCAGCAGCGCTTCAAGGTCGTCCCACAACTCGTCGGTAATCGGGTCGCTTGTCGCAAACAGATTTGAGATTTGTCCAAAGATGCCACCACGCGCCTTTTCGGTGGCCTGTTCAATTTTTTCTTCTTCTTGCTGCGCTTCTTCTTCGGTGCGCGGCGCGTCTTGTCCGCGCCCAAATAATCGTCGAAACATATTTTTTGCCTTTATGTATGTGCCACAAAGGACACAGAGTTCATAATTTTCCCTCACCTCGGCGCTGCCGCGCCTCCCCGCTCCCATTGGGAGCAGGGCCGGGGGTGAGGGCGAGATGGCTGTCACCTCATGGAACCATATATTTATTCTCTCAGTGCTCTCTGTGGCTAACTATTTATCCCCAGCCAAGATTGTCGGGCTTGCCGCCGGGCGCGCCACCTGCGCCCGCTTCGTCCTCGCCGTTCATCTCTTCCTCAAGCATCTGGTCAACCATCTCGTCCCAATCCTCGCCAGCCTCGTCGCCAAGCTCCTTGCCCATCTTTTTGGCCCAGCGAGCAATCGAGCGCGGATCGTTTTCGTCCAAACCGGCGAACATGGATGGGTCAGCCAGCGCGTCCATGCGCGCGTCCTCGCTTTTTACCACGCTGACACGCGAGACGGCGCGGCGCACATCGGCATGGCCGCAGCGCGGGCAGTGCAGCCCGGCTGGGTCGCGGAAGCCTTGCACAAGTTTTTGGAAGCGCCCGTTGCAGTGCGGGCAAACATATTCATAGATTGGCATATGCTGTCTTGATCAACGGATAATTTCGTAAATAAGGTCAGGCGCGTCAACATGGTCGTCGCTCAGTGTGAATGCAGCCTGAAGTGACGGCATGACGCGCTTGGCGTCATCTTCCGAGGCCGCATGCACATGCAGCAGCGGCTCGCCCTGCTCCACCCGGTCGCCAACTTTGGCGGCTAACACCAGCCCGACCGCCGGGTCGATCTGGTCTTCTTTGCGCGTACGACCGCCGCCCAGCGCGTTCACCGCGTAGCCCAGCGCTGCGCCGTCGATCTGCGCGACATAGCCGCTTTTGTTCGCGCTCAGCGGCATGACCACCGGCGCATGCGGCAGTCGCTCCGGCTCGTCAATGAATGACGTATCGCCGCCCTGGTGAGCCACAAAGCGCCGGAATAATGCCCATGCCTGCCCGCTGTCAAGCATGCGTTGCAACAGTGCGCGGCCCTGCTCATGGTCAGGAGCTTTGCCTGCCAGCACCGCCAGTTCTGTGCCGAGTGTCAGGCAGAGTTCAACCAGATCGGCGGGACCATTGCCGCGCAAGGTAGCGATTGCCTCGCGCACCTCCAGCGCGTTGCCGATTGCATGGCCCAGCGGCTGCTCCATAGTTGAAATGATTGCCGCGACTTTGCGCCCGGCATGCTGGCCGATGGCGACCATGGCCCGCGCGAGTTGCCGCGCCTGCTCAAGCGTCTGCATGAACGCGCCGCGCCCGCACTTCACATCCAGCACGATGCAATCAGCGCCCGCCGCCAGCTTCTTGCTCATAATGCTTGCGGCGATTAAGGGCAGCGATTCGACGGTGCCAGTGACATCGCGCAGCGCGTACAGCCGCTTGTCGGCGGGTGCAAGGTCGGCGCTTTGCGCGGCGATGACCATGCCGATGTCTTGCAGCGTAGCACGGAACTCCGCCGACGATAGCTCGGTGCGGAAGCCCGGAATCGACTCCAGCTTGTCGATCGTGCCGCCGCTGAAGCCCAGCCCGCGCCCTGACATCTTGGCGACCGGCATGCCCGCCGCCGCAACTAATGGGCCAAGCACTAGGCTGGTCTTGTCGCCGATCCCGCCGGTCGAATGTTTATCGACCGTGAGCGGCGCAACGTCGTGCAGATCAAGCTGGTCGCCCGAGCGCGCCATGGCCAGCGTCAGGTCGGCAGTTTCGCGGTTGTCCATGCCGCGCAGCAGCACCGCCATGGCCCAGGCAGCCATCTGCTCGTCAGCCACCTGCCCGCGCGTGTAGCCGTCGATCAGGAAGCTGATTTCTTCCGTCGTCAGCGTGCCGCCGTCGCGCTTTTTGATGATGATGTCAACCGGACGCATTGTCACACCGCTCTGTAGAGACGCCCCGAGGGACGTCTCTACACCAATGATCAACCTTTGATCTGCTTGATTGCGCGCGGCAGGCGCACGAGCAAATCGCTCGCAAGCGTGCCAGCATCGCCCATTTCGTCGCGCAGCAACTGGCCCGCCGTGCTATGCACGTACACGCCCGCCACCGCCGCCGCAAACGGCTCCAGCCCTTGCGCCAGCAGCCCCACAATCGCGCCCGCCAGCACATCGCCGGTGCCAGCGGTCGCCAGCGCTGCGTTGCCGCCGTCATGGATAGCGGTGCGCCCTTCCGGGTCGGCCACAATCGTTGTCGCGCCCTTCAGCACCACCACCTGGCCCCACTGCCTGGCGGCGTCCTGCGCGGCCTGCACATGGTTGTCAGGCAGTTCGTCAACGCCAAGCAGCCGCTTCATCTCGCCGGGGTGCGGCGTCAATATGCAGCGGCCATGCGGCAGCCGCTCCGACCAGTTTTCGATTTCGCTCAGAATGTTCAGGCCATCGGCGTCAATCACAGTGAAGGGCAACTCGTGTTTCTGCTCCTGCTCTGACTGCGCGGGCGCGCCAAGTCGGAAGCCAATTGCGCCACGGTGCGGGCTGCTCACAATGCCGAACAAGCGCTCCACAAAGCCGCGCGTCTGCTTCTCATGGCCCAGGCCCGGCCCGATCAGCAGCGCCTTGTAGCCATCGAGGTGTTCCAGCAATTCGTCGGCGGCGTCCTCGGCCACGTAGCCACCTGAATCAGGCAGCGGCCGCAGCGTGACTTCAGGCAGCCGACCCGGCGCGCCCAGCGCGCTGCGTGCGGTCGCCAGCGTAACAAGGCCCGCGCCAACCCGCGCCGCGCCGCCGGTTGCTAGGCTTGACGCGCCCGGATACAGCAGCGAGCCAGCGACGACCATGGCTTTGCCAAACGTGCCTTTGTGGGAGTCATCAGGCCGCGCGGGCAACAAATCCCGCACGGCGCGTGCATCAATGCGTTCGCTCATAATATTCTCCAATTGCGAGCGTGTCAGCCCGATATCTGCGACAACAATGCTACCGGCACGGGCATGACCAGGATATAAAAGCAGGCCCTGCTTCACAAGACCGGTCGCAACCGTGGTATCTGCCATAATCGCATGGTCAAGCACCGCGCCGGTGTCGGATGCAACGCCGGTCGGCAGATCAATTGCCAGCACGGTTAAGTGCGGCTGCGCTCCGGCATCGTTCACCATGTCTACCATTGCGGCGAGCTCATCAGTCACGGGTCGGTTCACGCCCATGCCGAGCAGCGCGTCCACGATCAGCGCGGATTGACCAAGCAGTTTTTTCAGCGCGCGCTGATCGGCATCGTCGGCAGCCTGATATTCAGGAATACCGCGCTCGTGGCAGCGCTGGCGATTTGTGTCATCTGGCCGTTCGCGCCGCCTCCACAGGTACAACATGACCTGCGCGCCGGCGTCATGCAAGTGTCGTGCAACAACCAGACCGTCGCCGCCATTATTGCCGGGGCCAACCAGCACGAGTACATGTTTACCGCGCGCCTCGCCGAGCAGCCGCAACGCCTCTTGGGCAACGCCCCAGCCAGCCTGTTCCATGAGGCTGGCCCAGCTTGCGCCAGCAGCAACCAGAGCTTGTTCAAGCACCTGCATTTGGGCAGTTGTGACGACTTTCGTGCGATACATGCAGCTGATCTCCGGCCTGTGTACCGATATTGTACACGAATAGCGGGCGCAGGGCAATGAAGCAGCGTAGTGGCGCGGGCGCAGCGCAAACAAAAAGAGAGGATGGCGCGCGCACCGTCCTCTCTCATGTCTGTCTGGCAGCGATTTACTCTTTGGCGCGGTCGATGTATTCGCCGGTGCGCGTGTCGACCCGCACTGAATCACCCTCGACCACAAACGCGGGTGCCTGAATCACTGCGCCGGTTTCCAGCGTCACCGACTTGTTCACGTTGGTCGCGGTGTCGCCGCGCAGCGCCACCGGCGCGTCAATGACTTTCAGCGTGGCGAACACCGGCACCTCGACGCCGAGCACCTGGTTTTCGTCATAGAACAACACGTCCACCATATCGCTCTCTTTCATGAACCTGGCCGGATCCCCGATCACATCCTCGGGGATTTCGATCTGCTCAAAGGTCTCATTATCCATGAAGTGGTAGGTGCTGCCATCGCTGTACAGGTACTGCATCGGGCGCTTGTCCACCCGCACAATGTCGATATCTGATCCGGCGCGCACGCGCTCTTCAATCGTCTTGCCGGTTTGCATGTTCTTCAGCTTCATAATCACCATTGCGCGCCAGTTGCCAGGCGCATGGTGATGGAATTCGGTGACGCGGTGCAATTGCCCATTGTACCGAATAATAATATTGGTGCGAAGATCGGACGTCGTCGCCATGGAAATAGACTCCTCATAGAAAACGCCGCCCGTGTGCTGAGCGGCGCATGTCATGCCAGTAAAGCTATCTATATTATAGCATAGCAATGCCGAACAAGGCAAGTGAGAACAAAAAATAAAAGAACAAAGAACAAAGAAGTATAATGATTTTGTTTTTTACTCTTTGTTCTTTGTCCTCGTCTTACGCCGCCAGCCCGTCGTCAGCCGCCCAGAAGCCGAATACATGGCTCAATTCGCGCAGTGTGTGCTGCGCTTCCCGAACGTCACGGCCTTCCTCAGCCGCGCCGAGCGTCTGGCGCACAAGTTCCTCGAAGTACTGGAGCGCCTGCGGTGTATTCAGATCGTCGTTCAGTGCGGCAAGCACGTTGTTCCGCAACTCGCTCGGATCGAATGGTTGTGCTTCGCCGCCCGCCACACGAAGCGCATTCCGCAGCTGCACGATCTTTTCTTCAGTCGCAATCACCTCGTCTGGCACATAGTCAAAATCTTCATGGTAAGGGAAGGTGAGCAAATACCAGCGGATTGCATCGGCGGTGTGTTCGCGCAGGGCATCGCGCACAAACACCATGTTGCCGAGCGATTTGCTCATCTTTTCGTTTTCGAGCCGCGCCATGCCAGTGTGGACCCAGAAACGCACAAACGGGTGCTTGCCGGTCACTGGCTCGGTTTGCGCGATCTCGGACGGGTGATGCGGAAAAATCAGATCGCGCCCGCCGCCGTGAATGTCGAGCTGATCGCCGAGGTAGCGCGTCGACATGGTGGTACACTCGATATGCCAGCCAGGCCGCCCCGGTCCCCACGGGCTTTCCCATGTAGGATCGCCGGGGTTGCCGGTTTGCCACAGCACAAAATCCAGCGGATCCTCTTTGTTCGGGTCGTTGGGATTGTTGCCATGATCGTTGGCGGTCGCGAGCAACTCGTCATAATTCATTTTGGGCATTGCGCCGTAATCGGGCGCGGTGGCAGCGCGGTAATACACGTTGCCGTTGCGGACGTATGCATGCCCCGACTCAATCAGTTTCTCGATGATCGGAATCATGGCGGGGATCTCGTCCGACGCGCGCGGAAAGTACGTCGGCGGGAGCATGTTCATCGCCCCGCAGTCCTCAACGAACCGCTGTGTCTCGCGGCGCGCGAGGTCATCCCATGCCACATGATCGCGCTCGGCGCGCTCGAACAGCGGATCGTCAACATCCGTCACGTTCTGGCAGTAGCGCACCTCCGAGCCGAGAAAACGCAGGTAGCGTTGCAGCACATCAAACACCAGAAACGTGCGCGCATGGCCGATGTGCGTTGTGTCATACGGCGTTACCCCGCACACATACATGGTAAGTGGCCGATCTTTGGGCAGGTCGAGTTCAGCTTTCTGACCACGTAAAGTATCATACAGTTGCATACGTACTTGTTTGCTCCTCATCTTGTAATCGAGCGTTCTGGCTAGCCGTCACCATGGATCGAAATGCAACAACCGTGATGTCGTCGTGTTGTTCGTAGTTTCCCATGAATAATTGTACCCGATTCACAATGTGTTGCACGAGCACGCGCAAATCTTCCGTCGCAGGCACCTCCGCAATAGCGGCTTCAAGGCGGTCGAATCCGAACAATTCGGACGCGCTGTTATGCGCTTCGACCACGCCGTCGCTCACGAGCAGCAGGGTGTGATCGGGCGGCAGCGTGGTATGTACTTCGTGGTACTTCGCCGCGGCGTACGCACCAACCGGCAGGCCACCAACGTCGAGCAACTCGCTTCCACGCGGTGAAATAAGCATCGGCGCAATCATACCAGCATTTGCAATCCGCACGGTTGATTGCTGCGGATCAACCACCGCGCACAGGAGCGCCGCGTTCATGCGGTTGGTTTTGAGACGCGGCAGCAGCGTGGCATTCAGCATGGTCAGCACCTCGGCTGGGCTGCTGCACTGGTGCATCTGCGACTCAATTGTGCTGGCGGTGAGCGCCATCATCAGCGCCGCGCCGACGCCTTTGCCGGAAATGTCGCCGATGGTAATGGCAGCGCAATTCCGCGGCAGCGCGACATAGGTGTAGAAATCGCCGCCGACCTCGTAGGCCGGAATCGAGCGCGCGCAGATATCGATCGTGCCGCTCGGCCATGGCGCTTGAATGGGCAGCAGGCTGGTCTGAATGTCGCGGGCCAGCGCGAGCCCTTCCAGCAGCCGCTCGTTCTGGTGTTCGATCTCGGCCAGCGATTGCTGAAGATGGGCCGCCATGGTGTTGAAGGTGCGCGCCACATCGCCCAGCTCATCATCGCGTATGGCGGCAATCCGATGATCGAGGTGACCTTCACCGAACGCCATTGCGCCATCGCGCAGTTCCTTGAGCGGGCGCAGAAATGCGCGCGCCTGACGGAAGGCCCACAGCAGCGCAAGCAGGCCAACCAGCACGATCAAGAGTGCCAGCACCGGCAGGCTGCTGCGGATGCCAGCGAACGCCGCCGCCGACGAGCGCTCGGCCACCACCGCCCAGCCGGTCGGCTCGCCATCTGGTGAAATCTCCACCGGCGCGATAGCACCAATGACATTCTCGTTACGCGCGCCCATGTACTCGGCTGTGCCTTCTTCAGCTTGCAAGAGCTGATCGAGATTGGCGGTGGGCAGCATGCCGGACGCGCCATCGTCGAACAGCACGTCGCCGGTGTCCTGCCACACAATATAAGCGTGCGTTCCAGAATTCATGGCGGTCGCTTTGAGCTCTTGAATAATGGCGTCGGCGCGCACCTCGGCCTGCACGGCTCCGATGATCGCGCCTGCATCGTTGGGCAGCGGCAGCGTCATGGTAAAGGTGCGAGCCGAGTCCTGATTTTCCGTAATGTCGGAATAGCTGCTCTTGCCCGCCAGTGCCTGTTTCACGCTCGGCATGGCACCGAGATTGCGCAGTTTGTTGTCAGGTGTTGGCTGCTGGTTACGCACCTCCATCAGTTGCTGGCCATCCGGATTAATGATGCTGATGGCGATAATCTTGGGATAATTGCGGATTTGCAGCCCAATCGCATCGGATTGCCACTGGTCGCGCCCGGTGATTCCCGGGCGCACAACCAGCATGTAGGCGCGCAATTGCTGGCGAATATCGCTGACGTAGCTGGCAATGCTGCGCGTCAGCGCGTTGGCGGTATTCTTCTGGTCGGAATACACGCTGTGTTCCTGCGCGGTCGCATTAATGCGCAGCAACACCGCGCCAACGATCAACAGTGGCAGGGTAGACGAAATTAAATATGACCAACGAAGCCGGTCAGCAATGCTGATGCGCGCCACCTGCGCGCCCAGCCCTGATTGAGACCTCAGCGCGTTCCAGGATCGCGTCAGCAATCGGCGCATGCGAGACTCCGGATGTGGCAATGCGAAAGGTAAACGAGAGCACAGCAATTATAGCATAAAGCCCCTGAATTGCTCATGCGCGCGGCTGAGAAACATCTGACACCATGCTCGCAAGAATGGCGCGGGTCTGCGCTGCGCAGCGTTCCCATGTAAACTGAGCCGCATGGCGGAGACCACGTTCGCGGAGTTCAGTGCGCAGCCTGCCCTCAGCAAAAAGGTGTCTGAGTCCTGCGGCAATCGCGGCGGTGTCGTCGGGCGGCACGAGCAGCGCGGCATCGCCCGCCACCTCCGGCAGCGAGGAGGTCGTCGAGGTGAGCACTGGCGTGCCGCATGCCATCGCTTCCAGCACCGGCATGCCGAACCCTTCGTATAACGACGGAAATACGAAGGCCAGCGCGCCGCTGATCAATGCCGGCAGGTCGTCGTCGTCCGCGTAGCCGATGAAGCGTACCCGCTCGGCCACGCCCAGTTCGGCAGCCCGCCGCTCGATGGCCTCGCTCAGCCAGCCGCGTTTGCCGGCTATGACGAATTGCAGACCCGATGGCGCATCGGGTAGCGCCTGTGCAAACGCTTCGATCAAGCGCAGCAGGTTCTTGCGCGGCTGAATTGTTCCAACGTAGAACACATAATTTTCAGTAATGCCGTAACGCGCGCGCACTGCTGCAATCTGCGTCCGATCCTCGACCGGACGGAAGCGCGGCGACACACCATGATGCACGACGCTGACTTTTGTTGGGGAAATGCCAGTGAACCGCACAAGGTCGTCGCGGGTGGCCGCCGAGATGGCGATCAGGTGCGAGGCCGCGCGGGCGCTCCACAGCGTCGAAAGGCGCAACTGGAGCCGCTGGGCGCGGGTGTGCGCGGCGGGGAAATGCAGGTAGCCAAGATCATGAATGGTGACGACGCTGCGGGTGCGGCGCTGGAGCGGCGCGCCGAGCGGCAGCACATGCGCGGGAATAAACAGCACATCCGGTGGGTGCAGCGCCACTTCTGCCGAAAGGCGCGCGTGCGTCCACAGGCGCGGCAGCGGGATGCGGCGCAGCGCGAAATTCGGGCCGAGCGGCGGCAGCGAGCGCGGCAACTGATTGCAGTACAACGTGTAGCGCGTCTGCTGATCCTGCTGCGCGAGCGCGGCAATCAGTTCGTAGGCGTAGTGTTCGGTGCCGGTGCGCGTGGCGACGGCGATCCGGCTGGCGTCGATCCCAATGTGCATATCTGTCCTGCTATGTACAAGGCGTGGTTTTCAATGTACGATTATCCACACCTTGTGGTTCTCTGCAAATGTATGATGCGAGGAGCGTGTTCATGTCCTCAGCAGTGATTTCATCAGATCGTTTGGATCTCGTGTCCATGACGCCCCAATTTCTGGAAGCCAGCCTGGCTGGCGACCGGGAGAAAGCGTCCAACATTCTTGGACTGGCGGTTCCCGCAGAGTGGTTCGAGGAAACATGGTTGATGCAACTGCGTTTGGACGATCTGCGCAGCGACGCCGAATTGCAACCATGGCTGCTGCGCGCAGTTGGGCTGCGCACGTCCAGCACAATGATCGGCCACATTGGCTTCCATACCGCGCCCGGACCAGACTACCTGCGCGACCTGGCACCCGGCGGTGTCGAGATGGGTTACACCATTTTTCCGGCCTACCGCAAGCGCGGCTACGCGCGCGAGGCATGCGCCGCCATGATGGATTGGGCGCAGCATGTGCATGGCGTGCAGCGCTTTGTGCTGTCAATCAGCCCCGGCAACACGCCCTCGCTCCGCATCGCGCAGCACTTTGGTTTCCAACAGATTGGCTCGCATGTCGATGAAGAAGACGGCGAGGAAATTATTTTTGAGCGGCGCGTGTCTGATATGTGAAACCATGCGGCGGTACCTGTCACACGGATGTGCTACAGTTAGATAAATTCTCGTGATAGCCGTGAGGCAACGCATGCTGCAAAAGTACATCGATGGACAATATCGCCGCCCATCAGGTCTTGTTGGGCGCTTGATTGGCGAACGGATGGTCCGTGATCATCAACCCGAAAACCTGTGGACCGTTGCGCTGCTTCACGCGCAGCCAACAGATTGCATTCTGGAGCTTGGCTGTGGTGCCGGGTTTGCGGTGCAGGAGCTTGCCCGAATAGTCACACATGGGCGTGTCGTCGGCATCGACGCGTCGGCAACCATGGTGCGCGCGGCGCGGCGGCGTAATGCGCAGACAATCGCGCAGGGTCGCGTCGCGTTGCAGCGCGGCGATGCAGCCAACCTGCCGTTCGCACATGCGGCCTTCGACAACGTGTTTAGCATTCATTCGATCTATTTCTGGCCGCAGCCGCTATGCGCGCTGGAAGCGGCGCACCGCGTGCTGAAGCCGGGCGGCACATGCACGCTGACGGTGCTGCCGAAAGAGCGCTGGAACGAGCACGATCCTGACATGCCGGTTGGCACGCCGGAATGTCGTCCATATACGGGCGCGGAAATCGCGCGCATGCTAGTCGAGGCAGGCTTCAGCAGCACGCAGATTCACGCCGATCCCGACCGGACGCGCCGCTCAAACTACAGCGTTGTCGGTATCAGGTAATCTTGCTGCGTGAATTACATGCCAAACAGCACACCCGGCAGCTGCCACCACACGAGCACACCCGCCACGCTGAGCGCGCCGAGCGTCAGGAGCGTGTAATATATGCGCCCCCAGATTGACCAGAAGGCGCGCCGCCATGCCAGCACCACAAACACGATCATGGCAGGCACGAGCAGCACAACCACCAGCGGCAGCGCAAACAGCGGCGCGTATTCGTGCGGCAGCCCAAAGAACAGCACAATGTTGTTGTCACTTTCGGTGCGGAACAGCGCAACTGTTGCGCCAATCACGAAGATTATGCTGAGCAGCCCGGCCAGCGCGGCGACGATGCGCGCGATCCAGGCGGCTGGTCGGCGGTCGGCAGGCTCCCGGCGCAGCAGGCGAATAAGCCAACCGAGCGGCCAGATAAGAATGAACGACAACAGCACGAGCAAGCCGAGCAGCAGCACGAACAGCGGCAGCAGAAGCATCGGATTGTTGCCGTTCAGCGTTGCGAGCAGACGCTGCATGCCGGGACTCATCAGCGTGTTGGCGGGCGCGATGAACGTCGGCGCGCTGAGTTGGGCCACGCAGCTTGCATCCGGCGCGCGCTGCGGGTCAGCGAGGAACGCGCG
>DASTWM010000468.1:0-2008 GCA_035765855.1 Roseiflexaceae bacterium
CGTTCGCGCAGGTGCTGCAACCGGCCATCGCCTATGCCGAACAGGGCGCGCCGGTACAGCCGATTGTTGCTCAGAACTGGGCGCGCGGCGTCGAGATTGTGCGCCAGCGGCGCGGGCGCGAATTTGCGAGCTTCCTCGATACGTTTGCGCCCGGCGGCAAAACGCCCATGGTCGGCGCGCGCTTCGTCAGCCCCGGCCATGCCCGCACGCTGCGCATGATTGCCGAACAGGGCGCGGATGCCTTTTACACGGGGCAGGTGGCCGACGCGATTGCGGCCTTCGCCCGCGAGACCGGCGGCCTGATCACCACTGACGATCTGGCGGCGCACACCAGTACCTGGGTTGACCCGATCTCGGTAGATTATCGCGGTCACACGGTCTGGGAGATTCCGCCGAACGGCCAGGGCCTGACGGCGCTGATCGCGCTCGGCATTCTGGAGGGCTTCGACATGGCGCGTCTGCCGCATGACTCCGCCGCCGCCTACCACGTGCAGATCGAGGCCATGAAGCTGGCCTTCGCCGACGCGTTTCGCTACATCGGCGATCCGGAGCACGTTGATGTGCCGATCGCACAGTTGCTCGATCCAGCCTACCATGCCACGCGCCGCGCAGTAATCGGCGACACCGCGCGCTTCCCGGAGCCGGGCGCGTTTCCGCAGGGTGGCACCGTCTATCTGTGCGCCACCGACGGCGACGGCATGATGATCAGCATGATTCAGTCGAACTTTGCGGGCTTTGGCTCGGGCGTGGTCATTCCGGGCTGGGGCATCTCGCTCCAGAATCGCGGCGCTGGCTTCGTGTTGGAGTCAGGCCATCCGAACGTGCTCGCGCCGGGCAAGCGCCCGTATCACACGATCATCCCGGCCTTCCTGACGCGCAACGGCGAAGCGGTCGGGCTGTTTGGCGTGATGGGCGGGCACATGCAGCCGCAGGGCCACGCGCAGGTGATGATCAATACGCTCGATTATGGCATGAATCCGCAGACGGCTCTGGACGCGCCGCGTTGGCGGGTCGAGCAGGACAATACCGTGCGGCTGGAGCTTGAAACGCCGCGCCATATTATTGAAGGGCTGCTGGCGCGCGGCCATGACGTGGTTGTGGAAACGGAGATCGGTGGTTTTGGGCGCGGGCAGGCAATCTGGCAACTGCCGTCTGGCGCATATGTCGCTGGCAGCGAGGCGCGCTGCGACGGCACGGCAGTGGGGTGGTGAGAGCTGACAAGATGACACGGTGACAAGGTGAAGGGGCAACAATGCAGTGCCATGTCATTCTGAACGGAGCAGGGCGGAGTGAAGAATCTTCTTGTGCTTCTACGAATACAAGGAGATGTTTCGCTTCGCTCAACATGACAAAGTAATACACTGCGATTGCTTCTGCACGAATGCTCTGTCGCCTCTGTGATCTCTGTGGCAGAAAAAATGATAAGCACCTATGAGAAAACCCGCTGCGCATGGGCGCGCACGCCGCTCAGCATCGCCTACCATGACGCCGAATGGGGCGTGCCGGTGCATGATGATCGGACGCTGTTCGAGTTTCTGGTGCTGGAAGGCGCGCAGGCCGGGCTGAGTTGGGAGACGATTCTGAACAAACGGGCGCGCTACCGTGAGGTCTTTGACAACTTCGACCCGCAGCGCGTCGCCGCCTACGACGACGACAAAGTGGCCGCGCTGTTGAGCGACGCGGGCATCATCCGCAACCGGCTCAAGATCGCGGCGGCGATCCAGAATGCGCGCGCCTTTCTTGACGTGCAGCGTAAGTTCGGCAGCTTTGATGCGTACGTGTGGCAGTTCGTCGGCGGGACTCCTCGGCAGAACACATGGCGCAGCATGGCCGAGGTGCCAGCTAAAACGCCTGAGTCGGAGGTCATGAGCAAGGATTTGTTGAAGCGCGGTTTCCGCTTCGTCGGCCCGACGATTTGCTACGCCTTCATGCAGGCGATCGGCATGGTGAACGACCATGTGGTTGAATGCTTTCGACATGGGGCGGGGCAGGGTCTTGAATCGCATGG
>DASTWM010000469.1:0-5840 GCA_035765855.1 Roseiflexaceae bacterium
ACAGCATACACAAGCCGTACATATCGATCATACAATATGCCGAGCGCGGCTTCCTGGCGCTGCACCACATAGACAAGCAATTCTTCGTCTCGCAACGACTCAAGTGGGGTGCTTTGCTTCACTGTGCCCACGCACTGTGCCTTTCCTCTGAAACGTTGCACAGGCGCTATTATACCTGATGTGTGGCATCAGCGCATGATCATGATATGGATGTCCATGCTGGCTCATGAATATCGCAGTTAACCAGCAGGCATTATCCATGGCTGATTGCAGAGCTAAAAATTGTATTAATATACGCTACATTTGTGCAGCTGGATAAGAACAGAACAGGGAGAGCCGCAGCCCTCCCTGTCTCGCATCATCTCGCGCAGCTAAAGATGATTTAGAAAACCATCGTAAAGGTCGGCACGCGGTTGGTCTTCTCGCCAGCAAGCGCCGCATTGAACTGCTCCGTGGTTGGGTACGAGACCGGGCCAATGAAGCCGCTGCCGCCCTTCAGGAACGGCGCGAGCGTCGGCACCGCATCCGAAACATTGTAATAAATCGGCGCGGGCAGGCCAAGATCGTTCGGCACCAGACCAGCAATGTCACGGATCAATGTGAGATGCTGGAACTCACTGGCAGCGTGCTGGGCCGTCGTGGCTGCCAGGCGGCCCTGGCCGGCCTCGGCAAACGTGCGGGTTGCCGCCAGATAGGCACCAACGAAGGCCGTCTCAGCAGCAAGGCCGGTCTTCACAAATGTGTTCACGTCCGTCAGCACGGTGGCGGGAACGTAGAATTGCTGCGTCAGCGATTTACCACCAAGCGAGTTCAGAATGTCAAGGTGATACTTCTCGGCATCCATTGCCAGGCGCAGGTATCTGAGCGCCTCTGCATCCACGCTGAACTTCGCGCCAGTGATGGCCGCGTAATAGAATGTGATCGCCAACGTTTCCGCCGTGGCCGCCAGATTCGCAATCGTCTGCGTGTCATCATTCGCCGCGCTGGCGGTGCTGATACCAAATGCTCCCGCGAAGCTCGCCAATGCCGCGCCGCCACCGACACCTGCCGCACCCTTCAAAAAACTGCGGCGCGTAAGGCCTTGTTTGCTCGTGCTCTCAGCCATTTCTTCCTCCTAGAACGTGTTCGTTACACTATTTGTGTAAACGTGTCATATCATATTTCGGAAGAAGTTGTCATTTGGATGCATGTTTCTTTGCTATTGCTCAAAATGAGCAAAAATATCTGTTTTATGCTGAGGAACATGCGCTCAAAGAACATAATTGCTATTCCTTAAGCGCGGCAAACAGAGGATAAAGGTGAGCGTATGTCTGGTCGAGTGCTTCTGGAATCAACTTCACGCCCCCGATAATTGGCATGAAGTTCATGTCGCCGCCCCAGCGTGGCACAACATGCATATGCAGATGCTCATCGATGCCCGCGCCCGCCGCTTTGCCAAGATTCATGCCCATGTTAAAACCATCCGGCTGCATCGCCTGACCAACAAGCGTAATGCAGCGGCGCGTGAGATCAAACAGCTCCTCGGCCACTTCTGGCGCGAGGCCCGGCAGGTCAGAGGTATGCTCGTAGGGTGCTACCATCAGGTGTCCAGTGTTGTAGGGGTAGCGATTCATCACGACATAACACGATGTGCCACGAAAGAGCACCAGGTTCTCGACGCCCGGCTCCTCGCGTCCAAGCCGGCACAGCACACATTCATTTGTTGCTGATGAATTGTCGCTTTTGATATACGCCATGCGCCAGGGCGTGAACTGAATTTCCATTGCTGCTCCTTCGTCACTTCAACACGATCATGCCTGCATGCACAGGGTATCTTACCTCGGAAACGACGTTGCGAAAAGATTTGGTCTATGCTAGAATACAGGTGTTGCGCACGCGCAGCTTGTGTGCCGGTGTAGCTCAGTTGGCAGAGCAGCTGTTTCGTAAACAGCAGGTCGTCGGTTCAAGTCCGACCACCGGCTCCACAGCACAAAGCCTCGAACCAGATGGTTTGAGGCTTTTTCATTTCCATCCATGGTACGATTTTTATCATGATCTGGTTTAAGAATGGGGAGGAAAGCCATGGCAATTACGTACAGGCGCGACCTCGATGGCGTTGACTGGACGGCGATGAAGGCGGTGCTCGAAGCCGACGATTTTGATAACGGGCGGACGCCCGCGCAGCTCGAAACGTCGTTCCGCAACAGCTTTGGCACCTGCATTGCGTACGACGGCGAGCAGCTTGTCGGGACGGCGCGGGTGCTCTCCGATGGTGTGTGCAATGCGTATGTGGTAGATGTGTGGACGTTGACCGATTATCGCAACCGGGGCATTGCGCGGACAATGCTTGATGTGTTGCTGCACGATTTACATGGTCAGCATGTCTATTTATTCACCGACGATGCAGAGGATTTCTACCGGCGGATTGGTTTCACCGAACGCGGTACCGGCTTTGAACGCGTGGTTGGCGAGTGGCTTGTCAACAATCCAGAATAACGGCCACGGCAGCGCGGCCTCTCAGTCGGCACGCCTTTTTGCTGCACCATGGCCGTTTAACGCAGCAGTGTGTTCCTTTTCCAGCCGCTCGTAGCGCCCCGCAAAATACAGCAGCGGCGGCGGCATCTCGGGCGCTTGCTGTGTGACATCCACGCGCCCCAGGACGATAATATGATCGCCGCCCGCCAGCACCTCATGAGTCGTGCATACAATCGTCGCCAGCGTGCCGGGAAGCGACGGCACGCCATCCAGGCTGCTAAATGGAAGCGCCACGTCGCCGGGGCTGCCCGCGAAGTGTTGCGACACCGCTTCCTGATGCACGCTCAAAATGTTAATGGCGAAACGTCCGGCCTTGGCGATAATGCCGCACATGTGCGCCCGCCGATCCACGCACACCAGCACCAGCGGCGGGTCGAGCGACACCGAGGTGACGGAATTCGCCGTCATACCGTGGATTTCGCCATCTGCCTCAGCCGTCACCACCGTAACGCCGGTTGCAAACAAGCCCATGGTGCGCCGGAACTCGCGCGAATCGATAGTGGTCATGAGAGGCGTTACTTTCTTCTCTGCGCTGCTTCAAAACACGTATAGTGTAGCACAGGCTTGCACTGCTCAGGCCTGTACGTTGGAACAGGAGCCTTCTGTCAAGGGATGTATGGCTTCAGTTGTGCTACAATAGAAAGATAGTTTTTCCGCATCTATATCGGTTCAAGAACAGGGACTGTATGAATTTTGCCACAATTGATGATCTCCAGCAGGCACTCGCCGCAGAGAACTACGTTGCCGATCGTCCGCTCACAACTGCTATTTTTCTGGCGCTGAAATTGCAGAAACCGCTACTCCTTGAAGGTGAGGCTGGCGTTGGTAAAACAGAAATAGCGAAAACACTGGCGCACATGCTCGGGCGGCGTTTGATTCGGCTCCAGTGCTATGAAGGTCTGGATGTTAACACGACGATTTATGAATGGAATTATACCCGCCAGATGCTCCAGATTCGCATGGCAGAGGCGGCTGGAAGCAACAACGGGGAGCAGATAGTTGCTGATATTTTTAGCCCGGAGTTTTTGATCAAGCGCCCGCTGCTTCAGGCCATCGAGGCCAGTCAGGAAGAAGCGCCGGTGTTGCTGATCGATGAGATCGACCGCGCTGACGAGGAATTTGAGGCATTTTTGCTCGAATTGTTGTCGGACTGGCAGATCAGCATTCCCGAAATTGGCACCATGCGCGCCGCCCATCCGCCAATCGTAATCATCACCAGCAACCGCACGCGCGAGGTGCATGACGCGCTGAAGCGCCGCTGCCTGTTCTACTGGATTGATTATCCGTCGCTTGATAAAGAGTTGCGGATTGTCGAAACCAAGGTGCCTGAAGCGTCGAAGCAACTGTCGCGGCAGGTCGTCAGCTTTGTGCAGGAGTTGCGCAAGATCGACCTGTACAAGTTGCCCGGCGTGGCCGAAACGCTCGACTGGGCCGAGGCGCTGGTCGCGCTGGACACGCAGATGCTCACGATCGACACCGTGGATGACACGCTGGGCGCAATTCTGAAGTACCAGGACGATGTCAATCAGGTGCGCGGCAACGTCACGCGCCAGTTGTTAGACAAGGCTCGCGCTTCCTGACATTCATGACAGGATGACAAGATAACAGGATGAAAGATATCTCTCATCTTGTCATCTTGTCACCTTGTCACTCAGTCATATTGTCATTATGAATAATCTTGAGCAAACAAACGGCCACCTGCTTGACCATGTGCTGGCCTTCACCTACCTGCTCCATGAAATGGGCGTAGATGTCGGCACCGGCCAGGTGCTTGAGCTGGTGCGGGCGCTGGAATACGTGCCCATGACCGCGCGCGAGGATTTCCGCGATGCCATGCGCTGCACGCTGATTCGCCGCCACGAAGACCTGCCGCTGTTCGACATGGCGTTCGAGTTCTTCTGGCGGCTGCCGGAGAACGACATGCTGCGCCTGGCGCTGCCACAGGTGAAGGTGCCGGGCCGCCCGCTGCGGCTGCCGCGCCAGCGCCGCAACGATCAATCCGGCGCGGGCGACGACCCGCAGAAGAACGAGCAGGAAGAAGAAAAAGTCGGCCTGACGCGGGCCTACACCGCAAGTGAAGTGCTGCGCCAGAAGGATTTCGGCACGTTCTCATGGGAAGAGGTGCAGGCCTGCAAGGAGTTGATGAGGCGCATGCAATGGCGGATTGACGAGCGCAAAACCCGCCGCAGCTACCCGGCCCGCACGGGTCGGCGGCTGGACATGCGCCGGACGCTGCGCCGCAACATGCGCTACGGCGCGGAGCCGCTGGAATTGCGCTGGCGCGAAGTGCGCACCCATCAGCGCCCGCTGGTCGTGCTGTGCGACATCAGCGGCTCGATGGACCGCTACAGCCGCATTTTGCTGCAATTCATTTTCACCATGACCAACGGCCTGCACGATGTCGAGGCGTTCGTGTTCGGTACGCGCCTGACACGCATCACCCGCATGCTGCGCCAGCGCGACATCGACGACGCGATCTCCGATGTGAGCAAGCAGGTGGTGGACTGGTCGGGCGGCACGCGCATCGGCGAAACGCTGAAGGAGTTCAATTATGTGTGGGGCCGCCGGGTGCTTGGCCGTGGCGCGGTGGTCATGATCATCAGCGATGGCTGGGATCGCGGCGATCCTGAGTTGCTGCGGCGCGAAATTGGGCGCTTGCAGCGCTCGTGCTACCGCCTGATCTGGCTCAACCCGCTGCTCGGCAGCCCCGGATACCAGCCGCTCACGCAGGGCATCCAGGCCGCGCTGCCCTACGTCGATGATTTTCTGCCAGTGCATAACCTCGCCAGCCTTGAAGACCTCGGCAAGCAGTTGTCTGCGCTGGGCGAGCGCCGCCCCGAGCGGCGGCAGCGGCCTACACCATCGCAGCCTCAGCCATAGCACACCCCAAAGGCACAGAGAACACGAAGGAGATGATGTGGGGCAGGTCTGAGACCTGCCCTGATTTACTTCCATGTCATGCTGAACGAACGTGAAGCAGCTCGTTGAAGGACTCATTGAGACCCTTCACTTCGTTCAGGGTGACATGAACAAACAAGGTGACAAAGACTAACCATGTCATGCTGAACGGATGTGAAGCAGCTCGTTGAAGGACTCATTGAGACCCTTCACTTCATTCAGGGTGACATGGAAAACAAAGCTGACAAAGACTAGCCATGTCATGCTGAACGGCGCGGAGCGGCGTGGAGAGTGTAAAATAAGCTGTGTAAGAGATGCGTCCTCACAAGAGCCCGTTTGAGGTATACTCCTGCCTCGTGCTGGCTAAGAAAAGGATGACATTATGTCTGACAAGCGACGGATGACGGATGCACGACAAACGCCAGAGA
>DASTWM010000470.1:0-8140 GCA_035765855.1 Roseiflexaceae bacterium
CATCGACCATCGTCCGTCATCCAGAATTCTGCGCGGCGTCGCCCCACCAGACGAGCTTGTGGTGACTGAACATGGCCTGCGCTTCCTTGCCGACCTGCAAGGCGGGCAAAAGACCGGCCTGTTCCTTGATCACCGTGAGAACCGCCGCTATGTCGAGAGCATCAGCGCGGGCCGAACAGTGCTGAACTGTTTCGCCTACACTGGCGCATTCTCGCTGTATGCCCTGCGTGGCGGCGCGCAGAGCGTGGTGAGCAATGACATCGGCAAGGGCTTGGCCGAAGCTGCCGCCGCAAACATCGCGCTCAACGATCTCGACGCGGCGCGGCACAGCTTTGTCACCGAGGACAGCTTTGCGCTGCTCAATGCCTACGTCGAGCAGGGCCGCCGGTTCGACCTCGTCATCCTCGATCCGCCGAGCTTTGCCAAAAATAAACAGAGCCGCTTTGCCGCCCAGCGCGCCTATGCCAGGCTCAATGCGCTGGCCATGCGCTGTGTGAAGCCGGGCGGTCTGCTGGCGACGGCAAGCTGCACCAGCCAGGTCGGCCCGGAAGCGTTCAGGGAGGTGCTCGCCGCGGCGGGCACAAGCGCCGACCGCCGCATGCAGATTATTCATGAAGCCGGGCAGCCGCTCGATCACCCCGTTCCGGCCTGCTTTCCCGAAGGGCGCTACCTGAAATTTGTGGTTGGGCGTGTGAACGAGGTTGCATGACACCCGCATGCTGACGAACATTTTGCAGGATCGGATGAGCAATTATTATAGCGACTCCGTCAAACTATCCATCGTATCTGTTCGTGGGCAGCCCAATACCCTATTTCAGCCCAATCGTCCTGCTCAGTATTTGTCAATACAGCGCCAGTTTCTCCATTGCATCCGCGCCGCTTCCCGATCTGCTCGGTGGCACCGCCGCGGGTTCATACGCGCATCCAATATGCTACAATAACGCTGTCGATAACATGATCTAACCAAGGGACTGATTGCCTGGCAAGTGTACGCTATGGAAAATCGCATGAGATCGTTTGAACCCCGTGATCTGGCGCAGCGCTGGCCCAGCGCCGCAGCCTTTGTCGTCACCGGCAGCATTGTCATCATCGCGGGGGGAATGACATCCGCTGCAACCGCAGGCGCGCCATCCTATCTCGCTTCCTGGGCGGTGGCGTATCTCGTGCTGGTGGTGGGCGTGGCACAGATCGCGCTTGGGTTTGGGCAAGCGCTGCTGACGTCCGAGCCGCCGTCCGGTCGCATGGTGGCCGGTGAATGGGCCGTGTTCAATCTTGGCAATGCCGCTGTGCTGGCGGGGTCGCTCCTGAGCATGCCAGCCCTCACCAGCATTGGTTCGGCGCTCCTGCTCGGCGCGCTGGCGGCGCTATTCTGGGCGGTGCGCGGTTCGACACGCGCCGGCTGGCTACGCTACGCCTACTGGTTCCTTATCGCCATCCTGTTCGTAAGCGTCTTTATTGGACTGCTGATTGCGCGGGGCAGGGCCGCCTGAACTGGCTTTCCTAATCTTTTTTCAATCTATCATCCATTGGGTTCCTTTATTCCCAAGTTCCCATGAACGTACTATGAATCCACACTTCATTCACACCGTCACCGCGACCTTTGAGGACGGCGCGGCGTGGCTTCAGAACTTGCCTGCGCTGATTGCTGCATGCGAGCAGCGCTGGTCGATTCGCGTGCTGCCGCCATTCCCGAACCTGTCGTACAACTATGCCGCGCCCGCCATCCGCGCCGACGGCAGCGGAGCAGTGCTCAAGCTTGGTGTTCCCAACCCGGAACTCATGAGCGAGATTGAAGCATTGCGGCTGTACGATGGTCATGGCATTGCACGCCTGTTGGAGCACGATGCGGCGGAGGGCGCGCTGCTGCTGGAGCGGCTCCAGCCGGGGACGACGCTGGTTGGCATGGACGATGACGAGCAGGCAACCGTGATCGCGGCAGGCGTCATGCGCCAGTTGTGGCGTCCCGTGCCGTCCGATCACCCGTTTCCAACGCTTGAGCGCTGGACGCAGGCGCTACGCAACATTCGGAACATGTTCGACGGCGGCACTGGCCCGCTGCCTGAACGCCTTGTCGCCATGGCCCAACAGCTTCTGCGCGAGCTGCTTGCCGCGCCCACTGGCAAGGTGCTGCTCCATGGCGATCTGCATCACGACAATATCTTGCAGGCCGAGCGACAGCCATGGCTCGCGATTGACCCGAAAGGGATCGTCGGCGAGCCGGAATATGAGGTCGGCGCGCTGCTGCACAACCCTCTGCCAAAGCTGTTGCAGATGCCACAGCCGGGCCGCGTGCTGGCGCGCCGCATCGACATTCTCGCCGAACAGCTTGATTTTGACCGCCAGCGCATAGCGGCATGGGGCGTTGTGAACGCCGTGCTGTCGGCGTGCTGGAGCGCCGAGGACGGCGGCGAAGAATGGATACCGGCGGTGTTGACATGCGCGGAACTGATGGCCGCTGAGTTAAGAAATTAAGGAAACAAAGAACTTGGGAACTAAAGGATTCTGCACCCTGCGACTTGCTCAGTTCCTCAGATTCCCAGTTCCTCTAGTTCCTTGTCAACTTGTTTATCACCCTGCCGCGCGGCACTTCTGCTGCCCAACAAGCTGGCAATACACCTGCGCGATCTGGTCGGCGATCATCGGCCAACTGAAGCGCGCCGCGTGATCGCGGGCAGCCCGGCCCATGTTCGTCCGTAGCGCGTCATTCGCAAGCAGGCGCTCGACCTGGTCAGCTAACGCGGACGGGTTGTTCGGCGGCGTCAGCAGCCCGCTCACGCCATCTTCCACAATGTACGCCGGCCCGCCGGCATTAGTCGCGACAACCGGGCGACCGCACGCCAGCCCTTCAAGCGCCGCCATGCCGAACGATTCGTAGTGCGACGGCATGGTGACAATGTCGGATGCCGCATAGAACTGCGGCAGGCGCTCCTGCGATTGCGCGCCCAGGAAGCACACGTTCTGTTCCACGCCAAGTTTGACGCGCAGCGCATGGAGCCGCTGCTGCTCGGCATTCCAGCGACTTCGCTCGCCCTCGTTTGCGCCGCCAACCACGAGCGCGACGAGGCGCTCGCTCCATTCGGGATGGCGTTGGCGCAACAGTGCCACGGCCTCGATCAATGCGTCGATGCCCTTCAGCGGCTCGATGCGCCCGACCAGCAATACAATGCGGTGTGGCAACGGCGGCAGATCGAGCGCCGCGCGGGCCGCTGCCATGTCGCGCACAGCAAAGCGCTGCACATCCACGCCGCATGGAATCACCTCGATGCGCTGCGGCTCAGCGCCACAATGCCACACCAGGTCGGCCCGGTCGAGCGGCGTGGCGGCGACGAGCACATCCGCCTCAGCCGCCACATGCCGTTCAATCGCCACGCGCTGCTGCGTTTCGCGCTCTTCGGCGCTGCGGGCCACGCGATTTTTCAACGCCCCGAGCGTATGAAACATATGCACCATTGGCACGCCCCACGCGCGGCGCAAAGCAATTGCGGCTTCGCCCGAAAGCCAGTAATGGCTGTGGATCACGTCGTAGCTGATGTCCTCGCCGTCGGCAAAACAGCGCACATGGTTGACAAACTCCGGCAGATGATCGAGCAGCCAGTTTTTATCATACGGCGCGGGTGGCCCGGCCCGCATGTGCACCACGCGCACATTGCGGCCAGGTGACACCAGCAGCGGCGCGTCCGGATCCTGCGTTCGCGTGAAGATATCAACCTGATTGCCACGGCGTCCAAGCTCCCGGCTTAGCTCGCGGATGTACACATTCATGCCGCCTGCCTCTTTGCCGCCAGGCGTTGCAAGCGGGCTGCTATGGGCGCTGATCATTGCAATACGCATGATAATTCTAACAATCCTTTGCTCGTTTGTTTATTGGTGATATTGTCACAAAGCATACCACCATGTACTCTTTGTATTGTACAACATACACTAAGCTCCACCATTACCAGTGCGAGATGGAGATTATCGCTATTATTGATTACGAACAATACAGGCTGCTGGTTTGCGAAAGGTGCCATGGCACAGCACGCACTCAGCACTTTATTGGCGCGCTGCACGAGCCTGAGCAAGGGGATGAGAAGGCAGTTGAAGGTTTGGTGATGTATGGCATTGATGGCGAGCCGGTCGAGTATGAAGCGCGGGCTTACCCACAGCTCGGCATGGGCAAAATAAAAGCTCTGGCGTGCGCGCCGGAGCTTTTCTCATGGTGAACTTACTGCTGCTGCGCGAGCAACTGCTCCGCCTCAGCAAGGAGTTGGCGGCGATCCTGCACGCTCAGGGCGTTTGCGGCCACGCGCCGCCATGCCTCAATTTCGTTCCATGCCCGCAGCCCCGACTCGGTCGTGATCCAACGCGGAGCTTTGGGCTGCGCGGTGTGCTGAAAGGTGAGAGTTGATGTCATACGTGTGTCCTGCTGATGCTTCTTGTACTGAGAACATCATACGCTTTCAAGATAAATGCACGATGTATATCGTGCAGCAAAGAGATAAACAAACATTCATACAAAGAGCGGAGCCGATGATCCAGCTCCGCTCTTTTGCTCCGCCCGAATGTATCTGGCGCGTATTATTCAAGGTAATCGCGCAGGTGCTGGCCGACCTCCGGCGTGCGCAGCCGCCGCAGCGCCTCGGCTTCGATCTGGCGCGCCCGCTCGCGCGTCATGCCCAGCACTTTGCCAACTTCTTCCAGCGTGCGGCGCTGACCATCGACCAGCCCATAGCGCAAATCGATAATCCGCCGCTCGCGCTCGCTCAGATGATCGAGCGCACTTGCCAGATCGCGCCGCAACAACTGGCGCGACGCGAACTCGCCCGGCGTGGTCGCATCGTCGTCCTGCAAAAAGTCGCCCAGCGTGTGCTCGCCATCCTCGCCGACCGGCGTTTCGAGCGAAATCGGGCGGCGCGACGCTTCCAGGACGCGCTCGATCCGATCCACCGACTGGCCCAGCGCGGTTGCAATTTCTTCCGCCGTTGGCTGGCGTTCCAGCGCCTGCGACAGCCGCTCAGCCGCGCGCTTGACCTGCCCAACCGACTCGCTCATGTGAACCGGCAGGCGAATGGTGCGGCCCTGCTCGGCAATCGCCCGCGTGACGGCCTGGCGAATCCACCATGTCGCATACGTCGAAAAGCGATTACCCTTGTGATAATCGAACTTCTCCACCGCGCGCATCAGGCCGATGTTGCCCTCCTGGATCAGGTCCAGCAGCGACAGGCCGCGCCCAATGTATTTCTTGGCGATGCTTACCACCAGGCGCAAATTGGCCTGAATCAGGTGCCGCCGCGCGTCCTCACCGCTCTGCACATCGAGCAGCAGCGCGCGCCGAAGCTGCGGGTTGGCAATCTCCTCGCCGGCCTGCAAACGCTTCGCCGCTGCCTTGCCGCGCTCGATCCGCTCGGCAAGCTCGACCTCCTCGGCAGCATTCAGCAGCGAGACACGCCCGATCTCCTGCAAATAATGCTGGACCGAGTCCATGCTCGGCTCTTGCGCCAACTGCGCCTGCAAGGTCGTTGGGACAAGTTCATCCGATTCAGCTTCTTCTGTATCCTCAGGCAGCGCACCCAGATCGGCGTCTTCAACCTCATTCGGGTCTCGGCGCTCCATGGCCCAGGCATTGCGCTCGTCGATTAATTCCTTCATTCTTGCCCCTCCTAAAGAGACGTAGCGCGGCCCTCCCTTGCAGGAAGAGCCGCGCCCTCGATAGTGTTGAGTCTGTTGTGCTCAACGATCTGGGTCAAGCACGCCGCAGGTAGTTCATCGAAGGTGCGACACGATACTGCAGCTATAGACTGAGTATACTGTGCGCTCTACAGTTTGTCAACGGGGTGTTTTGCGACATGCAGAAATGCCCCTTCACTCAATACTACGAACGAAGCTGACTCATGGATGCATCAAACACTCGCCTTTGCGCTTATTTGATGCAATTCCATACCATCGCTCGCAAGTTGCGTGCCGCGAATGAAGGGAAATGATGGCATTATGAAGTTGTGGTCGGGGCGGAGGGATTCGAACCCACGGCCCCAGCGTCCCAAACGCTGTGCGCTACCAGACTGCGCCACGCCCCGACTGCTATGAAGTATAGCCCATTGTAATCACCTTGTCAAACTTTGGTCTCCAGCCAACATCGCTGATCATGAGCGGCGTGTTCGAGGTCATGCCTAAAAGATGGTAATATATCCGGGAGCATTGCACCATGATGATATTCGCTTGGATATCAAGACTGTAATGAAATTGCTACAATAGCAAAGCAGCGACAGCGCAGTACGTCATCTACTCCCAGCAAGTAGGTCGTAAACAGAAAGGTGATTCCATGAGCAACGCAAGCGCTCGCTACCCCAACGGCGTGGTTGTTTCAGGTGCTGTATCGACGGAGTTCGCAGAGATTTTGACACCAGAGGCTTTGCAGTTCATCGCAAAGCTGCACCGCGCCTTTGACCAAACGCGGCAGGATCTGCTTCAGCGGCGGGCCACCCGCCAGCAGGCGATTGATAGCGGCACCATGCCCGACTTTCTTGCGGAAACCAAAGCTGTGCGCGACGGTGACTGGACGGTCGCCGCGATTCCCGCCGACCTGCAAGACCGCCGGGTCGAAATCACCGGGCCAGCCTCCGACCGCAAGATGGTCATTAATGCGCTCAATTCTGGCGCAACGATCTACATGGCCGACCTTGAGGATGCGCACACGCCGAACTGGGAAAACACCATTCAGGGCCAGATCAACCTGCGCGACGCCGTGAACCGCACGATCAGCTTCAGCAACCCCGACGGGCGGCAGTATAAACTGAATGATGAGACGGCGGTGCTGCTGGTGCGCCCGCGCGGCTGGCACCTGAACGAGAAGCACATCAGCGTGGACGGGCAGGCGCTCTCCGGCTCGCTGCTCGATTTTGGCTTGTACTTCTTCCATAACGCTAAGAATCTGCTGACGAACGGCTCCGGCCCATACTATTACCTGCCCAAGCTGGAAAGCCATCTGGAAGCGCGGCTGTGGAACGATGTGTTTGTCATGGCGCAAGATGAGCTTGGTGTGCCGCAGGGATCGATCCGCGCAACGGTGCTGATCGAGACGATCCTGGCGGCGTTTGAGATGGACGAAATTCTGTACGAGTTGCGCGACCATTCAGGCGGGCTGAACTGCGGGCGCTGGGATTACATTTTTAGCTGCATCAAGAAGTTCCGCAACAAAGCCGACTTCATTTTGCCCGACCGCGCGCTGGTGACCATGACCACGCATTTCATGCACTCGTACTCATTGCTGGCGATCAAGACCTGCCACCACCGCAACATTCACGCAATTGGCGGCATGTCGGCCTTTATTCCCGTGCGCAACGATCCGGAGGCCAACGAGCGCGCCTTCGCGCAGGTGCGCGCCGACAAGGAGCGCGAGGCAACCGACGGCCACGATGGCACATGGGTTGCCCATCCGGGCCTGGTGCCGGTGGCGAAAGAGGTATTCGACCGGATTATGCCGCAGCCGAACCAGATCGACCGCAAGCGCGAGGATGTGCATGAGACAGCGGCGGATCTGCTGCAATTTGTCGAAGGGCCGATCACCGAGCAGGGCCTTCGCATGAACATCAGCGTGGCGATTCAGTACATCGAGGCCTGGCTGCGCGGGCAGGGCGCGGTGCCAATTTTCAACCTCATGGAAGACGCCGCAACGGCGGAGATTTCGCGCTCGCAGGTCTGGCAGTGGATCCACAGCCCGCAAGGCGTGCTCGACGACGGGCGCAAGGTCACGGTCGAGCTTGTGCGCCAATTGACCGATGAGGAGTTGGACAAGATCAGGCAGGCGATCGGCGAGCAGCGCTACAACGCAGGCAAGTACGACATGGCGACAGAACTATTCGATCAGTTGGCAACTTCCGAGCAATTTACCGAGTTCCTGACGCTGCCGGGGTATGAGCTGCTGAGGTGATGGGGTGAACGGGTGAGGGGGTGACAAGGTGACCAGATGAAGAGATGACAAGATGAAATGTATCCAGAAACCATTATCATCTTGTCATCTTGTCTCTCTGTCTCCTTGTCTCCTTGTCTCCTCCATCTGCAACCGTGTAACCACACCACGGCCTGCTGCGTATCATGGTTGTGGCTACATCCAAGACGAGCATTGTCATGCTGAACGAAGTGAAGCATCTCATTGACTGACTAC